>QMPA01000370.1 GCA_003650365.1 Bacteroidota bacterium | reverse complement strand
AGTGAAATACCCAAAGTTTCCCAGTCGGGTAAACCTGACAAACCTATTGTGAGGAAAAAACCAACAAGAAAAATATCTTTAAAACTTAACATGGCATTGCCGAGTTCTTTTGCTTTTGGATGACCCGACAGCAATACGCCCAATACCAGAGCCCCTAAATCAGGTTTTAAGCCTACAGAATAAAACAGCATTGCCCCTCCATAAGGTATAAGCACACCAAGTAATACCAATAATTCGCCATGACCTGACCTGGTTATTATTGTCGCAAGAGGAGACTTTTTTATAAAAACAGGAATTATCAGTAAAGCCAGTAATGCGAATGCCCAGGGCGAAGGCATTTTTCCTGATGAAACCGTTAAAAAGATGACTGCAAAGATGTCCTGCATAATTAAAATACCGATTGCAATTCGTCCATGGGCAGATGACATTGAACCGTTTTCTTCCAGTATTTTAACTGCAAACACGGTGCTGGAGAAACTTAGCGCAAAAGCAATCAGTAAAGATGATGCCAAAGTCAAGCCATCAAATAACGAAAGACCTAAATAACTCAAGGCAAAAATTCCCAGTCCAAACAAAATGACTGTAATAAGCATGTGAAGTGAGGCGGTGGCCCATATCTCGGGACGTAACAGGCTTTTAACTTTTAGCTTTAAGCCGATACTGAACAACAAAAGCCATATACCAAAGTCGGCAAGCCAATCAAGTGTTTCATTACCCTCGACACCGAAAATATTGAGTGCAAAACCGGCGATCAAAAAACCTATCAATGGTGGCAAGCCAATTTGCTTTACGGCAAAACCAAAAATAAAGGCAACTAAAATCCACAAAGGATCCATAATATTTATAGTTTAATTATTTACTAATTTCTTTAATAACATAAGCGGGATTTCGCCATGAGTATCCTCTGTTACCATCAGCACCAATTATAATGGCCTGAATATAAGGTTCAGTTACAGTCTGTTCAGCACCCCATTTAACAATAAAGTTTGCGCCAATTCCGCCACTTACATCTGTCCGACTGATGTTGTACGAGACAGAAGCCATCTTAGATAAGCGAAACGGTATTTCAATATATTCTTTCAACAATGTCCCATCATCACCATAATATGATACCGATTTGATAATGATCGGATTATTTATGTCCGTATTGCGGATACTGAGTGTAACAGCAAGATTTATTCGGCCATCATCTGTATTGGAAAAGACGGAGTAAATCTGTGAATAGGCTGGTACATAAACCATTTGGCCGGTAGATAAGTCCAAATCCCCGCTTGCAGCTATTGGTTGAATGTGTTCAGGGATTTCCTTTACTTCCTCTTTCTCAGGTATACACGACGAGAAAAGTAATACGAGAATAAACCCTGCGGATAACAATGTTTTATATGATCTCATAATTTCTTTTTAGTTTTAATGAAATTAGTTTTATAATATCTTTTGTAAGCCTCCAAAATTATGGCATTTTTAAATATGATTTTATCATGAATATCAATTATCAAATGCGAATCTTTGTGTTAAGAAAAATTGTAATCTATGTAATCCAGAAGCTAATGGTTGAGAAATGGACAGAATAGCAACTCAAGTAAAATTAACCAAGGTTTTTGATGGTATTGCCACTGTTTTCTTTCTCCGCTTTCGCGAAACCATAATGCGTTCCACCAGGCTTAAATCTGAAGAAGCTGATTTGTCAATCTTGTGATATTCAATAACTATATTTCCTCCTTCCGTTTTTACCTTGAAATAATTAAGATTGTAATGTGGAACATAAATGGCTGGTAATAAACCGAAACGGGGCGATACACGTTCAAACCTTTTAAGCCAGGTGCCTGTGTTTATCACGAATCGATCACCTTTTTGTTCAATGGAAGAAGTGTGGGTATGGCCGTAGATAAAAGCAATTACATCAGCATCATTTTCGAATATTTTTCCGGCCGCTTCCATATATGAATTATTTTTCGACCCTGTGAGTTTTGCCGGGTCCATTTCGATATCGAATCGTTCCAAGGTCTTTTTCAAATCCCTCAAAACAACAGCAAACGGAATTGCCAGTGCCAAAAATACCAACAATGCAATAGCATTTATTGTTAAAATTATTTGAAGAAGACTGCCTACTACGCCCAAAGAATCAAATATTCTGTTATTCAGAAAAATATTATCATCTGTAATATTGAGATATTCAAGTGCTGCTCCGCCCAAAACAAACAGGGTAACTCCTGAAAGCAGCAGAAAAGGAAGCAGTATCCATCTCAATACGGGGCTCATTTCCCGGTAGAAATAGTTGGACATTATCCAGTCGGGAATCAATTCTGTCGGATAAACAGATTGTATATCTTTCACCCAATTATAACGTCCCTGTTCAGAGATTTGGCCGGCCTTTCCCACCATATTACTTGTGATAAAATATCCAATAGGCATGGCATGGGGATTGCCAAAATCAGGCATGCGGTTGGTTGTGTCGTACTGATTTCCATGTTCAATCCATAAATACTTACCACCAATTTCACGGGTGATGGCGGGAGTTTGTTCAAGCGTGATATTGTATGCTTTAAAAACCGCTACAAATTCAGGATAACAGGCCAACTCATAGTCATGGTTACCTGGAAGAACCGTAATCTTGATTTTCTTCCCGGCTTTACGGAAAGCTTTAAAAATTTCAGGGAACTGACCAATCAGTTTTTCGATTTTT
>QMPA01000369.1 GCA_003650365.1 Bacteroidota bacterium | reverse complement strand
GCTACCGTCTTCCGTAACTCGCCATAAGCTTCCGGCCTGGGAGATGGTTTATAAGTAGGCAAGTGTTCGCCAAACTTAATGTAGCCTTCATGATCCAGGTAAAAATGTTGACGGCCGGTAAGTGTCCGCCAGGGTACGAGGCGCTCCACATTATAAGTGAAGGCCGAATAGGCCCGGCCATCATTCATCAGTCCTGACCAAACCGGTGATTGATTGTAACGGTGGATTTTGGTCTGCAGGTCTTTGTATTGAATGTAAACATCCTGGCTTCCTTCAGAAATATCGGTCAGCTTCATTCCGGTTTTCTTCTCGGCTACTTCATAAGCACGCTGACTGAGTACCCCGTTTGTAAGGCTTGAGAGATGAAGCACGGCATTGGCTGCTTCTTCATCTTCATATAATGATGGATATTTCTTGCCATCAACTTCTTGCAGATGATCTTTGTCATCCAGCATTTTATCGTAAAAATCACCACATTGATAACCATTGCCATGTGCACCCAATCCGTTTTTAATATTTGGGCCCAGGCTGATGAACTTATCATAAATCTTAGTGTAGTCACGATCGACCACCACCATATTGTGCATGGTTTTTCCCGGAATGGGTTCGCATTCACCCTTGCTCCAATCCTTGATTTCGCTTTGCGATGTTTCACCGGGACTGTCATGCAGGATGGGTACGTTAACCAAATCACGGATGGGTTCTGCAAAGTGTGTCTTCGCCAATTCGCTGGTGGCTTTTGCGATTTCGCGGAAAATCATCCAATCGCTTTTTGATTCCCAAACCGGTGCAATGGCTTTTGAAAGCGGATGGATAAAGGAATGCATGTCCGTACTGTTGAGGTCGGTTTTTTCGTACCAGGAAGCTGCCGGCAAAACAATGTCAGAATATAAAGCGGAGGTGTCCATCCTGAAATTAAGGTTGACAATCAGGTCCATTTTTCCTTCAGGGTTCTCACTTTTTACTTTAATATCCTTTACAAATTGATCGGCTACCTCATCAGCTATTGAGTTGTTATGTGTTCCCAAATAATGCTTCAGGAAAAACTCGTGGCCTTTGGCACTTCCGGCAATCGCATTGCCCCGCCAAATATACCATAACCTTGGGAAGTTGATTTCTTCATCTGGTTCAACAACAGAGTATTCCAGTTCCTTTTTCTTGAGTTGATCAACAACATAGTTTTTGATGTCGTCATCCGTTTTGGCACCGGCTTTTTCTGCATCTTTTACAATATCGAGATTACTTTTATTGTACTGCGGATAAAATGGCATCCATCCGTTTTTAACAGATTTCACAACCATATCTGCCGAGTGCATCGAAGAGAGTTCATTTTTTGGAACTGTATTGTAATCGGCCTGGTTTCCATCATAACGCCATTGATTTGAATTGATGTAATGCCAGATGGGTGCTTGTTGCAAACGTACCCCATTCTGCCAGTCTTTTCCCGACATAATAGTTCCCCATGAATCCCCGGGTGCCAGTTTTTCCTGACCAACATAGTGGTTCATTCCGCCACCATTTACTCCAATACAACCGGTGAGCATTAAGGCCATGGTTCCGGCACGGTAAATCAAATTGTTATGATACCAGTGATTGATACCGGCACCAATAATAATACTGCATTTTCCGTGTGTGGTTTCTGCGGTTCTTGCCCATTCGCGTGCAAATTGCAAAACAGTTTTTGGGCCAATTCCGGTAAGTATTTCCTGCCAGGCCGGTGTATAAGCAGCCTCTTTTTCGTCGTAAGTTTTTGGATACGCGCCACCGAGTCCGCGGTCAACGCCATATTGTGCCATAATCAGGTCGTAAACAGTAGTTACTGTTACTTTGCCATTTACGGTTTCAATGTGTTTTACAGGAACACCTCTTTTTACAGCATGATTTTTTCCGTACTCAACGAATTCTAATTGTTGAACTTCATCATTATTTTCCAATAGCGTTAAAACGGGGTCGTATTTTTTTCCGGTTTCAGCATCTTCAAACTTCATGTTCCAGTTGCCGTCTTTACCATCCCAACGGTGACCGGAACTTCCTCCGGGGCAAACCAAATCGCCACTTTTACTGTCGATATTCAGGAACTTCCATTCCCCTTTTTCAATATCCTTGAATTTCTTCACCGTATTGGCCCTGAGTAACCTGCCGGGAACCAATTTGCCGTCTTCCTCATTTACTTCAACCAGAAATGGACTGTCGGTGTATTTTTTGGTATAATCAATAAAATAAGGAGTTTGCTTTTCGTGGTGATACTCCTTTAGTATAATATGTGTAACTGCCATCCAAAATGCACCATCTTGTCCGGCATGAACAGGCACCCATTTGTCGGCATATTTGGCTACCATATTAAAGTCAGGAGCAAATACCACAGTTTTAGTACCATTATGACGCGACTCTGAAAAGAAATGCACATCCGGTGTACGAGTCATCCCAAGGTTGGCTCCCATTACAGCAATAAACTTAGAGTTAAACCAGTCGGCACTTTCAGCAACGTCTGTTTGTTCACCCCAAATTTCAGGAAATGAGTTTGGTAAATCACAATACCAATCGTAAAAACTAAGGTTAACACCACCCATTAATTGAAGGAATCGCGACCCTGCTGCATAGCTCAACATCGACATAGCCGGAATAGGGGAAAAGCCAGCAAGACGATCGGGGCCATATTTTTTAACAGTATAGATATTTGATGCT
>QMPA01000368.1 GCA_003650365.1 Bacteroidota bacterium | reverse complement strand
CATATTCTGTTTGTTTACCAAATTCTCCACTTATTTTTAAATATGTTTTATAAAGACAAAAATAGCTGCTTTTTATTATTTCATTAGTAATTATCATTGGTTCCGGTCTTTGCCTTGCAGGTAACGTTGAGTATATGAGGCGTTGGGCATTTTGAAATACCTAACTTTCAATTTACTATGCCGTTTATTTCTATTTGTAAATTTACATTTAACCACTTATCACCCAATGACTTATATACATTGTGTGTGCCCTGCATGAGCAGCAGTGCACACCTATTAAAGGTCTGGATAAATTCCAAAAATGCAAATTTATTTTGCTAAAGACTAATAATAGGTGATGTTTTTTTTTCCAGAGGGTGCAAGTCCCTTATGCATGGGGGTCGTGCCCTGAAGCATTAGCAAGTGGCAAAGCCTGCCCCGTATTTTTAACGGGGCTGGTTACTGGTGACGGTAGCAGTGAAGGAAGCCAAACGGCAAAATCCGGTACTGACGAACAGGAACGGTATATGAGGCTATAGAATGTGGATAAGTAAGCACATCATTGCAACGTCCAAAGAACACCCAAAGCATTTTATAGTAGATACCGCAGTGATTGGAAGAAGGAAAAAGCTCTTACCAGGGGAGATCTTGGACTAGATTCGGCATTTCTATAAACCAAGAAGTCAGCAGAGGCCATATTAGATGAATTACGGTATGAAATGAAAGGTAAACCTGTGGAGGTCGAGCGAAATGACTGGCCAAGTTACCCAACAGCAGAAGTATTCATTGAAGGGCTGAACTTTAAATCGTTGTTAATTCCGAATGGAGGTCTATCCGCCAAAGGCGGATACCAGCCATAGGAAAGCACAACAGGAATAAGGATTAACAAGTAAAAGCGAATGGAACTTATTGACAGGATCTTAAGTGCAGGAAACCTAACGGAAGCAAGCCGTGAAGTAATTTGGAACAAAGGGGCGGCAGGGGTTGACCACATGAGCGTAAAAGACTTGAAACCGTATCTGGATGAACATCGCCAGGAACTAACAGGACTGGTACGCAATTGTGCTTATATTCCACAACCAATTCGGGGCAAAGAAATCCCGAAGGGAAATAGGAAAATGCGACTGCTTGGTATACCAACAGTCGTTGACCGCATGCTCCAACAAGCTGTATCAAGGGTAATAATGACCCGTTATGAATATATTTTCTCAGAATACAGCTACGGTTTCCGGCCAAAGCGTAACACGCATCAGGCTATCCAGAAATCTCTTGGTTACATCAATTCTGGTTACCAGCATATTGTTGAAATTGACCTGAAAGGGTTTTTCGATGAAGTTGATCATGTGCTAATGTTGCAAATTCTTTTTCGAAAGATAAAGTGCAAAGCAACTATGTGCCTGATCCGTCGCTGGCTCAGGGTTCCGATTGAGCGAAATGGGAAGCTGGAGAAGCGCCGAAAAGGTGTTCCGCAGGGTAGTCCGCTAAGTCCGCTATTATCCAATATCATATTACATGAATTGGATATGGAAATGGAGAAACGGGCTATGAAATTTGTTCGCTATGCAGATGATTTCAGTATTTATTTCAAAACAAAATCAGAAGCAAGAAAAGCGGGCAACGAAATCTACTTGTTTCTTCGTGATAAGTTGAAGTTGCCCATCAACCGTGAGAAAAGAGGAATCTGCCGACCTGTAAATTTTCAAATTCTGGGTTATGGATTTGTACCCACTTATCGAAAGGGAGAGAAAGGTAAATATCAACTTGTTGTTACTGAAAAACGATGGAAATCGCTTAAGACCAAGTTAAAAGAGATCACCCGTAAAACAAAGCCAATGAGCTTTGACGAACGAATTCGGAAACTTCGAGAGGTAATGCGTGGATGGATAAACTACTTTAAGTTTGCCAGTATTGATCAGAAACTTCGTTACCTGGATGGTTGGCTCCGTAACCGGATACGTTATTGTATCTGGCATGACTGGAAAAAACCGGAACGGAAACGCAAAAATCTGATAAGATTGGGTATTAAGCCCGGTCAGGCTTACGCTTGGAGTAGAAGCCGGATGGGTGGATGGGCAATTGCCCAAAGTCCCATACTAGGCACAACTATCACAGTAGAACGCCTCGTTAAACGGGGGTATGTATCTCTTTTAACACATTATCAAAAAGTTTCACCAAACTACAAAAGTTATCCGCTTTTTCCCATGATTTAAAGAACCGCCGTATACGAGACCCGTACTGCCTGTCCCGGTTATTCTACCGGGATACGGTGGTGTGAGAGGTGCACCAGTGAGCTGAAAGCTCACTGGCCATCTACTCGATTAGCGTTCGTTGTTAATCAGTTAGTATACTGCTTCACTTTCAATTTAGATTAAATCTTATAAAATGAAGCCATCAGAACCCAGATGAATACTTAATCCTTGAAAAGACGAACACTTATACCCTGTTTAGCTCTGTCTTGACGAGATGTCAGAAACGCGATACCTTCTTTACTATCCAGAAAATTATTCCGTTTTCCATCTATTTTACCTTCCAAAGCATAGATCCATTGCGCATATTTGGTTTTAGAAGAGCTCCAATAATATGTACGATTGTCTAGATGGATGAATTTGCCATCCGCTTTGCGATAACCGGCCAATATGGCATTAAAGCCACTATCACCTCCATCTATCATTTGTTTATAAACCTTTTCCATAGTGCCTCCTAAATATTTCCATGCATCACGCTT
>QMPA01000367.1 GCA_003650365.1 Bacteroidota bacterium | reverse complement strand
GGTTTACAAAGCATTGCGATTGAATGTGAATACGGCATTAAGAGCGTAGTATAAAAAGATGAAAGATATAAGACATAAAACTACCCCTCTGTCCTGCGGACATCTCCCCCAAGGGGAGAATTGGGGATGCTTTACATATTTTGGCAGAACCCCATTTCTCCCCCTCGGGGGGAGATGCCAACGGCAGAGGGGGTCGAACTTTAAACTTTAGACATAAAACTTTAAACTCATAACCCATGATACTTTCCATTTCCTGGCGAAATATTTGGCGAAACAAAGTCAGAAGCCTTGTGATTATTTTCTCTATTGCGCTCGGTATTTTTGCCGGCGTATTTTCGGCAGCCTTTTTTAAAGGGATGGCCGAACAGCGCATTCAGAAAGTGATAAAAACAGAAATGTCCTATATCCAGGTGCATCAGCCGGAATACAGGCAAAATTCGGAATTCAGCAATTTCATACCTGATGGGAGCAAACTCACCGATAGAATCCGGAAACTGCCCAATGTTACCGGCGTCAGTCAACGGATTTTAATCCAGTCCATGGCGGCTTCTGCCGAGACTGCCTCGGGTGTACTCATTGCAGGAATTGATCCGGAGAATGAATCCAAAGTCACCAACCTCAGCACCAAAATTATTGATGGGGCTTATTTTGAAGGGATAAAAAGAAACCCGGTTGTCATCGGTAAAAAACTGGCTGAAAAACTAAATGTAAAAGTAAGGTCGAAAATAGTTTTGACGCTTCAGGATTTGGAAAATAATATTACTTCGGGCGCATTCAGGGTGGCAGGTATTTATTCAACCAATAGCAATATGTACGATGAAAGCCATGTTTTTATTCGCGCATCAGATTTGATAAAACTAACAGGTTTCCCTGAAACAGGTGTGCATGAAATAGCCATTAATATTGACAATAGCAAAACATTGCCAATGGTAGAAAGCCAGGTAAAAGAAATTGCCACGGGCGAAGAAGTTTTGAATTGGAAAGCCCTCAGCCCCGAAATGAATTACCTTACCGAAGCCATGGACATGTATATGTACATTTTCATCATCATCATTTTACTGGCATTACTTTTTGGAATTATCAACACCATGTTGATGGTCGTGATGGAACGCACCAAAGAAATTGGCATGTTGATGGCAGTTGGCATGAACAAAATGCGGATTTTCTCAATGATTGTGTTAGAATCCATCCTACTGTCGATTACCGGTGGAATGGTGGGGATCGTCATCGGTGCCCTCACATCAAAGTACGGAGAAACGCATCCCATCGACTTGTCAATGTGGGCACAAGGCTACCAACAATTGGGATTTGACGCTTTTGTTTACACATCCCTCGACCCTGTTATGCTGGTTAATGTAACCATCATGGTGATGTTCACAGGTGTAATTGCGGCACTTTACCCAGCTTACAAAGCTTTAAAAAATGACCCGGCAGATGCGTTGAGAATGGAGTGATTAGATGTTGTAAGTTATAGGTTAAAAGTTAAGTGTTAAAAGTTATAAGTTAGGTGTTAAAAGTTGGTTAATCGATTAAATATTTTTTATGAAAAATAAAATTGAATCATTTGAAGACTTGAACTGCTGGAAGGCATGCAGGGTAGTTAGAAATTATGTTTCAGATACTATTAAAAAGTTTCCGGAATTTGAAAAATTCGCACTAAAAGATGGTATGAGAAGAGCATCAAGATCAATTACAGAAAATATTGCTGAAGGTTTCGGACGTTATCATTTTGGAGAAAACATTCAATTCTGCCGAATAAGCAGAGGCTCTTTACATGAACTTATAGATCAATATATTACCGCATCTGACGAGAAATACATTACAAATGAAGAATACAATAAGGGGAGGGAACTTATCAATTCGGCAATGGCCTTACTGAATGGTTACATTAATTATCTGGGAAAAGCCAAAATTAGTAGTAAATCAAAGAAACCCAATATTTTAAGAGAAGAGCCTGCAACTTATAACGAGTAACAAATAACGTATAACAAATAACAATCAACAAATAACGTATAACAAATAACAACTTATCTCATGAAAGTTATAGAAATAAAAGACCTCGTAAAAATCTACAATGGTGGCGAAGTTCAGGTAAGAGCGGTTAACGGCATCGACATTAGTTTTGAGGAAGGCGAATTTGCAGCCATAGTTGGTCCGTCCGGTTCAGGAAAAACCACCTTTTTAAATATGCTTGGGGGCCTCGACCGTCCAACAGAGGGCGAGGTAACAATTGGTGGAACGAATGTGTGGGAATTAAGCTCAAGAAAACTCATCGATTTCCGGATGAACAATATAGGCTTTGTTTTCCAGGCCTACAATTTAATCCCTGTGCTTACTGCGGGAGAAAATGTAGAGTTCATTATGCAATTACAGGGCAAGTCAAAAAAGGAACGTGATGTGCGAACAAAAGAACTCCTCGAAGCTGTAGGGCTTGCTGACAGGATAAAAAGTCGCCCGGGAAAATTATCAGGAGGACAACAGCAACGTGTAGCTGTAGCAAGGGCACTTGCCTCCCATCCAAAATTTATTCTTGCCGATGAACCAACTGCAAACCTTGATTCAAAAGCAACAAGCAGTTTATTGGAAATGATGGCAGAAATGAACAAAAAATTCAATACAACTTTCATTTTTGCGACCCATGACCAGCGTGTAATGGACAAAGCCAAACGGATTATAACCATTGAAGATGGCAAGATTTTGAAAGATGAACGCTTTGAGAAGTAGTTGCCGCTAATCCAGATT
>QMPA01000366.1 GCA_003650365.1 Bacteroidota bacterium | reverse complement strand
TTTAAGACGAAAGAAAAACGAAGAAAATAGCAAAAATACTGCTCAAAAATCAGAAAATGGGCATCAAATGAATAAAAAATTGATCAAAGAATAAATTGGCTGGTTTTGCAAAGGTCTCAATCTTGACATTCATAAACAAAACAATCTTATTAAACGTGGAAGAAGTGGAAAAGATGAGGCAGAATGGGACAGCAAATACGATATAGAACGCAAACAAATGACGGGATTTATCGCTCAAGAGGTAGAGCAAGCTGCACAAACATCCGGTTACGACTTTAGTGGTGTTACCAGGGCCAATGACGATCTGGGCATGTACAGTCTAAGTTATTCGCAATTTGTAGTACCATTGGTAAAGGCAGTGCAGGAACAACAGCAACAAATTGAAGCCTTGGAAAATAATAACAATACTTTGCAAAGGGAGAATGAATTATTGCAAAGCAAACTTGAAATGTTTGAGCAAAGGTTGAAGCAACTTGAAAACTTAAAATAATGTTTCAACAACTACTAAATAGCGTATTTAAACCTGACAAAAAAATAGTGTCAGATATTTTTTTCGATATCGATCTTCTTTATGGTTACATAAGCAACAATGGACAAGTATTTGACGAATGGTATTTTAAAAATATTTTCACTATTGCGTATTGGAACTACCTGAACAACTATAGTTGGCTAAGTAATGATGAGCAAGCCAGGCTCCATCAAGGAATATTGAGCATGATATTGTTTCTTCTACTACTACTGCTTGAAGACAAAAACAAAGGGATTGAAAAGCACTTGGTTGATATCAGCAAATCGCTGTATAGTTTTAAAAGTAACAACAGCAGCAGCCTTAAACTTTGTCAACTGGTAAGGAGTTCCATTAAACTGCTTGAAAGAAAAAAAACCAATGGGCACAATGAAGAAACAAATACAGCAATCTACAAATCCATTTCGTGGACTTTGAAAAATATAATTCTTGCTGACAATGAAATGCCGGTGGGCTACAAAAGTATAAATCGAAGGCAGTAATTTGGTTCTGACCAACCAGACAGCAAACATCCCATTAGAACAATATTGTCATCTCAATACGTCTTGGGTGGATAGGATCGAACCTATCGGCAGACAGAATCCCTCCGTTCAGGATGACGAAAACACGTATTTTTCGAAGATTTCCAATACGTTAATCCTGAAAACCCATACGTTTAGATAAAAAACCCTAGCGTTTACACATCTAACTCATATTTCCCTTTTCACCACCGTACTTTTGTACTGTTAAAAACTCGTACTCACAAACCCTTAAAAACTAATGCCATGAAAACAAAAATTACATTATCAATCGCGGCCATCTTATTGGCCACATTTTTTACTAATGCACAAACCATTGTCACTGCCGGTGCGGTAGAGGGCACATGGACACTTAACCAATCGCCCTACGAGGTACAGGGTGCTATTTATGTTGACGACAATACTACATTAACAATTGAAGCCGGTGTTGTTGTCCAATTCAATACGACTGAATTATTTGAAATTAATGGTCGTTTAATTGCCGAAGGCACAGCACAGGATTCCATCGTTTTTACAAATTACGACCCATTGATAAGATGGGGAGGAATAGGATGGAAAAATACTCCTACCACAAACGATACCTCAAAAATTGCTTTTTGTGTGTTTAAGCATGCAAGCTCCTATGGAACGGATCAATTTATGAATTCAGGGGGAGCAATCGGGGTATGGAATGTTAATAAACTGACTATCCGGCATAGCACATTCCGCTTTAACAAAGCTGATCAGCCAGGATTAAAGGAGCCATCCGGTGGAGCCATTGCTATTAACAATAGTGCAATATCAATTTCCCATTGTATTTTTCACAACAATTCAGCAGAATTAGGTGGTGCAATTGTACTCTATATTGATTCGGAAACAATTATTGACAATTGCCTGTTTTATGAAAACGAATCTAATACAGATGGTGGCGCAATTGAGGTTTATGAATCTTCTGTTGGTTGTTTTATCAATTGCACTTTTGCCGACAATCATGCCAACAGAGGTGGTGGAGCTATCGACAGTTATTATAGCATGCCTACCTTAACAAATTGCATCTTGTGGGGAAACACAGCAGATGAATTTGGGAATCAGGTATATATAAGTTCCGCATCTTCAGGGCTAAATCTTTATTATTGTGATATTGAAGGGGGGGAAGCTGATTTTGGTGGCCAAACTAATTTGGGTGAAACAGCAAAAATGCTCGATACCATTCCTGAGTTTATGGGAGAAGATGAACTCTATCCTTATTATGCCATAGATGGCAGTTCTCCTTGCGTGAATTACGGAACACTCAATTCACAATATTTGCCCGACGGATGGGTTTGTCCTTGCGTGGACCTTGCCGGAAGTCAACGCATCGAACAAGGGATTATTGATCTGGGTCCCTATGAAGCACTTTCTGTGAGGACAAATGAATACCTTGCCGAAGAAATTATAGACCTGCGTATTTTTCCCAACCCGACTTCCAGAGATCTCACGATTAACTACACACTTCTGACCGGCGAAAATCTCAGCATCAGTTTGTACTCAATTACCGGGCAAATACTAAAGGTGATAGAGAACAAGCCTGTGATGGCAGGAACCTATCAAAAGCAAATTGATATGAAAGGTCTGCCCGATGGTTACTACATCATCAAGCTACGGGCAGGAAATACTACGGTGACCAAAAAAGTAATCAAGTATTAGAATCTTTATACTTACGTTTAGTTCCGAGGCGTCTTAGGG
>QMPA01000365.1 GCA_003650365.1 Bacteroidota bacterium | reverse complement strand
TTTCTCTAGTATTGAAATATCTGCAATTATCCGTTCATCGTCAAAATTAAAGTAGCAGTATTCTGAATCATCAAGATTCATCTCCTGTTTTATCAGAAATAATAAGGATGATTTCCCACATCGTCTTATTCCAGAAATTATTATTACCTGTCTGCTTGCTATGTACTTTTCTATATCAATATCCCGACCTACCAAATGCTTTTTACTGTTAAAAACATCTTTTTGATCAAACATTATTTCTTTTAACCTGCCTTTATCCATCCTAAACAAATTACATTATTGTTTACTGTCAAAGAACAAATATAATATATATTGTTTGTTTGTAACGAACATTTTAAATAATTATTTGTTATCGTATTGCTTACTGCAATCCACCTGAATCGGACAGCTTAGTGGACTGTAATTTTTTACTGTTTAAATTAATTATTTAATCGATTCTTTAAAAACATCTAAATCGTACAAGCTGGAATTTACGAGGGGGTACGACCGTGGTAATCTGTTTCAACGCCAGGGGTGGTTGTTTTATAAGTTAGATTCTCGATTGTTGTTAAAGTCTGCCACGGCTTCCTGCGTCAGCCTCGCAGAATCTTGTTTCAAAAGTTACTTTAGTCGGGACAGGTTTTAGCTTCGCAACAAAGAACAGGAGCAAGGAATTTGCGAGGGAGGCGCCAGCATCAAGTTATCTAAGTGGATTTCTACCCCCTACAATTTAACTACCTGTTCATTACCGTCGGTTATCATATTTCTTAAATCCACTATCAAGCTTGCGTATTCCTTTATAAATTCCGTATCAAAATCTTTATGGTTGGTTGTCAATACCACGCAATCAGCATTTTGCAAAGTTTCTTTGCTTAATTCAAGAGAGTTGAAAGTTCTGCCTTTATTGGTTTTAACGTTTGGAATAAAGGGATCGTGGTAGCTAACAAGGCCACCTTTGTGGGCTGTGATGTCCATAATTTCCAAAGCGGGGGATTCGCGGGCATCGTCGATATTGGGTTTGTAAGCCACACCAAGAAATAGGATGTTGCTTCCGTTTACCGCTTTTTGCTGGCTGTTAAGGGCGGTGGATATTTTAATATACATATAGTGTGGCATGCGCATATTGATATGTCCGGCCGAATGAATCATGCTCAGATCAAAATCATATTGTTTGGCAATGTGCTCCAGGTAAAAAGGATCGAGCGGAATACAGTGCCCACCAATTCCGGGACCGGGATAAAAGGCCTGAAATCCGAAAGGCTTGGTTTTGGCTGCATCTATCACTTCCCAAATGTTGATGTCCATTTTTCCGGACAACAATGCCAGCTCGTTGATCAGGCTGATATTGACCAGGCGGTAAGTGTTTTCCAGGATTTTTACCATTTCGGCAATACGGGGTGAACTCACTTTATAAATACTGTCGATGGCTTTGGTATAAATTGCTTCACCAATTTCCATTCCGTCTTCGGTCATGGCACCCATCACCTTGGGGGTATTGCGGGTGTGGAATTCTTTGTTGCCGGGATCAACCCGCTCGGGAGAATAAGCCAGCCAGAAATCGTCACCATGTTTCATACCGCTTTCCTTTTCAATAATAGGCAGCATAAAATTTTCGGTAGTGGTGGGATAAGTGGTGCTCTCCAGGCTGATGAAAGTTCCTGTTTTCATATTGCAGCCAATGTCGATACAGGCACTTTCGATATAACTCATATCGGGTTTACGGAACTTATCCAATGGGGTGGGCACGCAGATTATCAAGGCATCACATTCTTTCATACGGCTGAAATCGGTGGTGGCTTCCAGCTTTAGTTTTTCAACCACAACCTCCCTTAGTACTGCATCGCGGATATCGCCAATGTAATTTTTTCCACTGTTGACGAGTTCGGCTTTTTCTTTGCTTTTTTCGAACCCGATGACTTGAATACCTGCTTCGGCAAAGTTAACTGCCAGTGGCAAGCCAACATAGCCGAGACCGATAATACCAATTACTTCGGTATTGTTAGAGATTTTTTTTAATAAGCTTTGTTTTGGGGTCATGTATTTATTATTTGGTTTTGTCTTCGCAAAAAAGAACCGGAGCCCGGAGCAATGAATTTGAGATGGCGGCGTCAACCAACCGTGGCCTGCCCGGCTTGACTTTGGTCAGACGGGCAATCTGTTCCCACGCCATGGCTTCCTGCCTTATAAAACTTCAAGTGCTGTTTCTGTCAGGAATTCTTTGATTTCTTTTTCAGAAGGTTGCTTTACGAGATATTCAACTGCTTCACTGTAATCGATATCGTTAAAATAACTCAGTTGTTGCCTAAACAACTTTGTACTGAATGCATTGCCAAATATTTCTATTGCTTTCCGTTCAATTTCTTTCAATGACCAATAATTTTTCAGCAAAAAGTACAGATCAACGTAGTCTTTCCATTTTGCCCTTCCTCCCAAAGCAAGTGCTTTCATTGCTGCTAAGTTTAATAAACCGGGCATTCCAATAATATCATCGAGGACTTCCTGTTTTTCAATTTTATAAGGAAATGTAAAAAACGTTAGCTTAACATCATTTACGATTAAGTGTAACTGGTCGTATTCCTGATGAATCACACTAAAATCTATACTTTGGTTTGTAAGTTTGTTTTTAATGCTTTGCGGTTTGATCAACTTATTAACCTGAGTTCGATATAACAAATGCTGATACAGAATAACTTATGTCTTGATAATCATTTCTTAGTGTTTTCTTTGTGTCTTTGTTCCGATAGCTATCGGAATAGTGGCAGAATATTTA
>QMPA01000364.1 GCA_003650365.1 Bacteroidota bacterium | reverse complement strand
CTAATTACAAATTCGGACAAGCAAAATTTGAGATAAAACGATTTTTCGTATTTTCCCCAATCATTTTCCAACTATCCTTTTGAATGAAAAATCTCCTTCAGATTCTATTTCTTTTCTTTGCGGCTTTTTTCATTCACACTGCATTGCATGCACAAAATGATCTGGGTTTTTCGACGGCAAATACCAAGGTTCTCCTTCCCGAAATTATTGTAAACGGTATTGAACAGGAAATCGAAATCAAGTTAACCGACCGTGAACTGGCAAAAAAACTGGAAGGTAAAATCATTCAAATCCAAATCAATAACCAAACACTTGAAAAAGAAATAAGCAGTGGGCTCTTGCTGGTGAATTACGATTTTCCAATAAAAGAAGCGCTTACAATTGGTATTGGAGGTTTTAATTTCAAACAGGATGTAAATCCCATTCCCCTGTGGCTTTCCGTTATACCGCCATTAATTGCCATTTTATTTGCCCTGGTATTGCGTGAAGTTTATACAGCCCTTTTTGCAGGCATTTGGTCAGGGACTTTCGTTATTTATTTCTATCAGGGTAGTGGGATATTTTCAGCCATCTTCAAGGGGTTCCTGGCCATTCTCGACACTTACATTATTCAATCACTTAACAACAGTGGGCATTTGTCCATTATTCTTTTTTCGATGATCATCGCTGCAACCGTAAGCCTGATTACCAAAAATGGTGGGATGAAAGGCGTGGTTAATCGCCTCTCGAAATATGCCACTGGGCCGCGCTCGGGTGCTTTCATCACATGGGCACTTGGTGTACTTATTTTCTTTGATGACTACGCAAATACTCTGGTAGTTGGCAATGCCATGCGACCTTTAACCGATAAATTACGGATTTCGCGAGAGAAACTTGCCTACATAATCGACTCCACAGCCGCCCCCGTTGCTTCGGTTGCTTTTGTAACAACCTGGATTGGAGCAGAATTGAGCTATATTCAGGATGGCATCAACGATTTGAATCTGGATGAATCGGCTTATGGCGTATTTTTCAATTCGCTGGCTTATTCCTTCTACCCCTTTTTTACATTGGCATTTATTGTCATCCTCATTTGGAAAGGCACCGACTTTGGCCCTATGCTAAAAGCCGAAGCCAAAGCGAGGGCAGCAATTTCAATCGCTGACATTGAAGTTGAAGCATTGAATCCGGACCAGCTTGCAGAAGTTTCTGTTGCCAGAAATGTGAAACCCAGGAGTTTCAATGCGGTAATACCGGTATTGGTTATTGTTTTTGGAACACTTGGTGCTTTACTTTATACCGGATGGGAACAATCGGTCTGGGACAATAAAAATATTGGGTTTTTCGAAAAGCTTTCAGAAACCATCGGGAATTCTGACTCTTATCTTGCCCTGCTTTGGGCATCTTTGGGGAGCTTGTTTGTGGCTTTAGTCCTCACCCTTTCCCAGCGATTATTAAATTTAAAAGATACAATCGACAGCCTGGTTGGTGGATTTAAAACGATGCTTCCAGCTGTCATGATTTTAACGCTGGCCTGGTCGGTGGCACTCATTACCCAACATTTGCATACAGCCGATTTTATTTCTCAATTACTACTTGACGCTTCTGTTTCTCCCTACCTAATCCCAACACTTACTTTTGTGATGGCAGCCCTGGTATCGTTTTCTACCGGAAGCTCTTGGGGAACAATGGCCATTTTGTATCCATTAATTTTACCGGCCGGATGGTTGGTGGCCGAAAACTCCGGATTAGAATACGATACTTCAATGGCCATTTTCCATAATATTGCAGCGGCAGTTTTAACCGGATCGGTACTTGGTGATCACTGTTCTCCAATTTCCGACACCACCATTCTCAGCTCATTGGCAAGTTCGTGCCCACATATTGAGCATGTTCGTACTCAGTTGCCTTATGCATTAACAACCGGTTTTGTTGCAATTGTTATCGGTACTTTACCGGCAGCTTACGGTGTTTCGCCCTGGATACTTTTTCCAGCAGGAATAGTTGGCCTTTTCTTAGTCATTCATTTTCTTGGGAAGAAACCGGAAACGTATATTAATCCTTGATAGAAAATAAAGCAAATACCGAACTCAACAGCTTGCTTAGGTCGCTGCCTGAAAAGCCAGGTATTTATCAATACTTCAATAATGAGGGAAAGATAATTTATGTCGGGAAAGCCAAGAACCTGAAAAAGCGGGTGTCGAGCTACTTTACGAAAACCCACCAAACAGGAAAGCTGCGCTTGCTGGTAAAAAAAATTGCAGATATTAAGTTTATTGTTACCAGTTCGGAGATGGATGCACTGCTGTTGGAAAATAACCTGATTAAAGAGTACCAGCCCCGCTACAATATCCAGATGAAGGATGACAAAAGTTTTCCATGGATTTGTATTAAAAATGAACCTTTCCCAAGGATATTTTCAACAAGGCATCCCATAAAAGATGGTTCAGCTTATTTTGGCCCTTACGCTTCTGTGCGGATGATGCGCACCCTGCTCGATATTATCAAACAACTTTTTCCACTTCGCACCTGTACACTGAACCTCAGTCCAAAAAATATTGAAAAGGGGAAATTCAAAGTTTGCCTCGAATACCACATTGGCAATTGCAAAGCGCCATGCATTGGCAAGCAAAGTGAAAAAGATTACAACGAAAGCATTCAACAAGCCCGTTCAATTATTAAGGGAAATATTGCCAATGTGATTGGCGAGTTAAAAAAACTGATGCATACGGCTGCCGAAAAAATGGATTTTGAACAAGCCCAAATGCTAAAGGAGAAAGTGG
>QMPA01000363.1 GCA_003650365.1 Bacteroidota bacterium | reverse complement strand
CTTCGCAATCAAACAGCACGTACCTGGGAATTGGCACTCGAAAGAAGTGTCTTAACACCTGAGGATTTAAACAGAATTCCATTTACGCTGCTTTGTGGACCAGACCTCAAGGTTACTTTTATGGATCATAAACGCTCGGTGGTTCACATTGTGAGAGATGCAGGAAACACTGTAAATAGTATGTATCATGGAGAATTACCTGTAGATATGGATGTACTGATTGCCGGTGCCATTCTTGCCGATGTTGGCAAGTTGTTAGAATATGAATTAACGGAGAGCGGAACCGCTGTGCAAGGAAATTACGGCAAATATTTACGTCACCCATTTTCAGGAGTCAGCCTTGCTGAGGAAGCTGGGGTTCCTGCCGAAGTCTGTCATATTATTGCAACACACGCTGGCGAAGGAAATATGGTGAAACGCACCACCGAAGCCTATTTGGTTCACCATGCCGATTTTATGACTTTTCTACCTTTCAAGGACAGGTTGAAAATTTGACCTGCATTATTTAGCGTTGTTTCAAATCACTAAAAACAAATGGAAAACTCTGATATTCTTCTTTATCAAACCGAAGATGGTCAAACAAAGATTGATGTCCGTTTGGAGGAGGAAACCGTCTGGCTTTCACAGTTTCAGATGGCAGAGCTTTTTCAGACAACAAAACAGAATATCAGCCTGCATATCAAAAATGTTTATAAAGAAGGTGAACTGGAAGAGTTTTCAACAGTCAAGGATTACTTGACAGTTCAATCTGAGGGAAAACGGAAAGTTCGCCGGAAGATTAGTTTGTACAATCTTGATGTAATTATTTCTGTCGGTTACAGAGTGAAGTCGCACAGGGGTACGCAATTTCGCATTTGGGCAACCCAGCAACTCCGGGAGTATTTGATAAAAGGCTTCATTTTAAATGACGAGAAACTTAAAGAAGTCGGGCACACCAATCAATATTTTAATGAATTGCTTGAAAGGATACGGGATATCCGCAGTTCAGAGAAAATATTTTACGCTAAAATCAGAGATATTTACACAACGGCCATCGATTACGATCCTGACACCATAGAGAGTCAATTGTTTTTTAAAACGGTTCAAAACAAAATGCATTGGGCTATTCACGGCCACACAGCTTCAGAAATTATTTTCCAGCGAGTGGATGCTAATAAGCAAAACATGGGCTTAAAAACATGGAGAAATGCACCCTTCGGAAAAATTCGGAAAACAGATGTTTCAATAGCTAAAAACTACTTAAGGGAGAATGAAATTAAAGAGCTAAACTTGATTGTTGAGCAATATCTATCGTTTGCAGAACTACAAGCCAGAAGCCACAAACCAATGTACATGACAGACTGGCTAAGAAAGCTCAATGATTTTATAACATTGAACGAAAAAGAAATACTCGAACATGCTGGTCAGATATCAGCAATAATGGCCAAAGAACTTGCAAACAAAGAATATGTTAAATACAGAAAAAAGATAATTGAAGCAACGGATGCGAGAGAGATGACAACACTGGAAAATGATATGACCAAGTTAGGGCGTAAGAAGAAATAAGTAACAAAAAGTATTTCTCAAATCCATTACTCACAATCAATTTCCTTAGTTTATCTTTGCCGACGGAATTTTTGTATTTAAGCATTCATTTCAATTACGCATTCACACATTAATCATTAAAAATCATGGCATTAAACTGTGGCATCATCGGCCTGACCAATACGGGTAAAACAACTATTTTCAATTGCATGTCGAATACCAAAGCGGAGATTTCCAATTACGCTTTCAGTGCAACTAAGTCTAACAAAGGAATTGTCAATGTACCTGACCCCCGTCTCTACAAAATTGATGATTTGATTAAATCCGAAAAAGTAATCCCGGCTACGGTTGAAATTGTTGATGTTCCAGGACTGGCCAAAGGCTCGAGCGAAGGCGAAGGTGTTGGGAATAAATTTCTTGCCGACCTGCAACAAACCGATGCATTGATTCATGTACTGCGTTGTTTTGATGACGAAAACCTCTCTCATATCGAAGGAACCATCGACCCTGTTCGGGACTTGGAGATTGTGGATTTTGAATTACAGGTTCGTGACCTTGATCTTATTTCACGTAAAATACAACGGCTTGAAAAACTGGTCAGGGCCAGTAGGGATGCAAAAACCAAAAAGGAAATTCACACTTTAGAAGTTTATAAATCCCATCTCGAAAACTTTGGAAACGCACGTACAGCACCAGTTAATGAAGGCGAAGAAGAAGTAATCCGTGATATTCAACTCCTCACTGCCAAGCCGGTGATTTATGTTTGCAATGTTGACGATGCTTCGGCAACTACAGGCAATGCTTATGTCGAAGCCGTTCAAAAGCATTTATCAGACAACAACGAAACAGCCCTGGTGATTGCCGGTGAACTGGAAGCTGAAATATCCGAATTGGATGCTGAAGACCAGGCAGATTTTCTGGCAGATGCCGGCCTCGATGAACCAGGAGTAAACAAATTGGTTCGGGGTGCATACGATAATTTAAACCTGCAATCTTTCTTTACTGCCGGCCCAAAAGAAGTCAGGGCATGGACCATTAAAAAAGGAATGAAAGCCCCGCAGGCGTCAGGAGTTATTCACAGTGATCTTGAACGGGGATTCATTCGTGCGGAGGTGATGAAATACAAAGACTTCATCGAATTGGGTTCGGAGCAAGCCGTAAAAGATGCGGGCAAATTCAATGTAGAAGGCAAGAATTATATTGTAGAAGACGCCGATATTATGCACATTCGGTTTAATGTTTAGACACTCCAAAAATACAATCGTTTAATTGCATTCTATTTTTTCTTTACTTTTGAGTAGATTTTAAAAACCATACTCGTGAGAAAAGAGCTGCTCTTTTTAGGGTTCATATTAATCCTCCCCATTTTTCTTT
>QMPA01000362.1 GCA_003650365.1 Bacteroidota bacterium | reverse complement strand
TGCTTCCAATATTGAAAAGGATTTTAATAATTTAATCAGACATAAATTAATTGGTGCAGCGCTTATTGATGCATCTAATGCGATGTCGCAATTGGCAGTACAAGGTCCATTGGCATTGAAAGCCATGCAAAAACTGACCAATGAGTCAGTTGAAGACATGGAATATTACACTTTCAAAGTGATAGAATTTGCAGGGGTAAAAGATGTTATTTTCTCAACTACGGGTTATACAGGATCTGGCGGTTGCGAGATTTATATGGAAAACGCCGATGCAGAAAAAATATACAAAGCAGTCCTCGAAGCAGGGGAGGAGTACGGCATTAAACCCATCGGATTGGGTGCCCGCGATACTTTACGCCTGGAATCAGGATTCTGTCTTTATGGGAATGATATTAATGATTCCACTTCACCCATTGCAGCTGGTTTGGGTTGGATTACCAAATTTACCGATGGCAACGATTTTATCGACCGCGAATTATTCGAAGACCAAAAAGCCAATGGTGTTCCCCGCCGCCTCAAAGGATTTATAATGCAGGAACGTGCCATTCCCCGTCAACATTACGAAGTAGTAGATGCCAATGGAAATGTAATCGGCGAAGTTACTTCAGGAACCATGTCGCCCATGCTAAAACAAGGCATCGGAATGGCTTATCTTGATAAGCCTTATTGGAAAGATGGCTCGGAGATTTTTATCAAAATCAGGAATAAGACTGCCAGGGCTTTGGTACAAAGGCCACCGTTTTATAAGGCCTAAAAGACCTGTCTTCACTGGCGCGCGAATTTTCGCGTGCCTTCTGCCTTCTAATTGAACCAATCCAATATTATTAGTACGCGTAAATTCGCGCGTTATTGAAAGAAACTACGTTGCGCCGTTGCGCCGCTGCGAGACCAATTAAGGCAAATACTCCCCATCAATATTTCCCATCGACTTAAATAAATTCAAGCGGGCTTTGGGATGGATATTTTCCAATTGTTGAATAAGTTCCCGGGCGGTCGTGCGTTTGGTGGTGTCCTCAAAAGGACAAGTTTGTTTCAGGGGAGGGTAATTGCGGATGTTTGCAAATTCACTGGTGTCTTTATTCGTTAATAAAATCAGTGGGCGAATGAGATGGAATGTACCGTCAAACATGTTTAATTTTCCGGGCATCGAAGCGATGTTTCCGTGGTAGGCCATGTTAATCATCAAGGTTTCAACTGCATCATCAAGGTGGTGGCCCAAAGCGAGCTTTTGAAAACCATTGTCATTGGTAAAGTTGAATAAGGCTTTGCGACGATTCCACGAACAAACAAAGCAGGGCGATTTTTTACCACGGTCTTCAATGTCGGCTTCAAGGCTTACAAAGCTAATTTTCACATCCAGTTTCTTGCAAAACGCTTTAAGGAAATCTTTGTCAACCGAATAGGGAACATCTTTAATATCAATATGCAGGGCTTCGACTTCGAAATCGACAAAATCAAAATGACGAACTGCGGCCAGTGCTTCCAACATCACAAGTGAGTCTTTTCCGCCACTGACAGCAGCAAGGATTTTATCACCCTTACTCACCATTTTATAATCCATCAGCGATTTAGCGACTTTGTTTTTCACGTATTCGATATGACGTTTCTGGTATTTTGATAGTCCTGTTTTCATTAAAACAAAAATATGGATTTATAGAAGAAGGCTATTTAGAATTATAATTGATTGGCAAATCAAATATTTCCAAAACAGTTTTAATTAATTTTGAGTTTAGTTTGTGGTCATCAAATGACGAATTGAATTGGATTGAGTAGGCATTCGGTTCTCCTGTAATAAAACCGACACCTTTCAAAACATAGAATTCTGTCTTTCTGAGTGATAACGAAGAATCTTTACTGTCAGAAATCCTGAATGTCAAGATTCTTCATCCCGAGGCTTCGGAATTGAGAAGGACAGTTTAGTGAGGTTTTGCAAAGGTCTCAAAATCATAATCAAATTGTTTGATAGCAAAAAAATAGGAAGTCACTTTCTTTTAATCTTGTTACTCTTGTCGGCAACATTTTCCAAAGCGCAAAAAAGTTACCCCGATTCATTAGTGGCGTATTTTACTGACGAAAAGATAAACCTCGATGGAAAGCTTTCGGAAGCCTGCTGGCAGAATGCAGTCAGAATCAGTAATTTCACCCAGCGCGAATTGAATGAGGGTGAGCCGGCTACAGAAAAAACTGAAATCGCCATTGTTTATACTACCAATATAATGTACATCGGGTTTTGGGGTTATGATGATAATCCCGACAAGATTGTTGCTCAAAAAATGGAACGCGATTTCAGTTGGGGAACCGATGATAATTTTGAAATGATTATCAGTACATTTAACGATAATCGCAATGGATATTTGTTTGTAACAAACCCCAATGGTGCAAGGGCCGACGTGCTGATTTCCAATGAGGGTGAAGGTTTCAACAGAAGTTGGAATGGCGTATGGGATGTGGCCACAACCCTAACAGATGAAGGCTGGTTTGCTGAAATCCAAATACCTTTTTCCACCTTAAAATTTAAGAAGAAAGATAAACTAGTCTGGGGCATTAATTTCGAGCGGAATATCAGGCGGAAGAAAGAGCAAATCATGTGGCAGGGCTGGTATAGGATATTTGAATTGGAGAAATTATCTCAGGCTGGTAAACTTGTCGGCTTACAGAGTATAAAGGCCAAAAACAAAGTGGAACTGAAACCTTATGTTTCGGGTGGCGTGGAAAAACTGGATGGGGAAAACTGGAATGACAGGTATAAAATCGGGGGTGATGTAAATGTTGATGTTACGCCCACTTTAAAACTAAACCTTACTATTAATACCGATTTTGCCCAGGTTGAGGCTGACAGGGCGCGTATAAATTTAACAAGGTTCTCGCTTTATTTTCCCGAGAAAAGGCAGTTTTTTCTGGAAGCAAAAGACCTT
>QMPA01000361.1 GCA_003650365.1 Bacteroidota bacterium | reverse complement strand
TAGTTCAATAGCTAACATTGCAAGAGCAAGTGGATTTTGGCATATGGGGCAGTTTTATAAAGATTATAAAAAGTTTTTTGGAGAGTTACCTTCAGATACTCTTAAAAATAATTTATCAGAAAAATAATTAATCTGAAAAAAACAGCGATTGAACCTGAAGCATAATGCTTTAAAAAAAGCTGACCCGAAAAGTGTCCAGATTAAGGACATTGCCCATAAGTTTGGGTTCTGGCATCTTGGATAATTTGGGGCAGATTATAAGAAAATGTTCCGGGAGCTGCCTTCTGAAACATTTAGAATATAGTAATAGCAACAATTCATTATAAATTCAGAACAAATAACAGTTTACAAAAAAAGCGGCTAAATATTTTCACATTTAGCCGCTCTATATTAAATTGTTTTGGGATAGCTGTTTTTGTTGTTATTTACTGCTGCCCAACCAAAAAGTACCCACGGGAAACATTTTGTATTTGGCAACGCCTTCTTTTGTAAAGACCAATCCGTCACAAATTTCGCGGGCTGCTTCTTCGGTATCGGCATTCACAAAGAATACCATACCGGGCGATAAACTGCGGTTCTCAAAAGCATTTTCTGCAGCGAAATAAGCATTTTCAATTATGCCTTCTTCCCACAATGCAATCACCATGTCTGATTGTTTTTCAACAGATTTCTTCACTGTTGCTTCATCGGCAGTAAGAAACCAAACTGTAGCAAATGAATACTTCTTGTCATCATCGGCAGCCGGTTTTCTGTCTAACCATTTTCCCCCAACAGGGTAAACGTTGTATGTAGCGACCTTGTTTCTGACAAACGACATTTTATCGACGATGGCCTGGGCAGCAATCACGCTTTCTGCTTTCACAAAAAACATCACGGAGGCCAGGGCAGCATCATTGTTCAATTTTACGTATTCGTAATTGTTCAGATAGGCATTTTCGATTATACCATCGGCAAAAAGCTGATTGAATTCTTCTACCTGTTCAGGAAGGTACTTCATCACATAATTGTGGTCGTCGGTTAATACATCCCACACAACAGCATAATTATTTGTTACAGTTTCTACTGTTGTAGCTTTGGTTGTTTTTTCTTTTTTCGTTCCCGGATTGTCACAGCTTACCATGGCAATCACAATGATTAAGGCTAAAATTTTTTTCATTTGATTAATTGTTTAATTGAAAATTGGATTATTTTTTCTTAGATATAAGTTTTTAAATCATAGCGGACACTGTGGGACAGCCAGTTTGAAAGCGTGTCCAAAGGAAGGATTCTTCACTCCCTTCCCGCTTGGCCAACGCAAATCCGTTCAGAATGGCAAATGTGGCGTTTTGTAAAGGGCTTATTCTACCTGAAGCTAAATTCTTCATCATAAATATTATTCTTATTCACTCCCTTTGCTTTCAATTGTTTCATGAATGACTGCTTCAAAGCTTCCGGTCCGCAAATCAGGTAAGCATATTCATTAAAGTCGTTAATACCCAGTCCATCTGCGTTCAGGTAGCTTTTGTTATCAGAGTCCCAGAGGACAAATTCGAAATTGGGATTGCCGGCTGCCAGTGCTTCCAACTCCGCTTTATTGCTTGCTTCGCTTTGCGATGAAACACACCAAAATAATTTGATTTTTTGATTGGAAATGTCTTTTGCGAGGGAGAGAAAAGGAGTAATTCCAATACCACCGGCTATCCATATTTGATCCGTTTTGTTGATATATTGATTAGTGAAATGTCCAAAAGGGCCTTCCACTTTTACCGGTTCACCAGCTTTCAGTTTTTCTGCAATATCATCGGTATAATCTCCCAGTCCTTTGATAACCAATCGCAGGTTTTCATCTGAAGGATGACTGCTGATGGTAAATGGGTGCTGCTCCTTTTTACTTATTGAAGGGAAGGTAAAAAAAGCAAATTGTCCGGCAATAAATTTTAAGGCTTTGTTAGTTGGCTTGAGTGTCAGTTCTGCTGTTTTATCATCCAGACTTTTAACACTGCTGATGGAATAATCGAGTTTTTTATTGAACAAATTGTAAAGGAAAGCCCTATAAATCCATGCAACAACACCAAGAATTGCCATCCCAAAAACATAAACCCTGGTGATGGGCAACTCCTTAATCAGACTAAAAACCATGAACCCGTGTATGACTGCCATCACATAAAACACGCCCATTAATTTGTGGATGTTTAACCATTTGTTGTAGGCTATTTTCTTCTTGAAGAATGGAACCGCTGAGATAATCACACCCAATAATATTAATATAAGGGCGTAAAAACCAAGTGGTTTTCCCGGGTTAAATTCTGTTAAATCCCTGGGAACAAAAACAAAATGCAAGATGAGCAGTGCCACGGCGATAATTGCAGAGCGGCGATGGATTAAATACATTTTGTCGAGACCGCCAAAAAGCCTTTCGACCCACTTTTCCCGTGTTGCCATCAGGAAATTGGCGGCAAATACGGTAACTACCCACGATGAAAATATTTCGCCAATTATTCGGTTTGGATTAATTCCGGTCAGATTTGTGTATGTGCCAAATAACAAAGTATCTGAATTCTCTTCAACAAATGCACCTTTAAAAAAATAAAGGTCGATGGCCCAAAACAGCAGATGGATACCGATAATAATGGGAAAGTAAATTTCTTGTTTAAGGATTCTCATGTTTTAAATGGTTTGATTGTTTGATTGCTTAATGGTTTGATTGCTTAATGGTTTAATAATATAATGCTTCAATGGTTTTACTTTTCCTGTCATCTCTGTATAATTTATTATCTTATTCCCATATTTCCTTATACCCTTATTCCCCTATACCTTCATTCCTTCATTCCTTCATTCCTTCATTCCTTCATTCCTTCATTCCTTCATTCCTTCATTCCTTCATTCCTTCATTCCTTCATTCCTTCATTCCCTCATTATCGCATTCTCTTATTTACT
>QMPA01000360.1 GCA_003650365.1 Bacteroidota bacterium | reverse complement strand
TTCCAAGCTATAGGTGGTCGGTTCGAGCCCGATCTCCCGCTCAAAATTTTGCCGGGGTAGCTCAGGGGTAGAGCGCTTCCTTGGTAAGGAAGAGGTCACGAGTTCAATTCTCGTCCTCGGCTCAGTAAAAATTATTATTAATTACATTAATCGTTAAAAAAATCTTTTGTTATGGCTAAAGAAAAATTCGACCGTTCCAAACCGCACGTAAACATTGGAACAATTGGACACGTTGATCATGGAAAAACAACTTTGACAGCTGCTATCACGCTTTCATTACAAGACGAGGGTTTGGCAGAATTTGCATCTTTTGATTCCATTGACAATGCTCCAGAAGAAAAAGAAAGAGGTATTACTATTAATACTGCACACGTTGAGTATGCAACCGCTAACCGTCACTACGCACACGTTGACTGTCCCGGTCACGCTGACTACGTGAAGAATATGGTTACCGGTGCTGCCCAAATGGACGGTGCTATCCTTGTTGTTGCTGCTACTGATGGCCCTATGCCACAAACACGCGAACACATCCTTTTGGCACGCCAGGTAGGTGTACCTAAATTGGTTGTTTTCATGAACAAAGTGGACATGGTAGATGACGAAGAGTTACTTGAACTGGTTGACATGGAAATCAGGGATTTGCTTAGCTTCTACGATTTTGACGGAGACAACACACCTGTTATTCAAGGTTCTGCACTTGGTGCTTTAAACGGAGAAGAAAAATGGGTTGAAAAAGTGAAAGAACTGATGGCTGCATGTGACGAGTGGATTCCACTTCCAACACGCGACCAGGACAAGCCTTTCCTGATGCCTATTGAAGATGTATTTTCAATTACTGGTCGCGGAACAGTTGCTACTGGAAGAATTGAAACTGGAATTATAAACTCAGGCGACCCTGTTGATATTATTGGAATGGGTGCCGAAAAACTGAAATCAGTTGTTACTGGCGTTGAGATGTTCCGTAAAATTCTTGACCGTGGTGAAGCTGGTGACAATGCTGGTTTACTCTTAAGAGGTATCGGCAAAGAAGAGATTAAAAGAGGAATGGTTATTGCCAAGCCTGGCAGTGTAACTCCTCACAAAAAATTCAAAGCTGAGGTTTATATCCTGAAAAAAGAAGAGGGTGGTCGTCATACACCATTCCACAACAGGTATCGTCCTCAGTTCTATTTCAGAACAACCGACGTAACAGGTGAAATTATGCTTCCTGATGGCGTTGAAATGGTAATGCCTGGTGACAACTTAACTGTAGAAGTTCAATTGATTGCAGAAATTGCAATGAACAAAGGTCTTCGTTTTGCTATCCGTGAAGGTGGGCGTACAGTTGGTGCCGGACAGGTAACTGAAATTCTTGAGTAAAATAATATATTAACCAGTATTTGAAACTGGGCGAGAAGTATTGCGGATATTAATATCCGCAATACTTCTTCTCAAAACAAATACAAACGGGTGTAGCTCAATTGGTAGAGTAGTGGTCTCCAAAACCATTGGTTGTGGGTTCGATTCCTACCACCCGTGCAAAAAAAATTCTAAAAATGGCAAAATTCAATATCGCAAATTATTTTAAAGAGATTTATGATGAATGGATGCATAAAGTATCCTGGCCGACTTGGAGTGAGCTGCAGAACAGTGCAATCGTGGTATCCGTTGCTTCCCTAATAATTGCCTTTACGGTATTTTTGATGGATAACTCGTTTCAATTTGTATTGGAAAGATTTTACGAAATGTTCTAATCTTTTTAATACTGGCATTGTTCGACTTAATTATATTTTATAAACTGTTTATTACTAATCCCAATCCCCCTGTGCGCAATGAGTGATCAATCGACGAACAAATGGTATGTCGTTAGGGCAATCTCTGGAAAAGAGAAAAGGGTGAAGGAATACCTTGAAAGTGAGATTAAGCGTCTGAAGATTGAAGATAAAATCAGTCAGATTCTGATTCCCACTGAGAATGTTTACCAGATTCGAAAGGGGAAAAAAGTTATTAAAGAACGTAACTATTTTCCCGGATACGTATTAATTGAAGCTGACCTTTCAGGTGAGGTTCCCCACATTATCAAAAATGTACCCAATGTTATCGGGTTTCTTGGTACACGTGGCCAGCCAGAACCAATGAGAGAATCTGAAGTGAAACGTATACTTGGAAAAGTTGACGAACTGGCAGAACAGGCAGAAGAGGTAAATGTACCCTATTTAGTTGGCGAATCGGTCACCGTAATTGATGGCCCTTTTAACAGCTTTAGTGGTATCATTGAAGAGATCAACGAGGAAAAGAAAAAGTTAAAGGTGATGGTAAAGATCTTTGGCCGTAAAACCCCGCTCGAACTCAATTTCATGCAGGTTGAAAAGGAATAGTGTAAACGCAGTCTTTACTTTTAAACATTTGGTTTAAAATGGCAAAAGAAGTAAGTGGATTAATTAAATTACAAATCAAGGGAGGAGCCGCAAACCCCTCGCCACCGGTAGGACCCGCATTGGGTGCAAAAGGTGTGAATATCATGGAATTTTGCAAGCAGTTTAATGCGCGTACACAGGATCAAGCCGGTAAGGTTATTCCTGTAATCATTACTGTTTACAAAGATAAATCCTTCGATTTCATCATCAAACAGCCACCGGTAGCTGTGCAAATTTTGGATGCTGCTAAACTGAAGTCTGGTTCTCCGGAACCCAACCGTCAGAAAGTAGCAACCATTACCTGGGACCAGGTTCAAGCAATTGCTGAATCAAAAATGATCGATTTAAACGCTTTCAAAGTTGAGTCGGCAATGCGAATGGTAGCAGGAACTGCACGAAGTATGGGTGTGAAGATTAAAGGCAAATTCCCTACAGAAATCAATTAGTTGACGAATTCTGTTAACAAGATAAGAAGATGGCAAAATTGACAAAAAAACACAAAGAAGCTTTAGCCAAATTCGATC
>QMPA01000359.1 GCA_003650365.1 Bacteroidota bacterium | reverse complement strand
TTCCAGGTCTTCCTCTCCGCTATCGCCTTCGTAACGGGTTTCCATATAAAAAATCATACGGGCCACATCTCCTTTTTCCTCATCCCGGGGTTCCCAGCTGTCAGCTGTATAATAACAACCGGTAAATATACCGCCATCATAATATGCTGTTCCTCCATTGTCAAAATCCTTGTTTCCCTTTTGTGAATTTACCGTAACATCTGTAGGTTTCATGTGATGAAGATCGGTGCCTTCGGGGGGTGAAGTGCCAAAATCGCCATGTGATTTGGACCAGGTATGTTCCCTGTTCCACTGATCGACACCACCACCGAAATTAGACTTTGCATAAGACCATCCGGTATAAAAACAAATAACATTGCTGGTATCGTCCGGATCTTCGTCTGTGTCCTTCAGGGCTTCTTTTACGGCAGTATAAGATAATTCGGTATGATCATCAATAATATCGTGAAGCGCTGTTTTTAAGGCTTCTCCGGACAATCCTACTGCGTCATCATAATAACCTGACGGGATTTGGCCATGGACAAAAAGAGAAGCTCCAATAAAAATGATGGTAAATAAAGACCTGATAGAAATTAAAATTTGTAACATTTAAAAAAGTGGGGCTTACTGGTGTTTTAATAGTAAATAAATATTCAATAATCAACACTCATTGAACAATAAGCAAGTAAAAAAAAGATTCAATAATACAAGAATTTATCTATTATTTGAATATCTGACTATTAGCATCAATAATTATGCAATTAATTTGTTATAATTCTTGGCATCTTTCCCAATTATTCTGGAATGAATTCATGTAAGAACATTTGAATATTGTTTTATTGAGTGTTGAGTATTTTTAAGTGTTCCATTAAACCCGCCTGTCCGGCAGGCATGTTTGTGGCAGAACCAAAAAGCATGGTTGAATTACATCCATTAAACATGCTGAGAACTTTGCAAAATTATTGAATATTTTGAGAAATAGAAAAAGTGGAAGATTTGAGAAACCTTCCACTTTTTTAATCATCCAATGAAGATGTCCCCTTTTCAATAAAAAGAACAAAACCTCCATCAAAGAATATGGATTTTCTATTGAAGAAAAAGAAGCTGAAGATTATTTTTCTTCGTCCTTTTTCATCAAGTTATACACTTTCTTTCCTCCATAAGCAGCTCCCAGGCCAAGCAGAATAAAGACACCGCCAGCGATGGGGGCATTACCACCCGGAACATCATCATCGCCTCCATGTTCTCCGGGAGGATTCGGTGGTCCGACTTGTGCCATAATTCCTACTGATAGAAAAAGAATAAAGATACCTGCTAATATGAATTTGATTTTTTTCATTATTTGTGTTTTTTATTATTTGTGTTTTTTATTATTGATCCTTGCCTTTTTTTCTTAGGTCAAATACTTTTTTACTACCATATGCAACTCCAAGCCCGAGTAGGATAAAAACCCCTCCACCTATGGGGGCACTACCCCCGGGTGGCTGGTCATCACCACTACCATGTCCTCCCGGAGGATCCGGTGGCTCGGTAACTTGAGCCATAATTCCTGCTGAAAGAAAAAGAATAAACAAAGCAGTTATAATAAATTTAATTTTCCCTATTTTCATTGTTTTACAGTTTGATTAAACCGATTACTTAATCATCACTTTTTGAACAATGGTTTGCTTATCACCATACACACGAACTACATAAACGCCGGTTTTTTCGTTGAGCGTAAAACTACCCAATGTAGTGGGCTCCATCCGTTCTGCATACACAGTTTGTCCCATCACGTTAAATACCTCAATGCGGTAGGCATCTTTAGGCATTTGGCCCGATTGAATATAAATCGTATTATGTTGTGAGAATATTCTGGTGTCGTTCAATTCCGGCTTGTCGCCTGTAGTTGTTACACCATAAAAGTGAAGGATAAAACGGTCTTCACTATCATCTGTCGAAGCCATGAAATCGTATAATTGTTGCTCGCGCAGATCAATGATTTTATCCAGTAAAACATCTTCAAGATGAATTTCGCTGTTGGGGAAGAAGCTCTCAACACCTTCAAAATTCAGGTGGTAAGTACTATTAACACCCGCCCTGAAGTTTAATGGCAATTGATAAGATTCGTAAACATAGGGCAGATAATTCTGTGAAAATATTTCATCATTACTTACTGTCCACAGTTGAGGAGCTGTTGAACTGCCAAACATTTTATGTGCATCAAAGGCGATGTCCCATTCTTCTGTGGCATCGTTTCTGAAACCAATGCGGTTTACATCGTAATAGGTATTCTCCTCATTGGTGATGGTCAGCAACAGGGTTTCATCCATTTCTTCGACACGGCTACTTTTGTAGTTGTTGGTTGTATTATGAACACGTGCCGAGGTCGGGATGGTCATCGAGTTGGTTGCACTGGAAACCTGAACAAAAAATCCGTTGGTCGATGGTATAATATCTCCGGCATTACGTGAGATATAATTACCACCAGCATCATTCCATATTTGAGCAACACCACCAACATTTGTTAATGCCCAATCGGCTGTTCCCCATTCAATTGCTGACGGAAAAGGGTTCCCCAATAAATTCCAACCATTACCTTCGGTGGGGGTATACGACAGTGGAAATAAATCCCAATCCCAATTGGTTAACAAGCCGTAAAAGTTTTTGGTTGCACTCGTTTCGTAAGCCACAAGATAACCTTCGGTCGCGTAAAGATTATCATCACCCCAACCTGCTTTGTAGTTTTCCCAAATATTATTTGGTTCATCCCATTTATAAAGGTCATCATTGGCACCCGGAAAAAAGTCAGAACCAGTAATGGTCATATTATCCACCGGACTGGCTATTGTGTGCCAGCCATCATCTGAGCCGGAGTAAGCAGGAATATATCTTTCTACCGTTACATAGTCACCATTCGACCCCACCGTAGTAATGATTACAGAGCCGTTTCCTGTTGCATCAGATTTAATGG
>QMPA01000358.1 GCA_003650365.1 Bacteroidota bacterium | reverse complement strand
TTTTATCGATGGAGAAAATTTGGGTATTCAAGGGCAAAGCTGGGGCGGTTACCAAACAGCGTATATTATAACGCAAACCAATATGTTTAAAGCTGCGATGGCTGGTGCGCCGGTGAGCAATATGACCAGTGCTTATGGTGGTATTCGATGGGGAAGTGGTTTGAGCCGTGCTTTCCAATACGAAGAAACCCAAAGCCGCATTGGTGGAACGCTGTGGGAGAAACGTGATTTATATATTCTGAATTCCCCCTTATTTTTTGCCGACCAAATTCAGACTCCGCTGTTAATGATGCACAATGATGAAGATGGTGCAGTGCCATGGTATCAGGGAATAGAATTTTTTAATGCACTCCGCCGATTGCACAAGCCGGTTTGGCTATTGGTTTATAATGGTGCACCTCACAATCTGAAACGTATTGCCGACATGGAAGATCTAACAGTGAGGATGCAACAGTTTTTTGATTTTTACCTGAAAGATGCACCTGAACCAATGTGGATGAAGGAAGGGATTCCTGCTCTGCAGAAAGGGAAACAGTTTGGGTTTGGAACGGACTAAAAACCTAAGTAACCCCTGTTTCAAGCGTCCACGCTTGAAAAAGTGAATTCAAACTATAATAGATGTTTAGATTGTAGATGATGATTTTATACCGCAAGCGTGGACGCTTGCAGCAGTGTGGGGTTCAAGCTCCCAGCATCGCTACGACCTGGGCGTTGTTTATCAAAAGGATGCTTCCAGGAGCTACGCATGCTGGAAGGTCATTATTGTGAATTATCAATGTTGAAAAATCCGTTGTATTTTTGCAGCCATGAAGGATAAAAAGTTCGATAAAAGTTATATAGAAATGGCTCACGTCTGGGCGAAAAATTCTTATTGCGAGCGCCGTCAGGTTGGTGCACTCATCGTGAAAAACCGGATGATTATTTCGGATGGTTACAATGGTACTCCATCAGGTTTTGAGAATGTTTGTGAAGAAGAAAACAATACCACAAAAGCTTATGTGCTTCATGCCGAAGCCAATGCCATTACTAAAGTAGCTAAATCGAATAACAGCAGTGATGGAGCCACGCTTTATATTACCGATTCACCCTGTATGGAATGTGCAAAGCTGATTATCCAATCGGGTATCAAACGTGTGGTTTTCGACCGAAGATACCGAATAACAGATGGCCTTGATTTATTGGAAAGGGCAGGAGTAGAGTTGGAAGAGTTGCATTTAAAAAGTGCTGACTAAAAAGTGCAAAACGTTAACCAGATTGATTTCGATGGATTTTATTACAGCAGGAATTACCCGTTTTTTTTCTTTCCTTATTGGGATACTCCCCTTTTGGGTGCTTTATTTGTTTTCTGACTTTTTACGGTTTGTCCTCCTAAATATTACCGGCTACCGCAAAGCTGTTGTGGAAGATAATCTCAGGAAATGTTTTCCCGAGAAGGATGATTCCGAAATCAAACGGCTTATTCGCTTGAGCTATAAAAACCTGGCTGATATTACCGTCGAAAGTTTCAAGGGTTTTACGATGAGCGACCAGCAAATTGTAGCCCGCCATAAAGTGATAAAACCCGAAATGCTTGATCAGTTTTCTGAAGCAGGCCGTGGTGTAATACTGCTTCCAAACCATTATTGCAATTGGGAATGGGGGGCGATGTCGCCAAGCCTTCAGTTTAAGCATCAAATTGTTGCACTTTATAAACCATTAAGTAATAAATATATCGACCGCTTTGTCCGTAAGAACAGGTCGCGGACCGGTGCATTTTTGGGCTCTATTTACAAAACTGCAGAAATATTTGAAGCACGTAAAAATGAAATAACAGGATATGTGATGGCTTCTGACCAAAGTCCTTCCAATGTAAAAAAATCAATATGGGTTGATTTTCTGGGACGCGATACAGCATTCCTGCATGGCCCGGAAATGTATGCCCGAAAGTACAATACTCCCGTTGTATTCGTAGATATTCAGCGTGTTAAACGTGGCTTTTATACGATGGATTTAACGGTAATCAGCGATCAGTCTAAAGAAACAAAACCCGGTGAGATTACCACAACTTATGCAAAACTACTCGAAGCAGTCATTCAGAAAAAGCCCGAAAACTGGCTGTGGTCGCATAAGCGCTGGAAGTTGAAAAGATAACGATTCCCCATTCCTAAACAGGCTCTATTCAACATTTATCACATAAAACTATATTATTGCGATATTTGCTTTTTCGGTAGAAACCGCTCCATTTCCAATGGAAAACCGACTCCTTGCATTTTCAAATTCTGTACCCGAAATAAGTAAGCTGCACCCTGCATAATTTGCTCGGCCACATCAGCTACCCGCCTGTTTTGGTAATCTTCCAAATAAGTGCCTTTTACCCAATCATTGAAAGCACCCATAGACGGGCCGCACCAAATTTGAAAATCCAATTCCCGTCCCGTTGTACCGGCATTGGCCCAGTTGGAAGACAATCCCAAATACCAGCGAAAGATCAATGCCTTTTTCCGGTGAGGATTGTCTTTGGCCCGCTCAATTTGTTCGGGGTCTCGTTTTTCAAAAAACTCAATTGTAGCCTGCCAGATTTCCTCCAATGGTTGTTTGAAAACTTGTTGCTCCAATTTCTGTCGTTCGGCAACTGGAATGTCATCAATCGAATTGTACTGTTTGTAATAGTCGTACAATTTTTTGGCACGAGGGCCGAAAAGGGTTCCCGGTTTTAATACTTGCAATTCGACCCCCATTTCAAACATATCCGAAGCCGGTGACATCATCACATCGGTTGAAGCAACTTTTTGCAATAACTTACGCACATGTTCAGAAGTTCCCGCTTCAATACAGGCCTGATTTACAGAACCAGTTACCACATAAGCAGCACCCATCATAAAAGCAGCCAGGGCTGATGCCGGCGTGGAAATTCCGCCTGCCGCACCAATGCGAATCTGATGCGCAAAGGCATGCTTTTTCTGCATTTCATCCC
>QMPA01000357.1 GCA_003650365.1 Bacteroidota bacterium | reverse complement strand
GTCATTTTTATTAAGATTTTAGTGAACCTTAATTATCTGAACTTATTCTTGTAATAGCGGTGACTTTTCTTTTTGTTATTCACATAGCAAAGTTAATTTCTCGTTTTTAGACAGCTTCTTAGAGACATCAATCATCTTTTGCGCATAAATTTTTGTACTATCCAATTGCATCCGCAGATACAATAGAGCTATTCGCTCGTAGGTTTTCACCAGGTTTGTATCAACAGTAGAAGTGGATGCAATGCGTATCAGGCTGTCGATTTTTTGTTGGTTTTGTGAAAAAACAATTGTTGAAAAGAGGAAGCATAAACTAAATAGTAATGATAATTTTCGGAACATTGTATTTAATTAAGTGAGATCGGTGGCAAACAATGGTGGTAAAAATAGTGTTTTATTTTGTTCGATGAATTGATAAAACAGGCTTTGTTTTCAATTTCAACTTCGTTCAGGTTTATTTTTTCAATTGCTTGCCACCAAGCCCATTATTTCTTCAATAACCCACAAAAACCAGATAGCTAAATACAGCTTATCCGCCCCCTAATTTATATCAATTCTTGATCATATTTGATTTAAGTTTGACGCACTATTTCCCCCTGAGAACAAGCCCCTATAAACAATTTCTATTATCTCAAAAATCGCATTATGAAAAGGATTGTTTTGTATTTTATTTCGGTGATAGTTCTGTGTTCAATTCCCCGGATTTCCTATTCGCAAATTGCCATAAACAGCGATGGAATCAAGCCCGATTCATCAGCTATGTTGGATGTGCAATCCGCCACGCAGGGGTTGTTGCTTCCTCGTTTAACAACGGACCAACGCGATGCTATTCAGCAGCCTGCTGATGGTTTAATGATATTTAATACCGACACCAAAATCCTTGAAGCTTTTAGTGGAAATACCTGGACAGACCTAAACAGGAAGAAAACAAGTGCTATAATCTGCGGAGTAAGCACCATTGATTTCGGCGGTATTACATACAATACTGTGATGCACAACGGCCGCTGCTGGCTCGACCGCAATATTGGCGCTACTCAAGTGGCAACTGCCATAAACGATTCACAGGGTTTTGGATATTATTTTCAATGGGGAAGAGCAGATGACGGACATCAGCATCCGGCAAATGGTACAACTTCCACAGTTGCTAATACTTCTACTCCCGGGCATTCATCGTTTATTCTCCCTTCTTCTCCTCCTTACGACTGGCAGGATCCGCAGCATGTCGATTTATGGGGTATTCACGAGTACAAGAATAACCCATGTCCCGAGGGATGGAAGGTCCCAAACATTATTGAATGGAATGAAGCATTTTCAACATGGAACAACAGCACTGACGCATTTGACTCTCCTCTTAAACTTCCCGAAGGCGGACACCGCTCATATATTGATGGAAGTTTTGCAACAAATTCTGCGGCCTATTGGACGAGTTCCACCAATGGAAGTGGCTCAAAAATGGTATTCTTCGATAACGCATCTGTGGGTAATTATAAGAAATACCGCGCACGGGGGTTTCCAATAAGATGTATTGAAACTGTAGCTAATGAGCCATTTTCTTTTTTGTCGCGGGCATATGGCGGTACTGATGACGACAGGGCTTTTTCATTGGATCAGGCAAGTGATGGGAGCTTTGTACTGGCTGGCATGACAGCAAGCTATGGAGCTGGATCTAATGATTTTTTATTGTTGAAAGTGGATGCTACCGGAAATTTAGATTTTGGAAAATCCTATGATGAAGCTGCTGCTAACAATGATTGTTATTCGGCAAAATTGACAAGTGATAATGGATATATTCTTACCGGTGGAACAGGAACTGATGTGTACAATCTGAAACTGGACGCACAGGGAAATATCGATTGGGAAGAGAGAACCAGTTATGGTGGTTATGAAAAAAACAGGGATGTAATCCAGGATATGGATGGTGGGTTTGTTTTTGTGGGTTATACAGATGGTTTTGGTTTAGGTGGCAGCGATAATTTAGTAACAAAACGTGATGCCTCAGGAAATAATGTGTGGGGATATGCCATTGGAAATACCGGAAACGAATATGGATATGGAATAATTAAAGATACGGATGGGGGATATGCCATTTGTGGTGCATCAAATAGCAGTGGTGTAGGTGGATACGATTTGCAATTTCAAAAACTCGATGCAGGAGGAAATTCACTTTGGGGATGGTATATGGGTGGAACAGAGAATGATTACGGTAGAGACATCACCCTATCCCATGATTCAGGATATGTTATTGCAGGCTATACCTACAGTTTTGGATCCGGTGGTGCCGACTTATACATCCGTAAAGTGAATAAAGATGGGAGTACTGGCTGGGGGTCAGTACTTGGTGGTGCCGATGAAGACTTTGGTTTTTCGATTGTGCTCGCGGAAGATCATGGTTTTGCCATTGTAGGTCAAACCAAAAGTTTTGGGGCAGGAGAGGGAGATGTGTGGTTGGTTAAATTAGATTCAACAGGAAATTTTGAATGGTCGTGGGCATTTGGTGGTACAGATCATGAATCTGGTGAATCAGTTATCCTCGGAGATGATGGATGTTATTATGTTGCCGGATATACCAGGACTTTCGGTGGGGGCGGCGGAACTGATGATGCCCTGTTTGTGAAATTTGCACCCGATGGTAGTGCTTGTCTCGGCTACTTTGTTGGCTTGCCAGATGTGTCGTCCAATATGACCTTTGCAAAAGACGATCAATTTACTGCAACACCAATTAGTAAACTATCATTCCAGCGAGCAAGAGGTAAAGGAAAGTCCACTAAGATGAAAAACAGGCGATTGCCAAATCCCTCAGGTGGAAGCCGGGGTATCCTGACCACAACCGTAACGGACATAACACCCACCACCACTACAATATGTGAAGAAGAGTAAATACAATAATGTAGCTGCAAATTCAATAAAATGAAACATCCATGATTATTATTAAACACACAAGGGGATGATTATCAACCCCGAAG
>QMPA01000356.1 GCA_003650365.1 Bacteroidota bacterium | reverse complement strand
TGCATGGGAACAGTTCTTAATTTATCATTCTTTCCGGGGTTTGATTTTCGGACTACTGAATTGGCCAGCCAACTCATAAATTTATTGACCTCTTTTTCATTCTTTTTTTGCATTTCAGTTTCCAGGCCATCGTACATCATCAGCATTTCGCCATCGATATATTTCCGGTTTGCCCGTGCTTTAAACACCACATTGTTTAAAGTGCCAGCTGTAATTTTCATCCCCAATGCTGGAAACAAAGCAGGATCGAAAGCACTCATTTTTGACTTTCCTAAAGAACCCGAAATAAAAACAGTATCAACCCGGCTGTTTAATGGCAGAAGTATATCTACAACCATATCGGCAGTATTGAAGAGTTTGGCTTTTAAATTGGCGGTCATGGGTATTCTCATGCTGTCTTTCAACGAAGTAACATGCTTGATGGACCCTTCCATTTTATCCAGCGTGACCATTAGATTTCCAAATTCTTTGGCAGATTCTTCATGATATTTCAAATAGCTTTCATCCACATCAATTGCTCCAACATAAAAAGGGAAATCCATGTTCCTTAATGCCTGATTGGGGTACATTGGTCTTAATTCTTTGTTCCAGGGTTTGCGTTTGTCTTTGAAAATATCCATGTCCATTCCGCTAATCTGAACGTGGCCAATAATCAGCTCCCCCTTTTGAAGCATTCTCGCTGCATCAATTTCAGAGATCCTGATTTCATGAACTTTCACATTAAATATCCCCGTTGTATAAACCAATTTTTTTGCCATGGCAAATCGATCTTCAATCTGGGGTTTCAGCACAAAATCTGTAATGACCACCAAAGAATCGGAAAATTTCATCCTCATATTTTCTATACTGATTTTGTAGTTTCCCCCGGGCAGGCTAAACTCCTCTTCGCTCAGGTTAAGTTCAGCATTCTTAGCGTCAAAAGCAAAATAATTATCTTCACCTTCCAGTTTAACAGATTCAATCCCTACTATATCAATATCTAGTCTTTTGTTCTCCGAAATAATTTTGTTTTCAACAACATCGAGAATCTCAATTTTGAAATTCTTCAAGTCAAATTTACCAAGATTGATACCACTAAGTCCCTCAATTCGGATGGAGTCAATCCTGAACTTCTTTTTACCTTCCTCTACAGCCTTTGGCTTTTTTTTCTTACTTTTCCCAACAAGCAACTGCACTTTTGCATTCTTTATCAGTATCCTCCTAACATCAATTTTCCCATCTACAATTGCATCAAATAAGTTGAAACCTGCAAACCGAAACAAGGGCACCTCTGCCCTGAGCACCATCGACTGCATTAGTTCCCCCTGTTTCAATTGTTCAATAAAAGAAGTATCGGGTTCAATCTGTAAACCTCTCAAATTAACGTTCCCATTTAAAATATTCACACCTACTCTACCCAATGTGATGTGGTAATTTTTTTCGGAATAACTTTTTAATGCATTGGTAATTTTCTTTTCGATAATATTTGCAATAATCAGGTTAAGGGCAAGAACAAATACAAGTAATGTACCGACAATAATTCCAGAAATAATTAACCAACGTTTTTGCTTTTTTGATAGCGTCATAACAAAAGGATTTTATCATGTAAAAGTAAACTATAATTTAAAAAAGTGAAGCTTTGTTTCAATTGTGAAGATTATGCCAGCTTATTTTCCCTCCACCAATTTGTCTTCAAATAAACAAAAGAGAAAAGAGCAAGCAGGGAACCGTAAATCAATTCTGCCGTCCAGACAACAGTTACATTGACATGGAAAACCTGGATAATGGTGTAGGTGTAAGTTAGATATATACTTAATACTGCAATCTCAATTGCAAGTGAGACATTAGTCTTTCCAGTTCCGGACACCCCATTAAAAAATATAAAACCTATGGACAACAGCAAAGCCCCACCACTAACAACATGAAGTATTGGCACACCCATTGCGATCAGATTTTGGTCGTTGGTATAAACTTCCAGAATTAGCTTTGGGAATGCAAGGCCAAAACCAACAATTGCCAAAACGCCGAAAAAACAAAGTGTAACAATCTTCAAAATCAACGACATTACTTCCTCTTCTTTTTGCTTTCCAATCAGGTAACTGACCAATGTGTTCGTAGCCGTTGCAAATCCCCAAATGGGCACCATCAATATCACAAAAAAACTGCGGATAATATTGGAAATAGCCAAAGAGGTTTCGCCCAGTTTCTCAATAAAAATAAAAAAAACAAACCAAACCGAAAGCGAAATAAACGACTGCATCATCATCGGAACGGCAACCCGAAGAATTGCGAGCATCTTACTGTAGGATACATTCAGAAAGCGGAAGAGTGCATAATCAGCAAAGCGAATGCTTACAAAAGTGTAAACAATAAAAAAGAGCAGTGCAAAAGCCTCAGCAATAACCGATGCCAAAGCAGCCCCCTGTATCCCCATTTCGGGAAAACCAAAATGCCCGAAAATCAACAGGTAATCCAAAACAATATTCACCGTTGCCAGAACGATGGTCGTATAAGTAATCACTTTTGTTTTTGTAAGGCCCACATAAAATGCCCGAAAAGTAATATTCATAAAAGCGAAAAATATCCCGAAGGATCTGTATTCCAAAAAGTCAATTGCACCCTTGTATATACTTTCTGACTTTACAATGTGCTCCAAAATATACACTGAACCATAGCGCAACAGCCAAAACGAAAAAATGGCAAGTACTGCTAAAAATAAAGTGGTATGATCAATCACCGGGCCCACTTCTTTTAGTTTGCCTTCGCCATAACGGCGGGCAATAATAATTTGTGCACCGGTACCAAAACCAAGGCCAAGCATAATAACAGCAAGATAAAACAAGCCACCCAAAGCACCTGCTCCCAAGGCAATTTCCCCCACCCTGCCCAAAAAGGCCGTATCGGTAAAATTGATCAGGTTTTGGGCAATGCTCCCTAAAATAATGGGGTAAGCCACCAACCAAATTCGCTTGTATGTAATGGA
>QMPA01000355.1 GCA_003650365.1 Bacteroidota bacterium | reverse complement strand
GTTTATCCTGCTGTTTAAAATTTGCAATTCCGAACAGCAGAGTATTGGATTCTAAATCCGTTGCCCATTGCATCCAGATTACAAATCTGGATGAGCTTGGAGCACTGCGTGCAAAACTAACAGCCACCGGCAACAGCGGCACCTTTCTTTCTCCTCACTACTTTAACTCCACTTTTCGAGGCATCGGGAATTTCCACTTTAGCCCCGGTAAAATAGGCACTTGCACCCATGCGAAACTGGTATAAATCAAAGTCTTCCAAGGGGGCAGTTTCTTCCGGTTCCACCGGGCGAATTATAGTTTTTATCCAACAATTCAAACCACCTTCCATTACATAAATACTTTTGTAGCCCATCCGCTTTGCGATAACCCAGGCCTGGTCTGCCTTGATATCGTCATTGCCATAAAACACGACTTTCATATCTTCAATGCCAAGGTAACCCTGGTAATTTGGACTCATCAAACTATCAATTGGAATACTGATGGCATTGGTCAGCGAAAATGCCTCGAAGTCTTTCACCGGACGGATGTCAATCAGTTCGAGTGTCGGGTCACCTTCAATAATCTTTTTTGCAACCTGATCGGTTGTAACAAAACGTGTAGGCTGAGTGATGTCCCACATCAGTTTTTCCGGCTTTATCTGCTGGTAGTTATGTCGTTCGGGAACGAGTAATAATCCACCTGCAAGCAGTATCATTGCTATCGCGAGAAATAAATAATTTCTATTCATGTTTATTCAAATTTATATTCTGTCATTCCTTTTCTAACTCTCTTTTCAATCAGCCAGGTAACATAAAAAGCGACGATTGCGATAATGCTGAAAACGAAAGCAACAATCTGGTTAGATACACCAAGCATTTCACCAATTGTAATTGGTCCAAGATCATTGGCTGTGTAGAAATCTTCAAACAATGGAAATGCTTCGGCGAAAATAAATATCCCGACAAAAGTACCGACTGCAAAGAAAATTCCATCTATTTTACCAATGGCGACGGCCGTATAACTTGTCCCCGGACAAAATCCCCCGATTACAAAACCAAGCCCCATAATGAAGCCGCCAAGCAGCATCGAATTCAAATAGGTTGGCAAGACAAAAACGAGGTCAATGTCAATCCATCCAAAATAACTGAAATACATCAGGCCAACCATAGCAACAATCATGGCGGTGAAAAATACGCGCAATACAACAAAATTATAGCCGTAAAAAACACCAGCAATATTTCGCGAGGAGGAAAATCCGGATGCTTCAAGGATAAACCCAAATGAAGCGCCAATGAGGAGCGCAATGACAAAATCCCATTGTCCTGTTATTATTTCTTGTGGAATTAATGGTCCCATATCTAATATCTTTTTCTATTCTTGATTCTTAATAAAGCTAGAATGCGTAAATGATTAAATCCATAATTTTCTAAAGAAGTAGGCAAATACATAACCTACTCCAAACATCAGTCCCATAACGAGAAGGCCACCAAAAGAGAAGGCTGCGGTTCCGCTCAATGCAGCTCCACTTGAACAACCCCGGCCAAACTGGCTTCCAATTCCGAACAAAATACCACCGGCTGCTGCTGCAATCAATCGGGTTCGGGCACTAATTTTTGGTGAATGTTCAACCCTGAATTTCTTCATCCTGCCATATATTACCCCTGACAACATGCCGCCAAACAGCGTTCCAATAGCGCCAAATACAAGCCAGTTGAACATAATTGAACCCCCATCTTCGGGTAAAAACTTACTGTAATAGGGATTGGCTTCTGCGTGTGCAGGAGCAACTGTCTCCACAATTTTTGTTACCGAAAGTTTAACCGCACCGGTGGCACTGAGCCCCCTACCGGCAATATAAAATGTGGCAAGTAATAACAGCCCCAGGAGTATCCCCCCAAAATAGGGGTTAATGTATCTTGGCTGTTGTTTTGTATCTGATTTCGTATTCATTGTTACGATTTTTTTAGTTTCTCTAATGCGTGAATGATTAAATGCATGAATGATTAAACGTTAAATATGGCAATGCTATTAATTATATTGTATAATTTTCATGAAGACTTGTTTATTATAGCATTTACACATTTAAGCATTTTTTCACCTAATATAAAAAGCGTGTAATCTGTCCGGCTTCCACCATTACAAAACGAAAGACAAGTCCCCCGATGAGTATCAACAAAGCGGGTATCCAGACCGGTACATGAAAGCCTTTGAGTTCCAGGATTTCGAGTACTGCCGGAAATAGAAGACCAAGTATGATAACGAACACCCAAAAAACTACGGTAAATTCGCCACCAAGGAATAAATGAGCAGCCTCGATTTGCACTTCTGATGCAGCAAGAAATCCCATCAACATGTGAATAATCAGGAAGAGTTCAATACCAATCATAATCAGGTCGAGACGACTGAGTACTTTTCTCTCGTATTTACTTTTCGACATCCACATGGTAGCTGCCAGCCCTGTCGATAGGCCGGAGGTAAGAAACAGAATTCCCAATACCGAAGTATTCCACAGCGGACGGGCGTTGAAAGCCGACAACAAAATACCGGTATAAACACCAAGCACTACCGCCAGCAACATCATTGCCCAGGCCATCGATTTTCGGTACTTAATCGCGAGGGCTTCGGCTTTATTCAGAATGTCAAATTTCCAATCCCATTTCGGGAACAGTTCTTTCATATAACTTGCTACCCAAACCATCGATAATGGTGTAACAAACATCAATGTCCAGGCTCCCCACGACATGGGTGATTCCAGGCGGATGGTGGTGTACAATCTCCAAAAATACAATTGGTGTTTCAGATCGAGAAACAGCGCAAACAAACCCACTACCAACGCAACAGGAACCAAAAATGGCGCCCATTTAACGGTAGTTTCCATTTCTTTCTCTTTCCGCATAATTGTAAAGTAGCCTGCAAAAAACATGATGCCGGCAGCCAATCCACCAAGGTAAAGATAAATTGGAATTTGCCAATGCCAGATATTCAGGTAAGG
>QMPA01000354.1 GCA_003650365.1 Bacteroidota bacterium | reverse complement strand
TCGAAGCCTGCCCTGAGCTTGTCGAAGGGAAGCCGAAAATCATGACAAAACACACAAGGGTGTAAATCAACAGCTTACAAAACTATACACAGAATGAAATAATGCTTAAATGTGAAAATACGACGCGCAGCTATAATTTATAAATTCACCTGATTATATTTGCGCTTTCAATCGTATACAATATCTAATCATTTTAGCATTCATGCATTTTAGCATTGTCACCAAATCAAAAAAGATTTCTCATTATCATACATCCATTTTAATAACATTTGAACTGAACAATAAAAAATGTCACTAACTATTTACAATACCCTCCACCGGAAAAAAGAAATATTCGAACCCATAAAACCTCCACATGTTGGCATGTACGTTTGTGGGCCAACGGTTTATGGTGATGCACATTTGGGTCACGCACGACCGGCAATTACCTTCGATATTGTTTTCCGCTACCTGATGCACCTCGGCTATAAAGTACGCTACGTACGCAATATTACCGATGTTGGCCACCTGGTAAATGATGCCGATGCAGGAGAAGACAAGATTGGAAAGAAAGCCCGTCTCGAAGAACTGGAGCCTATGGAAGTGGTAAAATATTATACCGACCGCTATCATAAAAACATGGATCAGTTGAATATTTTGCATCCCAGCATCGAACCAACAGCCTCGGGTCATATGATTGAGCAGATTGAAATGGTACGGAAAATCATTGAAAATGGCTTTGCCTACGAAGCGAAAGGTTCTATTTATTTTGATGTAGAGAAATACAACAAAGACCACAATTACGGAAAACTATCCGGAAGAAAAATTGAAGAACTCAGGGAAAATACCCGTGAATTAGCCGGTCAGGAGGAGAAGAAAAACAGCTTCGATTTTGCCCTTTGGAAAAAAGCCGACCCAACTCACCTGATGCACTGGCCTTCGCCCTGGAGTGAAGGATTCCCGGGCTGGCATATGGAATGTTCAGCCATGGGTGCCAAATATCTCGGAGAAACTTTCGACATTCACGGTGGTGGAATGGATTTATTGTTCCCTCATCACGAATCGGAAATTGCACAAGCCAATGCAGCCAATGGACACGATGCAGTGAAATACTGGATGCACAACAATATGATTACTGTTGAGGGACAAAAGATGGGTAAGTCACTGAATAACTTTATTACTCTTGATGAATTTTTCAGTGGAAATCAAGAAAAACTGACAAGGGCTTACAGTCCGATGACCATCCGTTTTTTCATCCTGCAAGCACATTATCGCAGTACTGTTGACTTTTCAAACGAAGCACTTCAGGCTGCTGAAAAGGGAATGAAAAAGCTGTTTGAAACGGTGAAGCTGATTAATAATTTACAAGTCTCCAAAACTTCTTCCGTAGAAGTTCAGCCATTTGAAGCTTTGTGTGTTAAAGCAATGGATGACGATTTCAATACACCGATTGTGCTTGCTCATTTGTTCGACCTTTCCAGAATAATCAATCAGGTAAATGACGGTTCAGCAACACTAACAGCCAAAGATATTGAATTTGTAAAATCCCTTTACAATACCTGGCTGATCGGATTACTTGGTTTGCACGATGAAAAAGGAGAAGATGACAGTCAACTTGTGGAATACTTGATGGGGACTATTCTTGAACTTCGTGCCTCAGCCAAAGTAAATAAAGATTACGCCACCGCTGATAAAATACGCGACGAATTGGCCAAGTTAAACATCCAAATTAAAGATACAAAAGATGGGGCAAAGTGGGGGTTTAAATAATCCCGGCCCCAATTCCCTGCAGATTTAAAACAAGTATCCAGTACCAGTATAAGTGTAGCAATTTTATTTTCAGTCATTTTTTTGTTTTTTATGTAATGTTATTTTTGTCACGCGGCGCAGCGACGCAACATTTTTTTTTTGCTGCATCGTTGCGTGAGTATAAAAAGTACTGCGAGCGCTAAATCTCAATTCTTTTTGTCGAGCATCAAAATCTCATTCGCAATCACTTCGGTAATATACCTTTTGTTGCCATCTTTGTCTTCGTAGCTGCGGGTAGTAAGTTTTCCCTGCAAAGCAATTTCTTTGCCTTTGTTTAAATAGTCAGCAGCAATTTTTGCTGTTCCGCCCCAGGCGACAATATTATGCCATTGGGTGTCTTGAACGCGCTCGCCTTTGGCATCTTTGTAATAATTAGAAGTTGCCATCGTGAAAGTTGCTTTCATTTTTCCGTTGTCAAATTCGAAAGTTTTAGGGTCTGCTCCCAGGTGTCCGATCAGTTGTACTGAATTCTTTAAAGTTGTCATGATATTTAATTATTTAGTTAATAAAAATGTTAATTATTGTTTGATTGTTATGTTGTTTCATTGTTGGCTTTTTATAACCATTTAACCGTCAAACCATCAAACAGTATTTTTAACAATCAAAATCTTCGACAAAACTACAGCGGCCTTTTCGCTCAAGTCGGTTAATAAGCGTTTACATCCGTTTAATATTCGTTTAGAAACGCTTAGAACGGATAACACACAGAGAATCAATATCAAAAATTTTGTTTTTGAGGTGGGGGAGATTGGCTATATTTGCAAGTTGTAAGCCATTTTGACCCATCCTAAAACAGGTTGACAAAAAATTAGATAATCATCACAATGAAAGTATGAATAAACAAAAATCCTCTTGTCGTAAAAAATATCAAAAAAGAATTTATGATTTAAAACTTTAATACAGACTTTATGATCAAAAAAATAAAAAATTTTGATGTAACATTTACTTCAGGAAATACAACAGATATTTATTTAGATACAGGTGTTTTAAAATTTGATAATAAAAAAGTTCCGTTTAACAGTCTAGTAAAACTATTAAATGACAAGACGTCTTTTGATGATGCTTCTTGGCATAAAATCTCGGAAGATTATGATAAGTCATTTAGTATTGATGATTATACATTTGAAAATAGTCGGCAGAAAGATTATTTTTTTTTGGCCAAAATTCAAGATAAAACATTATCTCTTAAAATGCTAAAAGAAATCCCTTCTATTAG
>QMPA01000353.1 GCA_003650365.1 Bacteroidota bacterium | reverse complement strand
TAAATATCCATCCCATCTTTATGCTCCTCAAATGAAACCAGACACATGCGATAAGCTTCTTTTACGGCATATTGCGAAGCTTTCCATCGGCCAAAATAATCTACCGATGACCACGAAGTTACCGGCCAGCAATCATTTAGCTGCCAATAAAGTGTTCCCATACAACGTGGCTGTGCACGGCGATGGGCTTCGATGGCCGTTTTCAATCCCTTGGCTTGCAGTAACTGACTGACGTAAACATAGTCTGCAAAATCATTCGGAACTTTATAATCGCGCTCAATATACTGCTGGATGGCTTCCCAACCAAAGGGATGCTTTTGATGAATATTCATTACCTCCGAACCGAGATTTCTGTCTTTAGAAATCGTAAATTCGTCTATCGTTTTCAAATCGGGCATTCCCTGAAAACCGTATTCACTATTGAACCGGCCAACATATTTTTCATAGGATGAAAATGGTTCCCGTCCCCACCAAACGCCCCAATAATGCACATCGCCTTCCAAGAAGGCCTTTTCAGTTCCCCAACCATTTGAAGGCGAACTTGGCCAATAATCACAAGTAGGATGATACTTTTTCACAAGGGATGGCAAGACTTCTTCAAAAAGATTTAGGTAATTATTCCAGATTTCTGTCGAATCCTTTTTAGAATATTCCAATGATTTTTGCCAGCCCCAATTGTGCCAGGCTTCATCAATTTCGTTGTTGCCGCACCACAAAGCAATGGAAGGATGATTGCGCAGCCGTTCAATGTTTTGTTGCGCTTCGGCTTTTACATTTTCGACAAAAGCCGAATCGCCTGGATAAATGGTTCCGGCAAACATAAAATCCTGCCAAACAAGAATGCCATTTTCATCGCAAAGTTGATAGAATAAATCATCTTCATAAATTCCACCACCCCAAACCCGCAACATATTCATATGCGAAGCCACTACCGTTTCAAACAGTTGATGGTAGTTTTCTTCAGAAATGCGTGAAAGAAAATTATCCTGTGGAACATAATTTGCACCTTTTACAAACAAGGCTTTTCCGTTCACTTTGAAATAAAAACTTTTTCCGATGGAGTCATTTTCCTGAACAAGTTTAATTTCCCTCAATCCTGTTTTTACATATTTCTCATCGATTTGTTTTCCACCCATTTGCAGCTCAACTCTGAAATCATATAAATGGGCATCACCCATTCCATTGGGCCACCACAAATCGGGTTGGTCAATTGTAAAAGGGATGGCCAAGCGGTTCATTCCTTTCACAACACTAAACTCCATTTCTTTCAGTTTTTCATCACCATTGAAAAGTATCAGCTTCCAGCTTCCTGACCTGGATGCAGTAACGGCAATTTCGGCTGAAAGCCTGGCCTTTTTTGTATTGACTGATTGCTGTTCAATAAAAACATCGTTAATTTTCGCATTGCTCCATGCTTCAAAATAAGCCGGTCGCCAAACGCCCATAGTAACAAATCGCGGCCCCCAGTCCCATCCAAATTGATAGGCAGCTTTGCGGGTAAATCCCCATATTTCAGGTAATTGATAAGGAAGCCGATCTTGTTTTTCACGGTTTATTCTGATGGGGGAAGTAAATACGATCTTCATCGTGTTATCATTTTCCTTCAGCAAAGTTTTCACATCAAGCACCCAATGACAATGCATATTATCTGCTTGTAAAATTTGCTTTCCGTTTAGAAAAACTGTTGCATAAGTGTCCAATCCTTCAAAAACTAAATTTACATTTTCATGTTCGATAGTCCTTCTGGACAGGTCGAAATCTGTTTCAAAAACCCAGTCTTTTTCCCCGATCCATTGCAGCTTGTTTTCGTTGTCACGATAAAAAGGATCGGTAATAATTTTGTTTTCGAGTAAAGACAGATGAACATCTGAAAGCTTTGCATTTTCAATATTGATACTATCCCCAGTATCGTGTAACGACCAAATAAATGAGTGAAGCCTGGAAGATTCCTTATTATTAGTGCATGAAACGACAAGGAAAAAAGCAAGAAAAAAAACAGCTGGTTTTAATTTCATAGTATGTGTATGGGATTTTCAAAACTAAGAAAAAAATGTTGTCTACTTGTAAATAATCAGCACGCTATTTATTTCTATTTTTGCACTTCAATTTTTTAATGAAAAACCATGGATCTGACAAAGGAATTAAACTGTGTAATTACGCAAGCCGTACAGGTTTCACCTATTATGAAAATCCTCCGGGTAAAGCCAGAAGGATGGCAATTTCCATCATTTGAAGCTGGACAATTTGTAGCGCTTGGCTTGCCACCTGATGCAGAAAGATGTGCGGAAGCAACCAAAGAACATGCGGAAACCAAGCCGGACCGCCTCATCAAACGTGCCTATTCCATTTCCTCTGCTTCCATTGATGATGTTATCGAATTTTACGTTACCTTGGTACACTCAGGAAACCTGACACCACGACTTTTCAATCTGAAAATTGGTGATAAAGTCTGGATGGGCAAAAAGGCCGTTGGTATGTTTACGCTTGATGAAATCAGCTCTGAAACAAACATCGTATTGGTTGCAACCGGAACCGGTGTGGCACCTTATATGAGTATGTTGCGCTCGAATGCGTTGAAGCGGGAAGGAAAAATTATTGTAATTCATGGTGCTGCCAACAGTTGGGATTTGGGATACTCATCAGAATTGCGCTTACTGGCAAATATGTTCGATAACTTCAGCTATTACCCTACCATTACCGAACCCGGAAACGAACCTTCAGGCTGGGCAGGCGATACACGATTCATTGAAAAAATCTGGGAATCAGGCCTGGCCAAAGAAAAATGGGGGTTTGCTCCCTCTCCTGATAATACCCATGTTTTTTTATGTGGAAATCCAAGAATGGTAACTTCAATGAAAGAACTATTGGCTGTTGACGGATTTAAAGAGCATAAAAGAAAAGAACCGGGCCAGATACATGCCGAGGAGTTTTAAAAAAACCAGACGCAGATTTCGCAGATTTTTTATGATAAAATAATTTGTAGCGAAGCTGCAAAAAATCATAACAAATCATATTTAATCAGCGTCCAGAAAATAATTTAGACGCAGATTTCGCAGATTTTTT
>QMPA01000352.1 GCA_003650365.1 Bacteroidota bacterium | reverse complement strand
CGACTTACCGGGATTTGGAAAGAGTGAAATTGTTGCTGAAAATCATACTATTCCACTGATGGCAGAAGTTGTGAATCATGTTTTACAAGAAGAAAATATTGAGCAGGGAGTAATGCTTGGCCATTCGATGGGTGGATATGTAGCGCTTGCTTTTGCAGAAAAATATCCCAATAAATTAAAAGGGCTGGTTTTGTTTCATTCGCAGGCTGCTGCCGACAATAGTGAGGCAAAGAAAAACCGCGACCGTACCATCGAAATTGTAAAAAGCGATCACAAAGGTTTTATCGGAACCTTTATTCCTTTGCTTTTTGCTGAAGAAAACGTGGCGAAGTTTGGGATAGAAATAACACAATTAAAAACGGTTTCGGAACAAACTTCCATTGCCGGGATTTGTGCAGCCCTGGCCGGAATGCGTGACAGGGACGACCATTTGCAACTACTCAAATTGATTGATATTCCAGTGTTTTTTATTGTTGGCAAACAGGATTCGCGCATTGCAATGGAGAAAATTCTGCCCCAATTGGCGCTGCCAAAAAATTGTGAAGCACTGATTCTTGATGGAGTCGGGCATATGGGATTTATTGAATCAAAGGAAATTACAGCACAGGCGATAAAGCATTTTGCAGAACGAATGAATATTGGATTTTTTGAAAGTAAATAAAATGGGCAGAAGAAAAGATAAGAAAACAGTGCTGCGAAAAAGGCTGGACGAGCGCAAAATAATTGGCCTGTTTAAAATTGCTTTGGTTGTGATTACCATTGTTTTATACTATAATACTATTTTTAACTATTTTGCATTAGACGATTATTACATCAATTACCACAATGAGCAAATTACAAAAGGCTTTGCCGGGATACCTGATATTATCACTTCACTTTATGGCGATGAAAGCGGGCAGACTTTTGGTTACCGACCAGTTGTAAGGATCAGTTTTGCCCTCGAAAATCAGTTTACAGCCAACTCGAAATACAACCCCGGCATTAGTCATTTAATCAATATGTTGCTGTACATAGTCGGCATTTTGCTTTTGTATAAGGTTCTCCGGCGATTACTCAGAAATTACAATATTTGGTTCCCTTTTTTGGTGATGCTTTTGTTTTTGTCTCATCCCACACATACCGAAGTTGTTGCCAGTTTAAAGAACCGCGATATTATCCTGAATTTTATTTTTTCCTTTTTTGCCATTTGGCAGTTTATTAAATGGGCCGATACGGGAAAAATCAAATTTGTCATTTTTGGAATGCTCAGCTTTTTCCTTGCCGCACTTTCTAAGGAAACAGCGGTTGCGCAATTGGCTGTTTTCCCGCTTGTATTGTATTTCTTTACGGATATTTCACAAAAAAAACTGCTTGGTTTTTCATTGACAGCTCTTTCCGTTGTATTGCTGGCTTTGGTTGGTCCCTGGTTATTTTTGCCCGAGTTTCACCGGGAAATTATGTTTTTTGAAAATCCACTGGTTGCCGAACCGAATTTAATGGTCAGGCTGTCCACCTCTTTTTATATTTTGGGATGGTATTTGAAAATGTTGGTTTACCCTTATCCGCTCGGATTTTATTATGGATTCAATATGATTCCCATAGTGAACTGGGCAAATATCTGGGTTATATTATCATTTGTTGCCTACATCGGGATGGCCATTATTGCCTTTCTCGGACTGAAGAAAAAAACATTGCTGTCGTTCATTATTCTTTATTTTTTCATCACCATTTCCATGTACGCCAATATTGTGTATCCTGTACCGGGAATTGTTGGCGATCGTTTTTTGTTTTTTCCTTCACTTGCTTTTTCCCTGGCCATTGTTTTTCTGTTTTATAAACTCTTCAGGGTTGATTTGTCCGACAAGAAAATTCCCAACCTAAAGTTTATCGGAATAATTGCCCTTACACTCGTTTTATTTCTCCCATACGGACAATATACACGCATCAGAAATTATCAATGGAACAATGAGTATTCGCTTTATCATACTGACCAAAAACATTTATTTCAATCAGTAAAAGCCAACGAATTATACGCTTCTACACTCATTGAAAAAGTGAATGTTGAATTGGCAAAACCCGTGAACCCTTACAAGTTTATTGAATATTTAGTTGATAGTGCGGTTATGCACTACGAGCAGGCAGTCAGGCTTGATTCTTCCCACTTTGGAACCTGGAACAATGTTGGTGCAGTTTATGCTAAAATTTATGGCAACCAGGCATTAATCAGGGAAAAAAGTTACTGGAATAAAAATGATACCGTGAAGGCTGAAAAGGAAAAGAAGGATGCCGCGAAATATTTTGCCATGGCGGACAATGCCTTTAAAACAGCCATCTTTTTTAAACCGGATTTTGGAAGCGCATATTTTAATCGTGGTTTTGCATTTGAGTTACAAGGGATGTACGATTCGGCCATTTACAATTACAATCAAGTAACTAGAATTGATGGGCCTTATGCCAAAACCTTCTCGCGTATTGCCAATGTTTACTATAAAAAAGGCGAGATTGATGTGGCCATTGCCGAAAACAAAAAAATGATCAAACAATTTCCTGACAGTGATTTACCTTATATAAACCTTGGAAATTACTATTACGTGGCGGGTGAGATTCAAAAGGCAGTTCAGTATTTTGAAAAAGCTTTTGAAAAGGGAGACAATCCCGCAACAGGACAATTCTTGTCTGACTATTACAGCCAACAAGGTAACCAGACAAAAGCAATCTACTATTTGAAAAAGTCAAAAGCAGTTAGAAAGTAATAAGGGGCAACTATGATTCAAAACCAAATCAGTAACATCAGTATTTATCTTCCCAAAAGCAGACTGACCAATGCCATGTTGCAGGCTGAGTTTCCTGATTTGAAAATCAAGGAACTGACTCGTTTAACTGGTGTTTTTTCAAGAGGTATTGCAGCCGAAAATGAAACCTCTGTGGACATGGCTGTACAGGCAGCCGAAAAATTATTTTCTGAAAATGAAATAAGCAAGTCAGCCATTGATTTTGTGATTTTTTGCTCGGCCGGCGGTGATTATATTACACCTGCATCGGCCTGTATTATTCAGGATAAATTAGGGCTGCCGCAACAGTGCGG
>QMPA01000351.1 GCA_003650365.1 Bacteroidota bacterium | reverse complement strand
TAATAGACAGCAGTACAATAATGATGATAAGTGATAATATCAGGCTCATGATCTGTCCTTCCAGAATCAGGTCGGTAAAAACAAGCCCTTTGTAGCCACTGCCTGCATAGTTCATGGAAATGCCCAGATCATTGAACCGGTCCTCGTAGGTATGAATTACATCAAGTGCCGAGTTAATGGCCTTTGAATTGTCACTCTTCAACTGGAAAGTAACATTCAGCTTTTCGTAATCGTAATCCACCACCTTATTCAGGTTTTCAGGATCGCCCGACATTTCATAAAGCAAGAGGTATTGTGCAATCATGTTTTTGCTGTCGGGAATGGTATTGTATGCTTCATCATCGGCATTCATTACCTTGTTCATGCGGTTGATGTAATCGGCCAGCGAAAAAGTATTACCTACTACTTGTAACTGATTGTCGACATCCTTTTGCATTTCGTCCACCAACATCAAAACTTCAGGTTCTTTAAAAGTGTCCTTTTTGCCATCGGCATCTAAAATCAGGTTCAGCGAACTTGTACCTCCAAAATGCTCATTGATGAATTTATCGGTCATTACAATCTCACTATCACTTTCAAATTTATCGAGGAAACTGGAATTGATCCACATTTCCTGCATGCCAATTATCGAAAGGACAATGATGGCAACAGTTCCTAAAATCGTAACATATTTATTTTTGATAATACCGGCAGCAAAAGAGTTGGCCAATTTGGAATGGGAGTGCCCACCCTTGTCTTCATCTTTGTCAATTTTTTTCGCTTTGGGCAGACCAAAAATCATGATGCCTGCCGGTAGGAAGACCAGCGAAAAGACCATGGCCATCATCACGCCGAAGGCGGTAAATATTCCGAAATATTTTACCGGATAAACCTGAGAAGTGAGCAGCGAAATAAATCCTACGGCTGTGGTAACAGAAGTCATCACCACCGGTTTCCACATGTATTTGATCATGTCGTTGACGGCCTCTTTTTTAGAGGCCTTCGGATTGTGGTCCACAAAGGTGTGCAGGTGACTATAGAGGTGTATCCCATCCGCAACCCCGATCGCAATGAGCATCACCGGTATCATCGTAGAAACCGCGTAAATGGGGATGTTAACAGCTGCCATCAGACCAAAGGCCCAGATGGTAGAAAAGAAAACAACACCCAGGGTAATCATTGTTCCTTTAAAACTGCGCAATGTGATCAGCAGAACAAGGAAAATAACCAGCAAAACAATGGGCACCATTCGCTTCATATCGGCGGGCCCGAGCAAAGCCATTGTACCTTCTACAATGGGCCGGCCGGCAACATGAATCTTAATCTTGTCCGACTCGGATGCCTTGGCTACTTCCAGGATTTCCTGATAGAACTCCTGTGTAAAAACATCGTCCTTAATTTCGGCAATGATGACGGTTACAGTTTCGTCGGTAGAAACCAAACGGCCGAAAATCATTTCGTTTTTCTCCACATTTTCTTTGAGATGCTTGAGTTTTTCCGGTGTCTTTGGCACTCTTTTGAAGAATTGTTTGACATCCATCCCGTCTTCTGTGCCCACAATATTGTCAGCAGTGTAAAGTGAAGTGACATCTTCTTTGTCAATCTCATCGAACTTCTGAAACCGCTTGGTGAGTTGCTTTAAAGTATCAAGTGTTGCGGTGTTAAAAATCCCGTCCTGGTTCTCGATAGCGATAATAATCCCGTCCTGAATGTTGAACCATTCTTCGGCCTGGTCGCTGTAAATAAATGCCGGATGATCGTGGGGCATGTATTTATCGAGATTGGTTTCCATCCGTGTATTTTCCTTCATCAGCAGGAAAAAACCTACGGTGATGGCTACAATAACTATCATGCTGATCCATGAATAGTTTAACAGTTTGTCTAATAATTTTTCCATTTTAATTGTTAGTTAGTGTTTACTATTTTTTTATTGCTAAAAAAAGCTGAAGAATGCTTCTGGCAATTCTACAGCTGTTGCGTTTATAAAACCTTTGTTGCCGTTGTTGGGCGGGGTGCTTTAACTACCAAAATCCTGACAATTGTTTCGGTGTTGTTATAAATACAATGCACAATATCCTTCGGACTTTCAACCAGGCTGTTTGTTGCAATACGTTGCTTTTCTTCCCCAATAAGTACATCGGGAGTTCCTTCGATTACAAAGAAAAAAACATTGACTGGAGTGATGTGGGGCTTTAAACTTTCGCCGGGATTGAGTGTCATGTGAACAGCCTGGGCAGATTCATTATTATAGAGCATCCGGGCATCAACCTGGTGCACATTGTTTTTTATTGGTGTTTCTAAAACGGTTTTGATTTTCATGATTATCGTTATTGGTTTGAACTATTATTAGGCTCTTGTTTCCTAGATTCATATATTTTTCTATACGGACTTTCTTCGGTTGTTGGCAGCAAATCACAAAAAACAATAGTCAAATAACAAATAAATCTCAATAAATAAATTTCAAAAATCTAAACTGTTTGACATAATGTGTATTTCGTTTTGGAATTTGAGCATTTGGAAATTGGAATTTATTTGTTTTTTGTTTTTTTGCTATTTGGAATTTCTGGTTTATCCAGGTTAGGGCATTTGAGAATTTTATCAAGCCCGCTTATTAATTTACTTCCTTCTTTATTAAGGTCAAAATTATGGTTATTCAAATCCCAACGTTTAACAAGTAATCTCAGGGAGCCCATAATCATCAGTGCCAGGGTTTTTACATCAATGTCTTTTCGTACATCGTTTTCGGCTTGACCTTTTTCAATAATGTGTTCGATTGTCGCCGCATGCATATTCAGCACTTCGGTTATCTTTAGTTTGAGTAACTCTTCATTTTTAAATATTTCTTCGGAGAAAATAACAGAGACCATGGAAGGGGTGGCAGAAAATAGTTCCAGCATACGTGAAAACATGAATTCGATTTTCTCGATTGCAGTCCCTTGAAAGTCCTTCATTAATCCGGATAGCATTTCAGCCATCTCTTTAAAATTGTTCAAAATACTCAGAATAATTTCTGTTTTACTTTCAAAATGCCGGTAAATTCCAGGCTCAGAAATTCCGATTGCTTTCGACAGATTTTTAATTGTCAACCCTTGTATCCCTTTCTCATCAATAATTTTGATGGATTC
>QMPA01000350.1 GCA_003650365.1 Bacteroidota bacterium | reverse complement strand
CTCAACACAAGATTATTTAGACATTGATGTTACCAATTTGGTTATTGACATGCTTGAGCCTTCGGTTGAAAATAATGGCTTCATGATTCGAATGGTTGATGAAATCAATTTTTATAAAGGTGTTATTTTTGCTTCCAGCGATCATGTCGATTATACATTACACCCGGAATTAGTAGTCTGTTATAGCTTGTACACATCAGAACCGGAATCACCGGAAGAAAATTTTGATTTCAAAATTTACCCAAATCCTGCCAGCCAAACAGTAACCATTGAACTTGGATTTGATATTGATATTTCTATGGAGATTATTAATTCGCACGGACAAGTGACTCGAAAAATATCAAGTATTAATCGAACGGAGACTATTGATATTTCAAGATTAGTAGGTGGAACTTACACCATTCGATTGATCAATAAAGACATTGTTGCGATTAAAAAATTGGTTGTTAAATAAATTTCCAGACTCAATCTACATCTTCCCCAACATAATGAATCATTACCCTGTTGGTTATTCCTCTTTTTGTGATAGGGCTACTGGCCACAATAATCAGTGGGTCGCCTTTTTTAGCCAATTTATTTTCCAGTAAGAATGTATTCACATCCGCAATAAATTTACTGCCCGATTTGGGCTGTTTCATAAAAACAGGTTGGATTCCGTACAACATTGATGTTTGCTGTAAGCGCTTAATATTATCACCAAATGCAATAATCGGGATTTGCAGTTTTTGCTGAGAAAGGAAAACAGAACTGCCTCCAGAATGCATCCAGGTAATAATAAATTTTGCATCGACGTCCCTGGCGATCATATTAACACCCCTTGCCATTGCCGCTTTCCGGTTTAATTTTCCTTCATGTTTCATAAACTTGCCCCGATGTTCAAACTCTGAATCGATGTAGGCATTCGTTTTAATTGAAATACGTTCCATTATTCTAACTGCCTCAACCGGGTGTTTCCCTACCGCCGTTTCTCCCGACAGCATTACGGCATCTACCCCATCCATAATGGCATTTGCAACATCCGAAACTTCTGCCCTTGTAGGTACAGCTTCAGTGATCATACTTTGGAGCATCTGAGTAGCCACAATTACCGGAATACCACGTTCTCGGCACATCCGGGTAATTCTTTTTTGTAAAATGGCCACTTCTGCTAGATCCATTTCAACACCCAAATCACCCCTGGCAACCATCACCCCATCCGACTCTTCTAATATCTCTTCCAGATTGTCAATAGCCTGGGGTTTTTCAATTTTACTAATGATCGGGATATAATCATCATCTTCATAAGTGGTAGAAAAGCCAAGGTCACCCCCGGTGATTTCCAGTCCGGATGGTCGTGCATGTTGTTTGGTCATTATTGCTTTTAAATCGCGAATATTTTTTCCTTCCCGTACAAAACTCAGTGCCAGGTAATCGAAACCTTTCTTTATGGCATATTTAACACAGTTGCGGTCTTTTTCGGTAAGTGATGGAACAGAAAGCTCGGTGTCGGGTAAATTGACGCCTTTTGCCGAGGTCAATAAATTTCCTTCCACAACCGTACAAACTAGAGAGGCATCATCTCCTTTTCCTTTTCTGGAGAGGCATTTCAGCTCGATATTTCCGTCGTCCAACAAAATACGCTGACCGGGTTTTACCTCATCAATAAATGATGGATAAGTAGTTGAGAACATTTTTTCTCCACCTTCACCACCAATAAGCATTTGTTTTACAAAATTAATTTCTTCCCCTTTGTTTAAAAGCACCCCTTCGGAAACTACTTTGCCAACCCTTATTTTCGGTCCTGACAAATCGCCGAGAATGGCAACGAAAGTTTCGGTTTTTTTTTCTGCTTTCCTTATATTATCCAGTAATTCATCGAATTCACAAAAAGCACCATGCGAAAAATTGATTCTGAAAACACGCGCACCGGCTTCTATTAACTTGCAGATGATTTCTACTGAATTTGTGGCAGGCCCAAGCGTAGCAATAATCTTGGTCATTAAAAAATCTGAGTTCTTCATGCTTTATTCATTTTGAACGCAAAACTAATTGAATATCTCAATGCCTTGCTTATTCCCTTTCCTACAATAAATAGGATTAATATCTTTGCAGTCCAAAAAAAGAGTAAAATGAAACAGATATTTTTTATAGTATTGGTATTATTGGTTGTTTCAGCCTGCGGTAACATTCGGCAGAAAAAGGCAGAGAAAAACGAGACTTCAAAAGAGACACACGATTTTGAAGATACCAAAGGTGAGGAACTTCCGATTGTAGATACAACATCAGGTAATCCATCTGGGCTTCAGTCCAGCAAAAAAGAAACTGAAGCTGACCGAGAACGAAAATTGAATCTAAGAAGAGCCCGGACAGCCTTTGGCAATGGCATTCAATACTATAACAAAGGAGAAATGGATCAGGCAAAAGAAGCCTTTAAATTGGTATTAGAATACGATCCTCAGAACGGAAAAGCATGCTATAATCTGGGGAAAATTTATTATGGTTTTAACGAAAAAGATATTGCCCTTGCCTATTACGAAGACGCTGTTCGGTGTGATGATAAAGATTCGGCATCGATGGTTGGTGCAGGGCTTATTTTCTTTGAAAAAGGTGATTATAATTCGGCACTTGAGTATTACAATATGGCCATTAAACTGGCTCCCAATTATGCCCTGGCATTTTACAACCGGGGTACTTTATTGGGATATCAGAAAAATTATGGTGGTGCCCTTACCGATATGAGCAAGGCCATTGAAATTGACCCGGGAAATTCAAAATATTATATGAACCGTGGCCTGGCCAATTATTATTTAAAACGTAACCAACAGGCTTGTGATGATTGGGAGAAAGCAGCTTTGATGGGTAATGCCGAAGCACAAAAAGCCTTGGGGATTTATTGTAAGAAGATAGAGAAGTAAAAACCAGAATCCAAAACTCAAATTTTAAATACTGGCTTAAGATACTGTGACTTAAGCCTTTGTTATTGGTTTAAGTTTTAAACTTAAACCAGATCATTCAGTATAGATCATTCAACAACAAGCACAAAAAAAATCCCGGCCACTTTTCAGCAACCGGGATTTGATCTTTTTTCTCTAATTTCTACTCAGCCAAAATAAGTACTTTGTTCTCCAGTACTTCTATT
>QMPA01000349.1 GCA_003650365.1 Bacteroidota bacterium | reverse complement strand
TTCTTCATTAATTTGATTTAAGAATGTCAATATTATTGACTTTATCACCTTCTGTAAGTCTGTGAACACCTGCAATAACAATTTGCTGCCCCAGGGAAAGTCCTTCAGTTATCAAAATTGCATCATTTCCAACAAGATCACCAATAATTACATTTTGTTTAGTTACTGTATTGTTGTCGGGGTTAATAATCCAAACAGAAGTGCTTTTATCCAACTCTCCTTCGAAAACAGCTGTAAGTGGGATAATGACCCTGGCCACATCATTATCATTTTGCTTTAAAATGATATTTACCCTACAACTCATTCCGGCCGCAACTTTCGTCTGGGTTTTGTCATTTGGTTTATTTACATGGTCGAGATATAAATGTAAAGGGAAACCTTCGGCTGTGGGTTTTTTCTCAAGTTCTTTTAAGGTTACGCCAAATAAAATATCAGGATAGGTTTCGAGCCGTACTTCATATTTCTCAAAATCCCGGAATTTAACGGCCAGCTGCTCAGGAATGGTAGTGTTAACCTCTATCACCGAAAGGTCGACCAATGTGGTGATAGTTTCTTTTTTCCTCACATCTTCACCAACATCAACCATCTTTGGCCCATAAAACCCGGTAAATGGGGCATAAAGTTTTGTGTCTTTCAAAGCATTTTTAGCATCTTCCCATGCTGCTTTGGCTTCCAGATAATTTGCATATTTGCGGTCATAATCATTTTTTGCGACCGAACCTTTTTTCCATAACCGGTGAAACCTTTCTGATTCTGCTTTGGTTTGGTTGTAACGGGCTTCGGTGGATTGAACAGCAACACGAAAATCACGTGGATCGATTTCAGCAATTAAATCCCCTTTATTGACCTTGGCACCTTCTACTACGTTGTATTTAATGATTGGCCCCCCAACCCTGAACGACATCTTGGATTCCTGGCTTTCTTTGGTAACACCCGGAAAACCTTTGCCCGTTGGGTCACCAACATCCCCTATTATTAAAGACTTTACAGGACGGACTTTCTTTTCTGTTACTGTCTCTTCTGATCCACAACCGGCCAATAATGTTATCCCTGCCAGAAATGTAATTGCAAATATTAAATTTTTCATTTTTATTGTTTTTTATTCGTTTTTGTTTTTTGGTAAATGGTAAAACTAGTTACTAGTTGCTGGTTTTCATCTCACCCATAGCTTTTTGATAAGAGGAGTAAGCCATATTTAATTCAGACTTTGCTTCAATATAATTCAGGTAACTTTTTTGCCAGAATAATTGTGCATCCAATACCTCTAAAACAGAGGATAGACCTTCTTGATAACGATCGAGCATGACCTCCGAATTTTTTGCAGCGTTATCCAAAGAACTAAATGCAAAATCAACCTGTTCCTGCGTGCGTTCCAATTCGTAATATCCGGCGCTAACCTGAAGTGTTACTAAATCCCTGGTTTTTTCAAGTTCCAGTTTTGTTTGTTCTGTTAACATTTGTTTAGCAAAAACTTCATCCTTTTTCTGTCCCCAATAAAAAATAGGAATGGCCAAACGGGCAGTTACATGATAATTTGTACCTGGATCAGTCATCAATCCAGGGCTGGGGGCTCCATATGTGCCACCGGCCCCAATATTTAATTGAGGATTGTAAAATGAAGCTGCTACTTCTTCGTTGTATTGGTTCATGGCCATTTCATTCTCTTTTAAACTAACTTCCGGTCTTAGTTCCAATGCTTTTTCTACCCGACTTTCAACAGGCTGGTTCCAATCTACCACAAGTAGCGAATCCATATGCTGGGATTCAGTTTCCAGGGGAACACCAATCAGGCGGTTAAGTCCCATCAGACTTACACGAAACTCCTTTTCCATACGGATCACTTCATATTGGGCATCATTATACCTTACCTTCGTTTGGTAAAGTTCATTCATCCCAACAATCTCCTCATCAACACGATCCTGGATTACTTTTTGAAATTCTCCAATAGCGTCACGATATTCTTTGGCAAGCTCCCTCATCTCTTTCTTTGTTACAAGAGTTAAATAATGGGCATCCGCTTCCAGCATGGTATTTTGCTCATTTAGTCCAACATAACTTCGTGCAACTTCCGTGCGGGCAATTGCCATATTTTTGGTGTTTTTCAAGTAACCACCTGTTAAAATTGGTTGCGATACCCACAAACCAAGTTCGTACATATTTGTTAATTCCTGTCCATTGGGCGATTCTGCAGTTTCACCAAGCTGAATTGGGTTTCCATTGAATTGATAATTTCCATTTACGTCGATCCGCGGCATGAACCCGGCTTTTGAAGCATCCACCAGTGAACTGGCACCCTCAAGGCCTTTTTCGGCCATTTTTACCGATTGCTGATAATCAACCGCAAGGCGCCGGTATTTAAAGATCAACGTATCTTGCTGACTATAAGCCATTGTTATAGAAAACAAGATTAATAATAATGTAATAGTTGTTTGTTTCATAAGATGATTATGTTAGTTGTGAATTTTCATTGCGTCAAGGATAGATTGTGCTATATTATTGAAAGATTGGGCTTACTATAAAGGTGCTTATTAATCTTGGATTAATTAAAAGTGCAAAAGTACAATTTATAATAATTGAAAATGTGACTGGAGTGCGGACAAAAAGCGGACAAACAAAAAACAAAGCCTGACAATTAGAACCTGGCAATATAATCCTCAAGTGATTCTTTTGGTGATAAACCCAATTTCTTTCTGATCCTGTACCTGTTTTTCCGAATGGCTTCATTGGTAACATGCAGGGCAGAGGAAATTTGAGAAGAATCAAGGTGAATCCGTAAATAAGCGGAAAATTTCAATTCGGTTTTTGTGAGCGAAGGGTGCTTTTCTTTTAGTTTGTCGAAAAAATCTTTGTGCACTTCCGTGAACAAGAGTTTAAAGGTTTCCCAATTGTCATGCTTTGGACTTTGTAGTTCCAAATCTTTTTTAATATGTATAAGATCATTGCAGATCTCTATTTCTGTATGTATTTTCAGAAGTTCATCTATGCGTTTCAGCGTGTATCCAATAATTTTACTGGTTTTGCTTATATGTAGTGCTGTGGCAACCAATTCCCTTTCTTTGGCCTCTAAAACTTTTCTTGCTTTCCGCTTCTCGGCTTCTTGCCGTTTTTGTTTTTGTTCAAG
>QMPA01000348.1 GCA_003650365.1 Bacteroidota bacterium | reverse complement strand
GCCAAACATATTCCCGCGCTCGGTAAGCATAATCCTTTCATTTCCTGTTGAACGCACTTTGTCAACAGCAAACTGCATGGAAGAACCCGAAAGAAACTGACCTTTTTTAATATTCACAACTTTCCCTGTTTTTCCGGCAGCCAGTAGTAAATCGGTTTGTCGGCAAAGAAATGCTGGAATTTGCAAAATATCTACAAATTCGGCTGCCATTACAGCATCCTCAGCTGTGTGAATATCGGTTACAACAGGGATGTCAAATCTTTCCGAAACTTTTCTGAGGATTTTTAACGCCTTTAAATCGCCAATGCCTGTAAAGGAATCCATTTTAGATCGGTTGGCTTTTTTAAAGGAAGCTTTGAAAATAAAGGGGATCTTCAACTGATTTGTAACTTCCAGTATTTTTTCAGCAATAGGGAAAGCCATTTCTTCATTTTCCAAAACGCAGGGACCAGCCAGTAAAAAGAAATTGTTGGCTTCAAGGTGTTTTAATTTCGATATGGTTTGGAGCATATTGTTCAATTTGTTTTCAAAAATAGGAAAAAGCTTTGATTGGATAGCTGTTTCAATTGTTTATGACCTCAAAACCATAAATCTTCCATTCTCTTCAATCTTGATTAAGGTGGAAGGTTTTACCGTGCGAACCCTGTCGCGAAGCACCTCTACAACGTGATCAACTTTGTCCAGAATGGATTTGTTGATTTGATAAAAAGAGCTTGCTGATGGTTCTCCCGAAATATTTGCCGAAGTGGAAACCAATGGATTTCCCAGTTTTTGGATAACCGGGCTGCAATATTCTCCGCTAACTATTCTGATGGCAATAGTTCCATCGCTGGCAATCAAATTCTTTGCCAGATTTTTTGCACCTGAATAAACAATGGTAAGTGGCGACACTGAATTTTTAATTAGGTCGTATGTAATCGGCGGCACTTTCTTAATGTAAAGTTCTAATTTATCAACCGAATCGAGCAAAACAATCATGCTCTTGTTTTGTTCCCGCTCCTTTATTTTATAAAGGCGTTGCACAGCTTTGCTGTTGGTGGCATCGCAGCCAATGCCCCAAATGGTGTCGGTAGGGTAGAGGAGAATTTTTCCTTTGCGGAGTAGTTCAACGGATTTGTCAATTTCTTCTTGTAGTTTCATAGGGTATCCAATAATTGATCTTTACTAATTGTCAATGCGCATTTAAAATGTTGTTTCGGGCACTTTTGTAAACCGTGTAATCCGCAGGGGCGGCAATCAAGATTTTCATTTGTTTGTACAATAAATGACTTTTCGGACAAAGGGCCAAAGCCAAATTCAGGAACAGTAGAGCAGAAAATAGCGGTAGTCGGGGCATTAATGGCAGAGGCCAAATGCATGGGTGCTGAATCATTTACGTAATTCATTTGTGCATCTCGTAGCAAGGCAGTCGATTCTAGAAAGCTCAATTTTCCGGCCAGGTTTAAACTGTTTGTATGTTGTGAAGATTCAATAATTTGGTCGCACAATTTAATTTCTTTGGGCGAGCCCAGAAAATAAACCATCAAATCTTCATCTAAAGCTGAAACAAATTCAATCCATTTTTCGGCAGGGAATTGTTTGGTAAACCACAATGATCCCGGTGCAACTGTAATATACTTCTTGGTTTTGAATTGGGAAACCTTGGCGAAATCCTGTTTGCCGGGATAGAGTTTCATCGGGAAACTTGTTGATGAATCTGTAAGTTCCTCAATCAGTTTCAGATTCCGTTCAATTTCATGCGGATTGTTTTTCTCAATACCAATTTGATGCTTCACCCGTTTTGTGAAAAACAGGGAGAAAGGATTTTTTGAAAAGCCAATCCGGTGTTTTGCACCCGACAAAGCTGTGATTAGTCCCGACGAAGCAAAGCGTTGCACATTGATTACGGCATCGTATTTGGCTTCCCTCACCAATCGGATGAGCTCCAAAAGATGTTCATGCTTTTTTTCTGTTTTGTCCCAAACAATCACATGATGTAAATATGGATGTCTTCTCAATACACCTTCGTAGCCATATTTAAGCAGGAAATCAATTTTTGCTGTTGGGAAAAAATGATGCAGTTTCTCAATAAGTGGAGTACTGAGAATAACATCACCAAGGGAAGCAGTTTGTATGATGAGTATTTTTTTCAAGCGATTGGATTTGATTGCTACAAAATTATTAAATTCTATAACTTATCAAGGCTGTCACTCTGAAATGGAAGAACGTGGTCAGACGACTCTACGCCAGATCAAGCAGTCGTCCTAAAAAAAATGGAAGAACATGGTCAGACGACTCTACGCCAGATCAAACAGTCGTCCTAAAAAAAATGGAAGAATGTGGTCAGATGACTCTACGCCAGATCAAACAGTCGTTCTAAAAAAAACGGAAGAACATGGTCAGACGACTCTACGCCAGATCAAACAGTCGTCCGACCACTAAGCAAAATTCAAGTATTAGTGGTCGGACGACGAGTACGTCTCGGTTTATAATCGTCTGACCACAAAAAAAATTTAGAATGGTTTTAATTAGCCAGATGCCATTTAATTGTTTTAAGTTACTATTTTTACCACAATCTTTTTAAAACGAAGAAAATGGTCAATCTGGAAACAACATACATGGGTTTGAAACTCAAAAACCCTATCATCGTAGGAAGCTCAGGATTAACAAATTCTGTTGAAAATATAATCGAAATTGCCCGTAATGGTGCGGGTGCAGTGGTGCTGAAATCATTATTTGAGGAGCAGATTATACACGCGGCCAGCAACACAATGGCGCAACAGGAGTATGGAAATTACTATTCCGAAGCGGACGATTATATCCGAAACTACACAAGGGACAACGATGTAGCCAAATATCTTGAATTGATTAGCGAAAGCAAAAAAGCTGTTGATATTCCAATAATTGCTTCTGTTAATTGCGTTTCTGGGAGCGAGTGGATTGATTTTGCCAAAAAAGTGGAATCAGCCGGTGCCGATGCTATTGAGCTCAATATTTTTATTCTGCCATCTGATCCTGACAAGGAAGGGACGGCCAATGAAGCTGTTTATTTTGAGATTGCAGAAAAGATATTGGCCACTGTGAAAATACCGGTTTCCCTCAAAATCAGCTATTATTTTTCAGGACTTGCACGCATGATCACCAAGCT
>QMPA01000347.1 GCA_003650365.1 Bacteroidota bacterium | reverse complement strand
TTTTGAGCGTGCCAGACAATGGTATATTGACGATGGTGGCGACCCTGATGATTATGCATATTGGCCTTATAACCATCATTTTTTATACGGCTGGTGGCAGGTGAATATGACGGCTGAAGATGTCCTGCGTCAACGTATTGCACTTGCATTGAGCGAAATTCTGGTTATTTCTTATCGCGATGCTTTGGATGATTTTGGTGAAGGACAAGCAGCTTATTACGATGTACTTATTGACAATGCTTTTGGTAATTTCGAGGATCTTTTATTACAAGTGGCGCTGCATCCATCCATGGGGGTTTACCTGAGCCATTTTAACAATCCCAAGGCCATTCCCGAGGATAATATTCATCCTGATGAAAATTTTGCACGTGAGATTATGCAGTTGTTTTCCATCGGGCTTTATGAATTAAACCTGGATGGCAGCCAGAAATTAGACAATGAAGGAAATCCCATTCCTACCTATAATATTTACGACATTAAAGAATTTGCCAAAGTTTTCACCGGACTTGGACCGGGTGCGCTTATCGAAAACGAATGGCTTGATGAGCCGGAGTTTGGTGTGGACAAGTGGATTACTGACATGACCGTCCCTATGGCCATGTATGAAAACTGGCATCAGCAAGGCGAAAAACAATTGCTGAATGATTTTGTGATTCCTGCCGGACAAAGTGGGATGGACGATGTGGAACAGACTATTCACCACCTTTTTATGCATCCCAATGTGGGGCCATTTATTGCCCGCAGGCTCATACAGAATATGGTCAAATCAAATCCAACACCGGCCTACATTGCGAGGGTCGCGGCTGCTTTTGATAATAATGGAGAAGGTGAAAGAGGAGACATGAAAGCGGTGGTGAAAGCCATTTTACTGGATGATGAAGCCCGCGAATGTAGCTGGATAAACAATCCCCAACAGGGAAAACTGCGCGAACCCATGATGCGCTATTTTCACTTTTGCCGTGCCGTTGATAAAATAAATACTTACGATGGTGTGTACTGGAATATTGGTTACGATTTCTGGCAAAACACCGGGCAATTGCCATTGGCTTCCCCTTCTGTTTTTAATTTTTTCCTGCCCGATTTCCAGCCCGTTGGGCCCATTGCTGATCAGGGATTTTACGGACCCGAATTCCAAATACACAATTCGCTCACCAGCTTGTCCTACATCAATTCGGTTGACGATTGGGTAATGTGGGGAGTGCTGATGGATAGTTGGGAAAGTGTAGGAACGGCTGTAACTCTGGACATTTCCAAATTAGTGCCACTGGCCAAAGATCCCGAAGTACTTGTTAACAAATTAGATGTCCTGCTCACACACGGTGGACTGAGTGATGACACACGTCTTATTATTATTACAGCTCTCGAATACATTAAACACGATACGCTGTGGTCATATTATTTAGAATACCGTGTTAAAATGGCACTTTATCTGATCATGATAAGTCCTGATTATGCTATTCTTAAATAAGAATTATATACAATGCCCAAAGAAAAATCAGTAAATAAATTCCTTAAATCCCCTTTTGGAAGAGGTGAAGGGGTAGGTCATCAACAATATTATTTATTTGCTGATTTTTCGCATTCATTAAATTCTATTACAATACATGATAATACGATGCTATATAAACCCACCCCAAACCCCTCCCGGGAGGGGATTTAACCACTGTAAGTATGAAAAGAAAAAATATATCCCGTAGAAAATTTATCGGACAAACCGGATTGGGTATGTTGGGGGCATCGGCTTTACTTTCTCCAATCAACCCACTCAGGGCATTGGGTTCTGCTGCTGCAATAAATTCCGGAAATTCAAGAGCACCCTATAAGGCAATGGTTTGCTTGTTGCTTTCGGGCGGTAACGATTCATTCAATATGCTTATTCCCCGCGGGGATACCAAGTACAATGAATATGCAATCACACGCTCAAACCTGGCTATTCCAAAAAATGAAATCTTACCGATTTCCCCAATAAGCGGTGATGGCAATCTTTACGGCCTTCATCCCGGAATGCCGGAAATGGCACAATTGTTTAATGATGGAAAACTATCATTAATCAGTAATCTGGGCACTATGATTCGTCCCACTACAAAAGAGGAAATTTGGAACGGAACAGCCGATTTGCCACTAGGTTTGTTTTCTCATGCCGACCAGGTGCAACAATGGCAAAGTGGACGCACTGATGAACGCTCAGCCATTGGATGGGGCGGTCGTATTGCCGACCTGATGAGCGGTGTAAATACCAATCAAAATATTTCGATGAATATCTCGCTTTCAGGTAGCAATGTATTTGAAAATGGGGAAAATACCATCGAGTTTGTCATCAATCGCTACGGCGGATCAGGCATTTGGGGTTACAATGGCGAATGGGCTTACGACCAAATTCGTACCGGTGCCATCAATGCCATGCTGGATAAGCAATATTCTGATATGTACCGGAAAACTTATATCAACACCATTAAAAAGTCCAATGATGCCAACCTGGAATTTATAGATGCTATTGAAGCTGTTCCCGAATTCAATACCCAGTTTTCCGATAACGACCTTTCGCAAAGTTTTTTGATGATAGCAAAAACGATAGCTGCAAGAGATGCGCTAGGATTTGAACGGCAGATTTTCTTTATCGATTACAGCGGTTGGGATCATCATGATGAAGTGCTAAACAACCAGGCTGCCATGCTCCCGGAAGTTAGCAAAGCTTTGAGCGAGTTCAATGCTGTTATGGAAGAACTGGAAACAAGCAACAATGTCACTACTTTCAGTATGTCGGATTTTGGCCGTACACTTACTTCAAATGGAAATGGTACCGACCACGCCTGGGGTGGCAATGCGATGGTGATGGGTGGCGCAGTAAATGGACAGAAGATGTTTGGTACTTTTCCGTCGCTTGAATTGGGGAATCCACTTGACATTGGCGATGGCATCTTAATTCCTACAATATCTACCGATGAATATATGGCCGAAGTAGCCATGTGGTTTGGAGTTGACGACGAAAATGTCAGCACTATTTTTCCAAACCTTTCTAATTTTTACGACATCAATTCGGGTATTCCTCCAATTGGATTTCTTAACTTCTAAAAAAACAGATGATTATGAAAAAGATACTTCTCTACCTTTTTATAAGTACGATCTTAATTTCTGAAATAACGGC
>QMPA01000346.1 GCA_003650365.1 Bacteroidota bacterium | reverse complement strand
TAATTAAAAAACAAATGACAATGTTGACAAAAGAAAGACTTAAAGAACAGATTGATAAATTTCCTGAAGAGTTTTCAATTGATGAGTTAGTTGAAAATTTAATCTTGATTGAAAAGATTGAAACCGGGAACAAACAATCGGAGAATGGAGAAGTAATATCGGAGAATGAAATGGAAAATGAAATTGAAAAATGGTTCGAATAAATTGGACATTTCAAGCAAAAGGTGATTTGAAGGATATTGCAGAATATATCTCAAAAGATTCTAAGCGGTATGCAAAACTTCAGGTTACCAGACTTAAAACTCGGACAAGAATATTAAAAACTCAGACTCGTTCAGGAAAGATTGTACCTGAAATCAATCAAGAAAATATTAGAGAACTAATTGAAGGGAGTTACAGAATCATTTATAAAATAGTTGAAGATAATCAAATTGATATTTTAACAATCCATCATTCTGCAAGAGACTTGACAAGAAGAAAAATTGAATAAATACGCAAGGTAACAATACCTATACTGCATGCCGCAATTAGTTGTAAACATGAAAATTATGTTTCATAATTTAATATATTTACATGTTGAAATATTAGACTTATAATGCGGCACGCCGCATAGCCGTACCGTTTAATAAACCAAAACCCACCAATCAATTTATTACCATCCCAACCCTCTTTTTCCTAACTTGCGCCCTTTAAAAAATCAAAATGAAACATCCATGATTAATTTTAAACACACAAGGGGATGATTAATAATAAATTCGCGCATTCGCGGCTAATTTTAAACACATGAAAATAGCTGTTACAGGAGCCGCCGGACATGTGGGTTGTAATTTAATACGTGCATTACTTAAAGATGACGAACACAAAATCAGGGTGTTGCAGTACCACGACCACAAAGCACTCGATGGATTAGACATTGAAATTGTTGAAGGGGATTTGCATCAGCCCGAAACCCTTATCGGTTTTTGCAGTGGAATTGACGTGCTTTTTCACCTGGCATCAAAAATTTCCATCGGCTCTAATTCCTACGAAAGTATTTATCAAACCAATGTGCAAGGGACCAAAAACCTGGTTCTGGCAGCACAAAATGCGGGTATAAAAAGATACATCCATTTTAGTTCCATCCATGCCTTGATTCATCAGCCGTTTGACGAAATGATGGACGAATCGCGGGGACTTGCAACCCATTCTTCCATTGCTTACGAAAAAACCAAATCGCTGGCCGAAGAATGGGTGTTAACCCAAAAGAGCGATGCTTTTGAAGTGCTCGTCCTCAACCCGACTTCTATTATTGGCCCTGCCGATTACAAGCCTTCGCTCATGGGACAGTTACTGATTCGTCTTTACAACAACAGTTTACCTGCCCTCGTTCCAGGTGGCTACGATTGGGTGGATGTGCGTGATATTGTAAAATCTGCCATCTCGGCCATTAAAAATGGGAAAAGTGGCGAGAGCTATATTCTTTCGGGTAACTGGACAACAGTAAAAGAATTGGCGGATGTTCTTGCCGAAGTAAATAATATCAAAATCAACAAACCTATTTTCCCAATTTGGCTGGCGCGAATCGGCGTTCCATTTATTCATATTTGGTCGAAAGTAATGGGGCAGCATCCATTGTACACCAACGAATCGCTTACTATTTTACAATCGGGAAACAAAAATATCTCGCATCAAAAAGCAGCCAAAGATTTGGGTCATACGGCAAGGCCTTTGGCCGAAACCTTAAAAGATGCCATCGACTGGTTCAAGGAAAATAAGTACATTTAGCCGATGATTTCCGAAACCATTTTTAACAATTTATTATACGTCTGGATGGGATTGGCTGTCGTCATTTTTCCACTACTTTTAAAAATTACTGTTCCTTACGGAAGGCATACCACCAATACCTGGGGGCCAACCCTGAATAATAAATGGGGATGGTTTTTAATGGAAGCACCGGTGGTAATAGTTTTTTCGTGGTACTTTTTTACGGGGACTGCTGATAAGTCATTGCCCGTTTATTTTTTCTACGCATTCTTCATGCTGCATTATTTCAACAGGGTTTTTGTTTTTCCGCTTCGTATTAAAGAAAATGGAAAACGAATGCCCTGGCTGATTGTTTTTATGGCTATTTTCTTTAATTATACCAATGGATTTTTCAATGGATATTGGTTCGGGACTTTAAGTCCTGCTTATGATAATTCCTGGTTTTACGATCCGCGTTTTATTATTGGGGTTATTCTGTTTTTTGGAGGAATGTACATCAATGTAACCGCTGACCAAACTTTGTTCAACTTACGCAAAGGCGGAAAAAAAGGCTATTACATTCCCTATGGCGGACTGTTTAAATATATTTCTTCACCTAATCTGTTGGGAGAAATTATCGAATGGCTGGGCTGGGCGATGATGAGTTGGTGCTCGCCATCATTTTCATTTGCTCTGTGGACGATGGCAAATCTTATTCCCCGCGCCCTCGACCATCACCATTGGTACAAACGCAGGTTTGAAAACTATCCCAAAAACCGCAAAGCTATTTTCCCATTTTGGATTTGATAAGACTTCAAGGTTTGTTGAAATCCCCTCCTGGGAGGAGCAGGGGTGGGTTTATTCGAAATATTTCAAACAGTTTCAAATAGCACATTGTGGCTCGAAAATGAAAAAAGATGAATCATTCATTCAGAACATTTACTAAACAGTTATTACGCTTCTGTATTCTATTCGTAATCTTAATCGGACTGCACAAAAGTGCGGATGCTTTTGCCGTTACCCAAACAATTTACACCAGCGAAAATCCGCAAAATGGCTGCGTACAACCAACACCAAAAGTGGGTGCTTTCACCATTTATGATTACCGCATGCGCCTTTGGATTGACTGGACAGGCTACGAAGCAGGGACTTTTTACCGCTACGAATGGTACAATCCTTCGGGAGATTCTGTATTTAGCTACCAGAATAATCGCAATAATGACAGTGATGGATGTTCCTGGGGAAGCATTACACCACAAAAACTTTGGGAAAATGGCAGCGGCGAATGGACGGTGAAGTTTTACTATGATGATGTGCTTTATTTTACGGGAACTTTTCTTTTTGAAGACCCGGGCGATTTTGAGTATTTATCTTATCAGCCTGAAAGTTTTGAAGCGGGAAACGGTATCCTGATTGCTGTTCATTCG
>QMPA01000345.1 GCA_003650365.1 Bacteroidota bacterium | reverse complement strand
TTACAGCCATTTTTGTCGATGGCCTTACTTATCTTTATGGGACCGAACCTTTAGTACAAAACGATGCTTTATTGTCGTCGATTTTTGGCGGTTTGTTTTTGGGAGTCGGATTGCGACTCATCTTTAAATCGAGGGCAACCTCCGGTGGGACAGATATTGTAGCCATGATGATCAGTAAATACACCCGCTACCCTGTTGGCCAGCTCATGATTATGGTTGACTCGGTAATTGTACTTTTGGGACTGATTATTTTCCAGGATTGGAAAATCCCTTTGTATTCACTCATCGTTATTTTTATCACCGGAAAAGTGGTTGACACCATTCTTGAAGGTATGAATTACGACAAAGTATTGTTTATTGTTTCTGATAAAATGGAAGAAATCCGACAAAAAATTATTGTTGACCTGAATAGGGGCGGGACAATAATGAATGGGGAAGGTTTATACAACAACTCTGAAAAACAAATTATATTCACTGTTGTAAACCGCCGCGAAACGGTTATGCTACAGGATTACATCAACGAAATTGACCCCAAAGCTTTTGTTACCGTCCTCAATTCAAACGAAATTCTGGGCAATGGTTTCCGTTCGTTAAGGGACAAGGTTACGGAGGCTGTTTAGTTGTCGTAAATTTTGAACTTATTTCTTTCACAAAGTAAATATACTCCAGCAGATTTCGCAAATTTTCGCAGAAATCCATCTGCGATTATCAGCGAAATCTGCGGGAAAACTAGAGGTTTTGTCAGCTGACTCAAATATTTATTTGCATAGCAAAACATGTCCATCCGCAATGAAAAATGATTTACCAAATTCTTCCAGACATTTGTAATCCTTTCTCAACCTGCTAAGAGCAAAAGCCCACTTAGCAGGTTTGACAGTCCCAATCATTCGTAATCCCTGAATATCGTATTTTTAGACCCATCAAATCTTAAAGATTCTATATGGGCTACAAACACATTTCCCTTAAAATGCCAACCGCTTACGATGACGACGGGCTGAGAAAAAAGCTTGAAAAACAGCTTAGGCTAAAGGACTTTTCTTATACCATCGAAAACAAAAGCCTCGATGCGCGTAATAAAAACAACATTCATTGGGAATTGAGGGTGTTGGTTTCTTCTGATGCTTTTGCAGAAAGCGACCTGATTTCAAAGCCTGATTTAAGTATTCCTTTTAAAGAACGAAACAAAAAAGTTGTGGTTGTGGGAAGTGGCCCTGCCGGATTTTTTGCAGCCTTCGTCTTTCAAAAGGCAGGATTTGAAACCACATTGATTGAACGCGGAACCGATGTAAAGAAAAGGACTACCGATATTGCTTCTTTTGAATCGACGGGCGTTTTTAATTCCATCAGTAATTACGCTTTTGGCGAAGGGGGTGCCGGTACTTTTTCCGATGGAAAACTCACATCACGAAGCAAAAGAATATCGCTTGAGAAAAAATTTATCCTGTCAACTTATGTGGAAGCCGGTGCGCCGAAAGAAATCGAATTTATGGCTCACCCCCATCTAGGCAGCGATAATTTGAAGCTAATTGTAGAAAACCTCAGAAAACAATTTGTCGATAATGGTGGAACTTTTCTTTTTGAAACCACAATGACCGACATCAAAGTAAAAAATAACAAAGCAATACATATTGAAACAAATAATGGGGATATTGATGCCGATTATTTCTTGATTGCCCCCGGACATTCTGCTTACGATACTTACCGCATGCTCATGAAACAGGGCGTTCGTTTTCATACAAAAAACTTTGCCATTGGCAGTCGAATGGAACACCATCAGGAGATAATCAATGTAGCGCAATGGGGAAGAAAAAGTTTGCCCGGTGTAAAAGCTGCCGAATACCGACTGACTTCAAAAGGTGATGGCCGACAACAAGTTTACAGTTTTTGCATGTGTCCGGGTGGCGTTATTGTGCCAGCTGCCGCAGTTGAAAATGCCAATATTGTAAACGGCATGAGCCGTTATTTACGTGATAACCAATTTGCCAATGCCGCTTGTGTGGCTACGCTAAACCTCAACAATATACTCAATAAAGAGGTGTCGGCATTGGAAGCACTCGATTGGATGGAAAAACTGGAGAACAGTTTTTATCAGTTTTCCAAAGGCTATCAATCACCATTTTGCAGCATTCGGGATTTCATCAATAAAAAACAAAACCACTCAGCAATTCAAACAAGTTATCCGTTGGGAATTATACAAGCCCCATTGTGGGAATTACTACCCAACGAAATTGAACACGCCATGCGCGAAGGGCTCAAAGATTTCATCAGAAAAATGAAAGGTTTTGAAACCGGTAATCTTTTGGGATTGGAAAGCAAGACTTCTGCACCCATACAAGTGGAACGCGAAAAAAACGGGCTTTGCACAGGTTTCGATAACCTTTATGTTATAGGCGAAGGAAGCGGCTATGCAGGTGGAATTATCTCGAGCGCAGCCGATGGTGTAAAAGCAGCAATGGGGATAGTTTTGAGCTGATTATGGTTCAATCCGGCGCGCGGATACATCCGCGTGTCATTTATGTCTAAGCACGCGAAAATTCGCGCGCTAGTACAGTACAAGTTTTTTCGAACTGAAAACTTGGGCGAAAATCTCCCGACCAGCAGAAGCACTTAAAACGCCGCGCGCCGCATCGCTGCGTGAGTTAACTACTCAGTAAACAATTTTACAATATCATTTCCATTGGCCAGAATAAGCAAACTGAAAAGGATAACCATCCCAACTACTTGTGCGTATTCCAAAAACTTATCGCTGGGTTTGCGGCGGGCAATAATTTCATAAAGCAAGAACACAACGTGTCCGCCATCCAAAGCAGGAATGGGTAATACATTAATAATGGCCAGCATAATGGACAAGAAAGCCGTTAAACGCCAGAAACTTTGCCAATGCCATTCGCCGGGAAAAATACTGCCAATCATGATAAATCCACCCACACTTTCGTAAGCTTTTACTTCGGGCGAGAACAGCAATTTCAACTGTTTCAGATAATTTCCAATCCCGCTCCAGGTACGATTAAAACCTGCCGGGATGGCTTGTATAATGGTGTACTGTTTTTTATTCAGGTCAAAAAAGGCTTCCATGTCTCCTTGCGGATAAACACCAATCAGGCCATTTTCATCCAATTGCATGGCTAATTGTAGTGTATCATTTCCGCGTTTTGT
>QMPA01000344.1 GCA_003650365.1 Bacteroidota bacterium | reverse complement strand
CCACATTTGGCCAATGGCATCAATTTCCATGGCATTGTCAGGGGCGGTCAGCATGGGTTTATAACCCGTCCATCCATACCAAAACATAATAACGACAAGAATAGTCGGGATTACCGTCCAAATAACTTCGAGGGTGTTGTTGTGTGTAATGTTTGTGGCAACCGGATTGTTTTTTTTACTATATCTGAACAGAAAGTAAATCATTACTGCCGTAATGCCCACCAGGAAAAATACCGAAATGGCAAGAATCAGGTAAAGGGAAAAATCGACGCCTTCTACAAAATTGGAAGCATACATAATTTTGGGTTATCTTGTTAAATAATCGAGAATGACCATAATAAGGAAAAAGGTAAACAGCGACATGACTACCATCATCATTACGCGGTACATTTTTTGATCGTACTTCAGGTGCATAAAATAAAGTCCTACAACGGTTGCTTTTACCGAAGCAATAAGCAGGGCCATGGCAACAGTTAATGTTTGAAGCCCACTGCCAAAAACCGAAATAAAAACAGTCATGAAAGTGAGTAGAATTAAAGCTACCCAGGTTCCAAAAAGTTCGGCATAACTGCTGATGTGTTCTTCGTGATGTGTATTGTCCATTGTATTAATGTATTAAATAGAATAAGGGGAAAAGGTAAATCCAGACAAGGTCAACGAGATGCCAGTACAGACCTGAGTTTTCCAGCAACGAATAACGCTTCTGGTTGACACTGCCGTTATTGATTTTTTTGACCACGACCAAAATAAAAACTGCCCCGACAATCACGTGCAAAGCATGCAGGCCGGTCATGAAAAAGTAGAGGTAGAAGTACAGGCGCTCTCCAACAGGCAAAGCATCGTAATGCTCCATTCCGGGAAATAATCCATGCTCGAATTTGGCACTCCATTCAAAATATTTAATGACCAAAAAGGCCAATGCGGCAGCGATGGTTAGCCAAAGCAGGATGACAGATAATTTTTTGTCACCTTTTTGCAGTGCTGTTATCGACATGGCAATGGTCAGGCTACTGGTGAGTAGGATGATGGTGTTAACGGTTCCCATCCAAACATTCAATTCGTAGGAAGCTTCCAAAAAAGCCTCCTGGTTCAGAAAGCGGTAAACCATATAAACCAGGAACAATCCGCCAAACAATAGCAGCTCGGTATAAAGGAAAAGCCACATGCCCAGCTTGGAAGCCTTGGCATCGAAGTTATGGCCTGAATTGGGGAGGGTGAAGGTGTGGTTCATTGTATAAATTGTTTAAACGGTTCTATTGTTTGATGGTTAGAGTAATTAAAAGTTGTTCTCGTCTTTGCGAGCCCGGCGCGTTGGCATTGTGCGTTGGCGCGAAGCAATCTCAGATAAATTGAGTTTGAGATTGCTTCACGCTATCCCGCAGGCTATCCTCCCGATAGCTATCGGGATTGTTCGCAATGACGCGCTTCTTTGGTTTTCTGATTGGTCTCATTGTTCAAGTTCTTTTGTTAAATTCATTTATTCATTCATCGCATTAGGATAATTATAAGGTCCCCCTTCCGGTAGTTCCGGCATTTTGTCGAAATTGTGTAGTGGTGGAGGTGAAGTTGTTTGCCATTCCAGTGTAATTCCATTCCATGGATTGGAGCCAACTTTAGCTCCTTTTCTTTTAGAAACAATCAGGTTGATAATCATGATGAATATACCCGTTGCCAGTATCCATGAGCCATAAGTGGAAATCATATTGAGCGGGTGGAACTCTGGCAGATAATCGTAATACCTTCGTGGCATCCCCATAATTCCCATGATAAACATCGGGAAGTACAAAACATTAAATCCAATGAATACAAAAGCAAAGGCAATATTTGCCCATAGCTTATTGTACATCTTTCCCCAGATTTTCGGAAACCAATAATGCATGGCACCCATAAACGCAAATCCGGTTCCGCCAAACATCACATAGTGAAAGTGGCCAACAACAAAATAGGTGTCATGAACGTGAACATCGGCAGCCAATGCACCCAGAACCAATCCGGTTAAACCACCAATCAGGAAATTGAAAATGAAAGCCAAAGCGAACAGCAATGGAACTTCAATATTAATGGAACCTTTGTAGAGCGTTGCCACCCAGTTAAAAACTTTAATGGCAGTTGGAATCGCCACCATAAATGTCAGGATGGAGAAAATAATAGCTGCAGGACCGCTCATTCCTGATGTAAACATATGGTGTCCCCAAACAAAATAGCCGATAAACGCAATGGCCATACTTGAATAGGCAATGGCTTTATAACCAAAAATGGTGCGCTGTGCGAAGGTGGGAATGATTTCAGAAACAATGCCCATGGCCGGTAAAGCCATGATGTAAACCGCCGGATGCGAATAAATCCAGAACATATGTTGGTAAAGGATGGGGTCGCCACCAATTGAGGGGTCGAACAATCCGACACCAAATGTGCGTTCAGCAATAATCATCATCAGGGTAATACCGATTACGGGTGTAGCCAGTAATTGTATCCACGATGTGGCGTATAACGACCAGGCAAACAATGGCATTTGGTTAAATCCCATTCCGGGAGTTCGCAGTCGGTGGATGGTTACGATAAAATTCAAACCGGTGAGGATGGAAGAAAAACCCAGGACAAATGCAGCGAGCACCGTTATGCTCACATCTGTTCCCGTTCGGACGCTGTAGGGTGCGTAAAAAGTCCATCCGGTATCGGCAGGCCCGTCACCAAAAACCAAGGTTGACAAGGCAAAGAGTGCACCAATAACATAAAGCCACCACGAAAAAAGATTGAGCCGCGGAAAGGCAACGTCATCGGTTCCGATGAGTAATGGCAGGAAGATATTTCCGAAAACAGCCGGGATGCTGGGGATGATAAACAGAAAAATCATGATGACCCCATGCAATGTAAATACCTGGTTGTAGGTTTGGGGTTCAATCCAGTCACGGCCGGGATTCAGCAGTTCGAGGCGCATGAGCAGCCCGAGTAGCAATCCGACAATAAAAAATGAACCTACAGAATAAAGGTATAGTAATCCGATGCGTTTGTGGTCGAGGGTAAATATCCACGAAAACAGGCCTTTTTTAGCCTGGAAAAAATTGGGTTGTTCTACAGTAGCGACTGTCATTTTATTCAAATTTGGTAATTTTTCTTTTTTTATTTCCTTTTGCCATCAGGCTGAATAACAGAATTAAAGCCAGCACAATGATGATAGT
>QMPA01000343.1 GCA_003650365.1 Bacteroidota bacterium | reverse complement strand
AATATGGTGAAGAAGGGGATCGACTTTTATTCAAAATACTGAACTCGGGGGATTATCTGAAAAATGTAACACTCGATGAAGAAACTTCAAATCAATTGAATAAATTGACAAGGACTATTTCTGAAAAAGGCTTGCGATACGACCTTACTGTCCCTTTCGCACGTTACGTTGTACAGCACCGAAACGAAATTACCTTCCCTTTTAAACGCTACCAGATTCAACCCGTTTGGCGTGCCGACCGGCCACAAAAAGGGCGTTACCGCGAATTCTATCAATGCGATGTTGATGTGATTGGCTCAAATTCTTTACTCAACGAAGTGGAGTTGATTCGGATGGTTGATGCTATTTTTAATGTGTTGAACATTGAGGTGGTCATTAAAATCAACAACAGGAAAGTCTTAAGTGGAATTGCTGAAGTAATTGATGCGCCGGAAAAACTGACAGATATTACCACTGCCATCGATAAACTAGATAAAATCGGCATCGAAAAAGTTTATGATGAATTGCGCGCAAAAGGTCTGGAAGAAGATACCATTCAAATGCTGGAACCCATTATTAACCTGGGTGGCGACAACCAGAAAAAATTGAACTGCTTGACCGAACTCATCGGAATTACTGCTGATGGCTCGAAAGGAATTGCTGAATTGCAAACCATGCTCGATCTTTTGAGTAAGTTGAATATAAAATCAGAAGTCGAGATTGACCAGTCGCTGGCACGCGGATTGAATTATTATACCGGGGCAATTATTGAAGTAAAAGCCAAAGATGTAAACATTGGAAGTGTTTGTGGTGGTGGAAGATATGATAATTTGACGGGTGTTTTCGGACTGCCGGATGTTTCGGGTGTGGGTGTCTCTTTTGGTGCTGACAGGATTTACGATGTGCTGAACGAACTGAACCTATTTTCCGAACAGGTGCAAAACAGCACCAAAGTAATGCTGGTGAACTTTGGAGAAAAAGAAGGGATTTATTCCTTGAGCGTATTGCAGCAATTGCAAGAAGCAGGAATCCGTGCCGAACTTTATCCCGATGCAGCTAAAATGAAAAAGCAAATGAAATATGCCGACCAGAAATCCATACAATTTGTATTACTCATTGGCGAGCAGGAAATGGAAACCGGCATACTGACCTTAAAAGATATGGATTCCGGGGAACATCATAAACTGGAAATAGAGCAATTGATTGGGTTCTTAATATAAAGAAGTTTCGTACAAAACATAACCTGAAATTGCACTAACTCTTCATAAATTCTCAACCTCAACCTCAAACCACAACCTCAAACCTTTCCCATCATGACCAACACTTATTACATCAGTCCCGAAAAGCTAACCTTCAAAGCCATTTTTAATATTTCGAGAGGAAACCGCCAAATTGCACTTTCCAAAGAAGCCGAACAGCGTATTGTAAAATGCCGTGCCTATCTTGATAAAAAGATGGCCACCCATAAAGAACCGATTTACGGTATTAATACAGGATTTGGCGCATTGTACGACAAGTTTATTTCCAGTGACGATTTGGGAAAATTGCAGGAAAACCTGGTTAAGTCCCATGCTTGTGGTTCCGGCGATGAAGCACCTCAGGAGATTGTAAAACTGATGCTGCTCCTCAAAGTACAGTCACTTTCTTATGGTCATTCCGGTGTGCAACTGGCAACGGTTAACCGCCTGATTGATATGTTCAATAAGGATGTAATTCCAGTTGTTTACCAACTGGGTTCATTGGGTGCTTCTGGAGATTTGGCTCCTTTGGCACATATGTCGTTGCCCTTGCTTGGTTTGGGTGAAGTTTATTTTAAGGGTGAAAGAAAAAAATCAAAAGAAGCGCTTTCCCATTTTGGATGGGAGCCTTTGCAGTTACAATCAAAAGAAGGCCTTGCTTTGCTCAATGGAACCCAATTTATGGGTGCTTATGGTGTACATTCTTTACTGAAGTTGTTCAGACTTTCTGAACTTGCCGATATTATTGGAGCTATTTCTTTGGATGCTTTTGATGGCCGGATTGAACCATTTATGGATAGATTACACCGCATCCGGCACCACAAAGGACAAATTCAAACTGCCGAACGCTTCCGGATTTTACTCGTAGACAGCGAATTAATCAATCAATACAAAAAGCATGTGCAAGACCCCTATTCTTTCCGTTGCATACCGCAAGTTCATGGGGCCTCTAAGGATTCAATTAATTATGTAGCCAGTGTTTTTTCCAATGAAATCAATGCTGTTACAGATAACCCCACTATTTTTCCTGATGAAGACATTATTGTTTCAGGAGGTAATTTTCATGGACAACCCCTCGCACTGGCACTCGATAATATGGCCATTGCAGCAGCTGAATTGGGTAGTATTTCCGAAAGAAGAACTTACCAATTGTTACATGGTAGACGGGACTTGCCACCCTTCCTGGTTGCCAATCCCGGGCTCAATTCCGGGTTTATGATTCCGCAATATACTGCTGCATCCATTGTCAATCAGAACAAACAATTGTGTACACCAGCTTCAGTGGATACGATTGAATCTTCGCAAGGACAGGAAGACCACGTAAGTATGGGTGCCAATGCGGCCACCAAAGCCTATCGTGTTGTTTATAATCTGGAACGCATTTTGGCTATCGAACTTTTCAATGCTTCCCAGGCACTCGATTTCAGACGACCCAAGAAATCATCTGTAAAAATTGAGGAATTCATTTCTGAATACCGCAGCAAAGTCCCTTTTGTGGAAGAAGACAAAATTATGCACGATGAAATGGAAAAAAGCATTCAGTTTTTACGCGAAGTAAAATATGAATTGCCCGATGCACTGATTCCGGGGATTTGATTCTTTCCTGTGGTCAGACGACTATCTTCCGAGACAAAATCGTCGTCCGACCACTATTCTCTCCCCTCCCGTTGTTGGTGTCCTCACCACCAACAATTTTATTCAAAAATCATCCCGTAAGGTCTGCCAATGCTTTCTGATAATTGCGGAATAGAAATATATTTACTTTCACGACGAAATTCTCGTCCTTCGAAAAATACTATCAAAGTAGGGTTGGTAAAAGCCTGGTAGTTTGCCGGAATCTCAGGATTGATACCGGAATTAACGAAAATCAATTCCATTTTAGGAAATTCTTCAGTAACTAATTCAATTACTTTAGGGCGCAAACTGAGGCAGGGAGCACAATTGTCATTATAAAAATAGACCAGTGTGGCTGGGTTT
>QMPA01000342.1 GCA_003650365.1 Bacteroidota bacterium | reverse complement strand
TACTTCAAGTGCCCAAAGTGGCAGGTCGGAATTTTGGAAAACGGCGTATAATTTCTCAGCTGTTAAATTAGCATCAACGGTAAAAGGTTTCAATCGAAACGAAAGCTTATTCCCCAACATACCTTCACGGATTTTAAATTCCAGCACCGGTTTTTCAATATACCCCAACATATCGCCATACCACCTGATACGAGCTTTTTTGCGGCTGCCTTTACCGGAAACATTGTCATGGAAAAAATCAAGATCGTTGCTGTCGAGATAAATATTGTTGATGGTACGCGAATGAAAAATAGGGGAGAAGGCAGCAGGATGAATACGCACTTGCTGCTCAATGTCGGCATAATGCATGTCCGTTACCAGGAACTTGCGCTCAAACCGGCTTTTCTCTTCGCTAAAGGGTGGGAAAAACATGAGAAACTAATTGTTAAAACGACTTGCTCTCCACAAACGAAACCCGCACATCCTCACCGAATTTCTTCAGCTGCTTTTTAAACTCAGTTAATTTGTTGGGGTGGGGTGAATCAATTAGGAAAGAAGCCTCGATAAGCTGTCCATTTTCATCATAACGTTTCAGAAAATACTTTCCGAATATCTGCTGAACAATCTTGACTACATCATCCAATTCAACTACACCCGATTGGGCTGAAACGTTCAGGTAAAGATTTTGGGTTGTACTTTTTCCTTTGATAAAAAACCTTCCCCAAATAATAAGCATGGCAACAACAAAAGCCACAATTACGACCAGTGTTTGATTGGCTCCCAAGCCCAGTCCTATCGAAATGGCAAAGAAAATATAAGCCAGTTCTTCGGGCTCTTTAATGGCTGCCCTAAATCTTACAATTGACAGTGCACCAACAAGTCCCAATGACAAAGCCAGTGAGGTTTTTACAATGGAGATAATCAACATTGTGGTAAATGCAATCAACAATAGGTTGCCCGCAAACTGCCGGCGATTAGAGATGGTGCGTGCACATTTTACGTAAGTAAACTCAAGGATGATGATTAAAACGACAATCACGGCCGAGTTTATTAGGAAGTCAGTAATTGACACCTGTTGTTCCTGTGTGATTAAAAACTTCTGAAACAAATTCCACTTATCGTTCATGATCTTTTCTTTTTTTCAATCCTCTTTTGAGGCGGCAAAGATAGAAAATTAAAAAATGCCTGTCCCAATAATTGAGAGAGGCATTTTTTTATTTAATCGTTCTACGGGTATTTTAATGGGTAAATCAATATTCAATAATCAACACTCAATAAACAATAAGAAAGTGAAAAGAAAGATTAATCAACATAGAAATTCATGAATCATTTGAATAGCTGTCTATTAGTTTCAATAATCTCATAATATTTTGTTTTGTAATTCAGTATTTATCTTGGTGTTCAAGATTAATTCATATAAAATACACTTGATTGTTGAACATTGTATATTGAGTGTTGGGTATTTTTAGTGTTCCACTAAACGCATGGTAGAACCTATTTAATAAATCGCTTACAATGGATTGACTGTTACTCTGGTCTTAATAATTAGCCGAATAACAAAAGTAACATCATCCTGATCGGTTGAACCGTTGACAGAAACAGTAAACACATCCTTTTCGCCCAAAATAGCATCGATGGTGTCCCACTGTCCATTTCCGTTGTCAAATGTGATTTTCTGGCCAACAAACAGTGCTGTAGCAGGGATGTGCCATGCAGTACTGTGGTTAGCAGAAAAAACTTCGAGCTCAGCGCCAAGCAAGTTTACGCCTTCTTTGCTTACAGAAAGAATTTCTCCAGTGACACCGGTAATCTCCCAACTTTTAATTTTGTCAATATATTTTTCAACAGTTGAATCAGCCAACGGATTGATCGTTTTACTGGCCGCAAATGCACCATCAATACCCGACTTAAACGAAGCCGGAGGCACTTCACAATTCAGGTCAGCTTTAAATTCTGCGTCAAAAGTTACGTTTGCCAAATCTTTTGCCTGATTGCATCCGGCAATTACCAGGCTTACTGCAATTAGTACGAACAGTAGATTTCTTGTTTTCATCATTGTTTTCATCATTAATTGAATATTAAAATTGGGTGCGAATGTACGTAAAGAAAGTGCTTAAGGTTTTGTCAAGGCAAGATATAATCTTCCAATTTACCAAAGCGGTATTTATCGCCTTGCAAGGCAATTAAATCGAAAGCAATATCACCGGAGCTATTGACACTGGCAAACAGAAAATTACCATCAGTCAAATTCCCCATTCCCCCAGCAATGTAGGTAATGTTTGCATCCTTATAGTACATATAAGGTGTTGCTTGTTCATTGGCGGCTAAATCGCCTGCAAATATATAAACAGGATTTGAAATGTTACTGAAAATGGGTGCTACATCAGTCCAGAAATTAGTTGTGTCAGGTATATAGGGTGGCCACCAATTGGTGTGGATATTTTTGAAAATGTTTTCATCATCCCACCAGATTAATGCATGGACAAAGACAAAGATATTTCTTGAATTTTGCTGATGTGTACTGATTACTGTTTGTAAAAATTCCAACTGATCGCCTGAAATATTCCACTCATCGAGTTCACTGTCTAAAACAATAAATAAATCCTTCTGATTTGTAAAGTAGCGATAAGTCCGGAAATTGTTTAATGGGTCACCATAGCGCGATTCGAAAAGTTCCCTGTTGGTTATATCGTGGTTTCCGGGTGCAAAAAAAACCGGCAAATCCAAACGAGCAATGTCATCGTCAACCGCATTCCAACTTTCAACATTACTTTCGCGTACAATATCACCCGTCAATATGCCCAAAGAAATATCAGGATAATCGCGCCGGATGTATGCCAACTGCTCTTTAAAAGGCGGATGCAAGTGGATGTTGTCGGCCAAATGATTACCATAGGTGTGTCCTGCAACAAAAAACGAATAAGGGTCGGGTGAAGGTTCAGGTGATTCATCTTTCACACAAGAAGACAAGAAAACAATGCTTAAAACAAGCAACAGTAAAACTTTCGCTATCTTATTCAAAATATAATTGACTTGCCTCATTTTACATTCAAAAGCTTGAACTCTTTAAGATGCGAAAATAGTATTATGCTTATAATGCGAATCAAGAGTTAAGATTGGGTAAAAGCACATAGATATAAACAACGGAATGTCAATAACATATAATACGGTGATTAAATATTTAGCCTGAGAACCAGTATCTTAGATGTAGTATT
>QMPA01000341.1 GCA_003650365.1 Bacteroidota bacterium | reverse complement strand
CTTAAAACGTTGTGCCAGAGACCCGATGGTTTGGGGAAACTTGTCTGTTTTGGAAATACAATGATTTGACCCGCCGGGTTTTTTCCAACCCGTCGGGTCTGACAGTTTCTGGAATATATCTTGACCCGACGGGTTGGAAAAAACCCGGCGGGTCTGGGTAAAAATTCCGTACTTTTTAATTTTGACCCGTCGGGTCAATACAAGTGCAAAAAAACCTTCTGCAAAATATTCTTCTATTGTTTTTCATCCCGACAAGTCTGATAGGTTCTGGAATATATCTTGACCAGACGGGTTGGAAAAAACCCGGCGGGTCTAGGTAAGAATTCCTTACTTTTGCCAGCAAAATTTGAAAAAATGACGAAAGTACTTGGAATAGGAAATGCACTTGTTGATGCATTGATAATGTTGGAAAATGATTCGCTAATCACAGAATTGGGGTTTCCAAAAGGAAGCATGCAATTGGTTGATGAAAAAACTTCAGCTTCAATTAAGGAGAAAAGTCAGCACCTTGACAAAGAAATGGCTTCGGGTGGTTCTGCCGCCAACACCATTCACGGATTGGCAAGATTGGGTATCGAAACTGCATTCATCGGAACAATCGGTGAAGACGAAACCGGAAATTTCTTTCAGAATGATCTTGAAAAAAGTAAAATCAAACCCCTGTTAAAAATCAGCAAAACCCCATCAGGAATAGCCAATACAATGATTAGTAAAGATGGCGAACGTACATTCGGAACTTTTCTTGGCGCTGCTATTGAACTTTCAGGAGACGATTTGAATCTTGAACAATTTGATGGCCACGATTACTTACACGTAGAAGGCTACCTGGTTCAAAATCATGATTTATTAGAAAACATACTGAAATTGGCAAAGCAAGCTGGATTGAAAATATCAATTGATATGGCCAGTTTTAACGTGGTTGAAGACAATCTTGATTTTTTGAAAATAATGGTCGACAAATATGTTGACATTGTTTTTGCCAACGAGGAAGAAGCCAAAGCTTTCACCGGACAAGAACCCGAAGAAGCACTGGAAACCCTGGCAAAACAATGCGAAATTGCCGTGGTTAAAATTGGCAGCAAAGGTTCGATGATTAAAACAGGTGGTAAGCGGACGGATGTTGAAGCCATCAAAACAACAGCCATTGACACAACCGGTGCCGGAGATTTATATGCAGCCGGTTTTTTATATGGGCTGATTCATAATCTCGGCATGAAAAGGTCTGGGCAATTAGGCTCGCTTTTGGCTTCCACGGTCATTGAAAAAGTAGGGGCTAAAATTTCGGAATCGGGATGGAAGAAAATTGAAAGAGAGCTTGCGTTGATGCAGGGGAATAACTAGTTGGAGACCGAAGACTGTCTTTCATACTACAAATCTGCACCATTAGCTACATTAATTCTAAATAGAAGGTTGACTGAAATTTATATATCTTTTTTCCTAAATTTGCCCACCTAAAAATTTGGGGTGCTGACTGTTCAGGGATTTCATAATACAGAAACTCAAACATTATCAAAGCAAAGCAGCATTATTTATTAGAGAATTAATGATTTAAAAACAATAAAATTTATTTAAGGATGAAGGTTTATCAAACAGAAGACATTAGAAATATTGCGTTAATTGGAGGTGCGAAAGCAGGGAAGACAACCATGGCTGAATCCATGTTGTTTGAGGGAAAAGTAATTAACAGAAGAGGAACTATTGAAGATCAGAGTACAGCTTCCGACTACCGTCCTATTGAACTGGAGCGTGAAAACTCTGTTCACTCCACCCTATTGCATACCATTTACAACGACAAGAAAATAAATATTATTGATGTTCCGGGTTTCTCAGATTTTGTCGGAGATACTATTGCCGCTTTAAATGTTGCCGATACTGCCCTGTTCATGATTAACGGACAGTCGGGTGTTGAAGCAACCACCGAAACGGCCTGGAGACAAACAGTTGCCGCCAACAGCCCGGTATTCTTTTCAATCAATCAATTGGATCACCACAGTGCAAATTTTGATGATACCGTTTCTCAACTGAAAGATTACTTTGGAGATAAAGTAACCGTTGTTCAATACCCTGTTAATAGTGGCGAAGGTTTCGATACCATCATCGACCTCATCCTCATGAAACAATTAAAGTTTAAAGATGGTGGTGGTGCACCAGAAGTAAGCGATATTCCTGATTCGGAAAAAGACAAAGCTGACGAGCTGCATTTAGCATTGGTTGAAAATGCTGCCGAAGGTGGAGAACACCTGATGGAAAGCTATTTTGAAGACGACAGCCTTACCATTGAAGAAATGCGCGAAGGTGTTGAATTGGGACTGATTACCAGAAGTATTTTTCCTGTAATGTGCTCATCGGCCAAACACGGAATTGGTACAGCAAGGATTCTTGATTTTATTACCAAGTCCTGCCCACCCCCAACCGACATGCCCGAAAGAGCAACAACCGATGGAAAAGCTTATAAATGCAGTACTTCTGACCCAACAGCATTGTTTGTTTTCAAAACATCAATTGAGCAGCACCTAGGTGAAGTTTCCTATTTTAAAGTTTATGGCGGCGAACTTAAAGAAGGCCAGGATGTGACAAACCCAAGAACAGGAAATAAAGAGCGTATTTCGCAGATGTTTATTCTTAATGGTAAAAACCGCGACAAAATTGACCGTATTGTTGCCGGTGATATTGGTACTGCCATTAAATTAAAAGATGTACACACTGGCGATTCACTAATGGACATGAAACATGGCGATGCCGGTTTCGAAAGCTTTGCCATCCCTAATCCATTGTACACCGTTGCCATGAAAGCCGTTAATTCATCTGATGATGAAAAAATGGGGGCAATGCTCCATGAAATGCACAGGACTGACCCAACTCTCGGTGTTGAGTTTTCGCGCGAACTGAAACAGTTATTGGTAAAAACACAAGGTGAATTTCAAGTCAATACAGTGAAGTGGTATTTGAAAGGCATCAATATTGAAGTGGAAATTGAAGTTCCAAAAACACCCTATCGCGAAACCATCACAAAAACAGCCAATGCCAATTACCGCCATAAGAAACAATCGGGTGGTTCCGGACAATTTGGTGAAGTCTATATGCGGATCATGCCTTATACAGAAGGTTTTCAAAATCCTACCGACATTCCTGTCCGCGGAACTGATGTACACGACCTGCCATGGGGAGGAAAACTCATTTTCAACAACAGTATTGTTGGTGGTGCCATCGATGCCCG
>QMPA01000340.1 GCA_003650365.1 Bacteroidota bacterium | reverse complement strand
TAAATGGCAATAACAGTTAAAGTAAATACTGAAATACGAAAGGTAGCTATTTGCCGAATGCGCTTTTTTGTAGAATCAAGAAGCTGCGAATATTTCGAAATTTGATTTGTGAAAAAAATGCTGGTATTTTGCTGTGTTTCTGACATGAGTTGTTTTTCTAAAAAGCAAAATAACGAAATTTAATTTGGAATTATGAAAACCCCACCTAAATCCTCCCCCAAGGGGAGGACTTTGGAAACGCTCTAAAATTTGAGAAAAAGTTAAACTCCCTCCCCTTGGGGGAGGGTTGGGGTGGGGTCAAAATCAACCCCCAAACACAAACCACGAAATACCACTAATCAGCATCCCTTCTAATACAAGGACTATTAAAGCAACCGGTATCGCTTCTTTGCGGTGACCGTAATATTTTCGCAATAAAAAGGCGCCAATTGGAATAGAAAGCGCAATAGGTGTTAGCAAAACAATCCCCCACATTCCATAGGATTGGCGTGCTTTTACAAAAAACTTATTCTGTTTTGTAAATACTTTTTTGGTCTTTGCTTTCCGCTTTCTTTTCATTTGCCAACTGCGGTAACGTAAGCGCGTGCCGTGAGGAGCTACTTTAACAACCACTGGTTTTAAATGACGTACATAAACAAGAAAAAGATCGGTGATATAGTAAAAAATGAAAAAACCAAAAACTCCCCCTGCCAGTATTGCCAGGGTTGTTTCTATAAAACTTAAACCCAGAAAGAATCCATACATCGGCGAATAGAAATATTTGACTGTCGCCAAAAGGAAAACATTGATTATTTTAAAATAGTAAGGCATGAATAACTAGCTCAAAGTAACAACAATTATCTTAGATTAAGGCAGGGGAGTAGTTTATAAGAAGGATTGAATTATCCAAAAAATCAATATTTCCACATTTTTAAAATAAGTATGCGAACATATGTTCATAAAAATCACTAAAAAACTTGCATTATGAACATATGTTCATTATCTTTGCAGTCTGAATTAATCATTAAAAAAGGAGGTAATTATGCCAAGAGGTGACAGAACAGGGCCCATGGGAAACGGCCCAATGACAGGAAGACGCATGGGAAATTGCGTTGAAGACGGTGGAGCAGGAACTGGCTTTTTTAGCCGGGGCTTTGGTTTTAACCGGGGAAGCGGTCAGGGAAGTGGCCGTAATTCCGGTTGGTTTAGCGGTTTCGGAAATTCCGGTGTGTCAGAAAAAACGACACTCGAAAACGGAATCCGTATACTCAAAGACCAATTGTCTTCACTGGAAAAACAGCTTTCATCTTTCAAGAAAGAAAGCTAATCCATTTAGCGGGCTGAAACAGGCCCGCTTTTGTTAACAGAATTTATTCTAAATATGAAGCCAAACCTCTACGAGGTATTTTATTGATAAAAGATTTCATTACAATAGTTAATCGCCGATGGCGAAAATTCTGCGTAGCAGATATATTATTGTAAATCACATAAATAGAATACTAATTCCTCGTAGAGGATTTAGAAAGAATTTTCAAACTAATAATTTAACTGAAAAAAAAAGAAAACGATGAGTTTATTTGGAAACGGAAAAGGTCTTGGACTCGGTGGAGGACACGGCCGTAACAAAGGTGGCGCGTTTGGCGTGGGTGGAGTTTGCGTTTGTGCCAAGTGTGGCGAAAAAATGCCCCATAAAACAGGGGTAAAATGTACAACAATTAAATGTCCTAAATGCGGAACCAGCATGATTCGGGAAGAGTTGCTGAACAAATAAAAAAGGAAGTGCAATATGAAAGATTTAATGAATTTGTATGATGATATGAATTGGACCAATGCAGCCGAATATGCAAACGGGACAAGAAGAAAAGTGTTAAGGGATGATAAGGGCAAACGAACTGTGCTTTTGCAATTACCGGCAGGTTTTTTCATGGCGCCCCATTCGCATATCACAACCGAGCAACATTTTGTTTTGAAAGGGGAGTATTCTAGCGATGGAAAGAATTATCCGGAGGGCTCCTATCAATTATTTGTATCGGGTGATGAACATGGGCCATTTGAATCAAAAAACGGTGCGCTTATTTTGGTTATTTGGGATCCGTTAAAAATTCAGGAGTAAACAGCTTTTTCAAATATTAGTCTATGAAAATTGCCATTGCCAGTGGAAAAGGCGGGACTGGAAAAACGACCCTTTCCACAAATCTTTCCGCTTTTCTTGCCGAAACCAGTCCAGTCGTACTTTGCGATTTGGATGTGGAAGAGCCCAATTCAGGATTGTTTATCCGCGGAGAACTTGTCCACAAAGAAGACAAGTTTAAAATGGTTCCCGAGTGGAAGGAGAACGAATGTATTTTATGTGGAAACTGTCAGAAAGTTTGTAATTTTCATGCAGTGATTCAGTTGGGTGAAATGATTATGGTTTTCCCCGAATTGTGCCACGGATGCTATGCTTGTTCCGAATTGTGCCCCACTTCTTCCCTTCCCATGATTCCAAAAAAAATGGGAGAATTGAAACATTTTCAAAAAGAGAACCTGAATTTTATAGAAAGTCGTTTGGATATTGGTGAAGAACAAGCCGTTCCCTTAATTGCCCAAACCATTCATTATGTAGAAGAAAATTTCAATGATGAAGTTGTTCGGATTTTTGACGCCCCCCCGGGGACTTCCTGCCCGGTAATTGAAGCAACCAAAGATGCTGATTTTATCATTCTGGTTACCGAACCCACTCCTTTTGGTTTGCACGATTTATCACTTGCCGTGGAGACAATGAAAGAACTAAAGAAAGAGTTTGGTGTTGTCGTTAACCGTTATGGAATAGGAAACGATGATGTATTGGATTATTGCAATGAGAACAATATTCCTGTCCTGGCAAGAATTCCCAACAGCCGCAAAATCGCCGAGATTTATGCAGAGGGAAAATTAATTTATCCTGAAATTCCGGAAGTAAAACAACAACTGGAAAAAGTAAAAACCTTTATAATGAACAAAACCGCAAAGGATAACTAATTGATAGCAAAACCCTGAAAGGGTTAAACAAAAATAACCGGGGGAGCATCCCCCGGCAATAAAACAACAACAATAGCTTTGGCGGGATTTTTGCCTTCTTAGCAAAAATCATGACAAAGCGATAAAAGAGAAAGCATAAATAAGTGAATAAGAATAAACACATAAAAGAAATCGTAGTCATCTCAGGAAAAGGTGGTACCGGAAAAACTTCCCTTACAGCATCTTTTGCCTATTTAGGTGGGAAAGATGTG
>QMPA01000339.1 GCA_003650365.1 Bacteroidota bacterium | reverse complement strand
GTGAAATTGATAAATGAAGCCATTGACCAAAGCCACTTTCCCGAAGCCGGGCCGGTTCACATCAACATCCCTTTTCGTGAGCCCCTTTACAATACGACTGATGAACATGTTGAAGGCCGGGTGATTGAAGAAAAGCAGGAGGACCTTTCGCTTACTAAAAAGCAAGTCGGGGTTTTTGCTGACCACTGGAACCAAAGCCAAAAGGTTTTAATTCTGGCCGGGCAAATGGGCAGAAATGATGCTTTGAATCATTTGCTTGTCGAACTTTCAGAAAGAGATAATGTTGTTGTGCTGACAGAAACTACCTCCAATTTGCAGGGGGATAAATTTATAGATTGTATCGATAATGTAGTTTCTACAATCGATAAAAATGAGGCCACAGGTTTTCAGCCCGATTTACTCATCACTATCGGTGGGCAGATTGTTTCAAAAATGATTAAGAAATTCCTGCGCGAAAGCAAGGTTCCGGCACATTGGCATATTTCCCCATCCGGGGAAGAAATGGATACTTACTTCTGCCTGACAGAAACCATTGGCATGAAACCCGAAAATTTCTTTGGGCTGATTCTCCCACAGACGAAATTAAATACCAGCCAATTTGCAGAAGTCTGGCAGCAAAAGTTGCAATTGGTGCGAAACAAACGAACCCTATATTTGAAAACAATTCCGTTTTCTGATTTGCAGGTGTTTGATGTGCTGCTGAAAGAAATACCGGCCAATTCTACACTGCATTTAGGAAACAGTACCCCCGTTCGTTACAGCCAATTGTTCGGGCAGTTGTCAGGCTTTGATTATCGGTCAAACCGGGGCGTAAGTGGAATTGACGGGCAGATTTCGACAGCAGCTGGAGCGGCTTTTGCCAGCAAAGAGACAAATACAATTATTACAGGAGACCTCGGATTCTTTTACGATTCCAATGCTTTGATGAATCATCATCTTACGCCCAATTTGAAAATTATTGTTATTAATAATGGTGGTGGAGGGATTTTCCGTTTCCTTGATGGGCCTGCTTCAACACCCCAAATGGAAAAGTATTTTGTTGCAGAGCATAGCTGGAAAGCAGAGAAAATTGCAGAAGCTTTTGGTGTACATTACTTAAAAGCAGAAAACCTGGACCAGCTAAAAGAAGTGCTTCCTGAATTTCATACCAACAATTTTACATCACCTGCTTTATTGGAGATATTCACACCGGCAAAAATAAATGCACAAGTATTGAAGGACTACTTTTTATATTTGAAGTCTAATTGAATGGGTTAAATGAGTGTCTGAAAATGAATTATTTGTTTTAATTATTTTTACAGGCTTGATTAATTGAAAGCAGGTAGAACATTTGTATAAGCATTATTTAAAGAATTAACAATGTATAACAACCCAAACCTAATATTCGAACAATCCATTCCCCAAGGGAAAACCGGATGGCGCAGCCCTTCAAATATTGCCCTGGTAAAATATTGGGGAAAGAAGGCAGTACAAATTCCTTTGAACCCCTCTATCAGTTTTACACTGAGTAAATCATATACAGAAACGACAGTCGAATATTCGCCGGCTGCGGAAGGGGAAAGTGCTGTTCAGTTTTTTCTGGAAGGGGAAATCAACGAACAATTTGGTGAAAAGATACATGCTTACTTCAAGGGACTCGATACGATTTTTCCTTTCCTCAAACAGTTGAAATTTACCATCCGTTCAAGCAATACTTTTCCGCATTCAGCCGGTATTGCTTCTTCGGCATCGGGAATGAGTGCACTGGCTTTGTGCCTGTGTTCGATTGAACAAAAGCATTTTGGCGGAATGGAATCAAAAGAAGCATTCTTTCAAAAAGCGTCTTATCTCGCCAGATTGGGTTCGGGCAGTGCCTGTCGTTCGCTTTACGGCGGCATGGTAAGTTGGGGAAAAGTGGATGGCAGAATTGAAACATCCGACCTTTGGGGAACGCAGCAAATAAAAAATGTGCACCCTGATTTTCTGACTTTCAATGATTCAATCCTGATAGTAGATGCAGCCCAGAAAAAAGTATCGAGCCGTATTGGTCATGGATTGATGAACAGCAATCCCTTTTCTGCAGAGCGTTTTAAACAGGCACAATCAAATATACTGCGTTTAATGGACGTTTTAAAAATCGGGGATATGGATGAATTCATCAATATTACCGAGTCGGAAGCGCTGACACTTCATGCCATGATGATGACTTCAAATCCCTATTATTTACTAATGAAACCAAATACGCTGAATATTATTGAGCGTATTTTTGATTTCAGGGAAAGTACCGGAATCCCTGTTTGTTTTACCTTGGATGCAGGGCCAAATATCCATTTGCTTTATCCCGAAAAAGTAAGTAGCGAAGTCAAAGTATTTATTGATGATGAATTGAAAACATTCTTGCATCAATCAAGAATAATAGAAGACAGGGTAGGGAATGGGCCGGAAAATTTGAATCTATGAGCACCCGACATTTTCCCGAATTCAATTCAAAAATCCTTTTGTTTGGCGAATACAGTTTGATGTTCGGCTCGATGGCTTTGAGTATTCCTTACTCGAAATACACCGGACAAATGTCGTTTGACAGGATGGCCGAAAATACCAGAAGCCAACATTATTCTGTTAAATACCTTTTAGAATATCATCATTTTCTTGAGAAGGCAGGTTTTGGAGACTTTCTGAAACTAAATGAATTCAAATATGATATTGAGCACGGTTTGATTCTTGAAACAAATATTCCGATCAGTTACGGATTGGGTAGTTCCGGTGCCATTGTAGCCTCTATTTATCATGCTTACGCGAGGAATCCTTTAACCGGACCTGAGGAACTGAAATCTGTTTTCTCAAAAATGGAATCGTTTTACCATGGAAAAAGTTCGGGTCTCGATCCATTGGTTTCCTACCTGAATAAAGCTGTTTTGATTAATCAATTAGGCAGATTGGAAACTGTTGAAATTCCTGCAAAAGCAAAAAAAGGAAAAGCTTTTGTTTTTCTGGTTGATACAAAATCTGTTGGGGAAACCCAGCCTCTTGTTAATTGGTTTTTAAACGAATATAAAAAAACAAATTTCAAAAATAGTATTCAAAATCAGTTTATCCCATCAACAAATGCCGGTATTTCAAACTTTCTCGATGGTAATTACAAAGTACTCCTGCCAAATGTAAAAGCACTTTCAGAATTTACATACAGGAATCTTGAACCTATGATACCGGAAACAGTAAAAGGAATATGGAAAAACGGATTGGAAACCAATAGTTGC
>QMPA01000338.1 GCA_003650365.1 Bacteroidota bacterium | reverse complement strand
TCGTAATTGTTGTTCAGTAAATTGGTTGCAGATAGAAATACCGAAAACTTGTCCGAAAGGGCATAATCAGCACCAAAGTTGATGTCCATAAAACCATCGAGTTCTACATCCATAATTACACCACCACCAAGTTGGGCATAACGTTTTCCATAATAATACAGTTCCGCCCAAACATTCAGTTTTTTTACGAACAGATACGACGCACCAAACTTAATTACACTTAAGGGCTTGTGATAAGGCTGACTCAAATTATCGAGGGAATAAGCATTGTATTCTCCTGCTAACCAAACTTTAAGTTGACGGCTCGCAGCATAAGAAAGCTCTCCCTTGAAAGTGAATAAACTTCCATTGTCGTGTAGGATTGTAAACTTGTTATTCGTGCCAATCCATATAGGAATTAATGAATCCGGCTGTCTAAAGTATTCGCTCTTGTTTACAAAAAACGCCATGTCTTCAAATTTCTGCCACCTGACTTCCAGATTGAAGGCTAGTTTTTTTACAATATTTCCACGGAATCCACCAAAGACAATAATCTTGTTATTCTGCCAACGAAGGTTTGTATCAAGAATACCATAAGCTGTGAACCAAGGGTTTTCAGTAGTTAAATTGAGGTAACTATTTTTCTGGATATTTCCGTCCAAACCGGCATAAATAAGCAATGCATCAGGAATTGCTGTTACCGCCAAATCAAGTACAGGATAAAAATGGAAAGAAGATTCGTCAGCCATCAGATAAGAAAACCGCAAGGCTACTTTAAATGCAAAGACACCATACTTCGCCCTAAAATAAGGGGCAGCGTTGATGAAAATATCTGTACTGCTGTTCACACTGTCTTTGTTCCCAAAATAAGTCAGTTCGCCATCTATTCCAATATCCTGGTAATCGAGCACATCCGTGATATCAAATCCCTTATGAAAATCAAAATCTAAAGTGGCATTGGTTTCCGACACATCGTGTTTGTCAAAATAATAGTAACCCGACAGATTAAAAGCATGGTGCAATTTATTGGCATTTTTATACTTGCTTTTAAACCCAACATTGGCACGGATCAAATTGAAACTTTGCTTCAAATCATCTTCAGGAATTGTAAACAATGGAAAATCATCCGGCTTGTAACCGTAATATCTGTTTGTGTTGAGACCGTATTCAATACCAAAATCAATACTGTGGTATTTCAAATATTTTTCATAACCAACGGCTACTTTGGTATTGGAATAAGGACTTGATGAATAATCGGTAATATTGCTAAAGGATGAAAAATGGTGGATGCCGGCATCAAAACGGTAGCTTCCGGATTTTCCGCTGGAATGGTAAAAATCAAGCAGTGGTGTAAGCTGACTACCAAATCCGGCCCGCAAATAGTTGTCGTAAGTTTTTACCCGTTTGCCGCCTTTAATGCTCAATGGTTTCACCTGGCTTGCGGCAATGTCGGTTTCTACTTTGGTGTTAAGCGACTGAAAAGTAAATTCGGGTGCGGTAAAAATCAATGGTTTCTGTTCGGGTTTTACATTGATTTTAAAAGCCGTATTGATTGTCGGGTCGAAGGAACCGATAATGGTAACCTGTTCGTTATGATCCCTGTTCATGTTTTGCTGCTGCTGTCCGAAAGAGATTTGCACAAACAATACAAGCGCAATTATAAATATAAGCTGTAAGGAATTCCTCATTGTCGTAATATTTCTTGTTTTCTTTTCCATGATTATTCCTCCCCTCCTTCTTCGTTTTCAATGGTTTCATCCGGTTCATCCGGCGGCTTTAGTCGGTTTAATTTTCCTTGCGCCACTTCCCGCAGGTCGTCGCCTTTGTAATTCTCAATCACACTATTGAGCGTCTGTTCTGCCTGGAAAACATTGTCGCGCGCCACGTAAATATCTGCCAGAAGAATAAAGGATTTGGCAATCCAGTAATCGTAAGCCGGGTATTGGGCAGGCATTTCGTAGATGATGATTTCCGCATCATCTAATTTATTTTGACGATAAACATTCAGGGCCACTTCGTATTTGGCTTCGGCTCCCAGTTCAGTGGAACTCAACTGATCAACAATTCTGAATTCTTTTTCTGCATCGGCAGGATGCCTTAATTCGACTGCTGATTTTGCCAGCACATAATGCGCATAAACAATCTGGTCTTCCGTAACGTTTTCCGTCATTAGCAGGGCGGAAGCTTTTTGCGTAGCATCTTTATAATCCCTGTTTAAGAAGGCGCAACGCATCATGCCATCAGCAGCTTCCAGAATCATTCCTTTACTTTCGGCCAAGTCGCCAAGCTGTTGGTAATTTTCATAAGATTTTCTGTATTCTTCCCTATCGTAATTCACGCGTGCCACTTTTAACAAAGCAGAAACGGTGTATTGATTTTCAGGAAACGAAAGTATTTTTTCGTAATAGCCAAAAGCCGCTTCGGTATTGCCCTGTTTTTCAGCACAGACGGAAAGGTAATGGGTTGCAGAAAGTACAAATCCGCCATCGTGAAACTGCACAAGGTATTTTTCAAATGCCGGAACAGCCCTTCCGCAATCGTTGTTCAAATAATAGTTTTCTGCCGTTGTAAAAGTCAGCGAATCTTCTTCGCTAACAGAAACCTGCACAAAATCTAGTGTTTTTGCATAGGCAAAATATTCATCAACTTTTCTCTGGTCCATATAAATACTCTGCAAAGTATTCAGGGCTTCTTTGGCTTCCAGCGAAGCGGGGTATTTGTTCACCACTTGTTTCAGTGTTGTAATAGCGCGGTCGTATTGGTTGTTGTTATAATAAAGGAAACCCATTTTTACAAGGGCTTTTTTAGCATAACTGCTGCGTGGTTTTTCTTTTACCAATCTGTCGAAATAAACAATGGCCTGGCGTTGGTTATTCATTACGCTGTAGGTCGAAGCGATTTCATAAAGGGCATCGGCATAAAGCAACGAGTTTTTATAAGATGATGCCAGTCGGTTCAACGTACTGACTTTCTTGTCGAAATCGCCCATTGCACCATAACAGAATGCATTTTGGTAGAGGGCATAATCGGCATTATTTCCGCCATTGTCAATTACTTTCTGGTACCAGCCCATTGCCGAATTGTAATTTTTCAGGATAAAATAACTATCAGCCAACCGCAATTTGGCATCACTGATCAGGTCGGCCCGCTGCCCACTTTGATTCAGGAATTGCTGAAATCCATTGATCGCTGAACTGTATTGCTTTTGGTTGAATGTTGAATAAGCCAGGTTGTAGGCCGCCATTCCGTAAAACTCAGACTGGGATGCGCCACTG
>QMPA01000337.1 GCA_003650365.1 Bacteroidota bacterium | reverse complement strand
TTTGTAGAATTTTTCTTTTTGCCGGGCGACTGCCATTTCATGGCATAATAAATGGCGATGCCAATGAGGATGATTAAGAATAAATATTTCATTATTTGATATTTCGTAAAGTACTGGTGCAAATATTTCGCATGCCTTTCAATTAAAAGCACGCGAAGTATTCGCGCGCTAGTGCAGGCTAGTGCAGAACTTTGAACCCAAAACCTTGAACTTTAAACTTTAGTCCCCTAGGCCATCATGTATTCCTTCTCTACAAAACCAATACCAAAGCTTTCCAGTTCTGCCAAAATGGGTTGGTAAATATTCTTTTGGATGGGCAGGGTAACACCTTTGGGCTTTATTTTTCCCAGCATCAACAATTTTGTGGCAACACCAAGTGGCAGCCCGACAGTCATGGCCATAGCTGTTTCTTCCTGATTTTTGCCCTCCACTGCCATTGCCGAAACAATCATTTTATCTTCGTTTCCAATGGTGTATTTAAATTCATGCTGCATGATGATCATGTCCTTGTCCTCAGGATCCATCGACCATTTCTCAACCAGCAATTTTTGCAGTATTTGTGCCGGAGTGGCATTTTTCAAACCCACTTTACGATCATCAAACAAGCCAAGCCATTTGAGTTTCTCAAAAACAACCGGATCTTCCGCATTACGGCAATACTCCTGAAGCTTAATCTCAACCGGTGTATTGGGTTCGTATTTTAAAAACGCGTTGATAAACTGACGGTAAGTCATATTCTCAGAATCTTCAAGCACATAATCATCTTCCGTCATGCCTAACCTGACAAACACATTCCATGCCTTTGCAAATCCAGGCCTGCGAATGGTTCCGCGGTACATCGAGGGAATATCTTTTAATCCATAAATCCCCCTATACTTTAAAGAATCCCTGTTAGGATACACTTCAAAATCTCCATAACTCAGAATTTTTCTTGACAGTGTTCTATCGAACAAACGATGATACGGGATGTATTTATACCTGCCATCATGAATGAATTGTGATACGCCATTTCCTGCCAGCACTACATTTCGCGGATTCCAGGTAAATTTATAATTCCACGGATTGTTATCATATTCTGGTGCAACCAAACCACCGGTAAAAGAGTAAAATGAAGTTAGTTTTCCTCCTTCCTCCTGAATACGGTCAACAAGATTCATGGCTGACATATGATCAATACCTGGGTCAAGGCCCAATTCCATCATAATAGGAATTCCTGCTTTTTTCGCTTTCTCATCCAATGCTTTTAATTCTTCAGTAGCATAAGATGCAGTGAGCATGGGTTTGCGCAAGTCTATACATTTAGTTGCTACCAGATGGTGCATAAACGCAGGAAGCATCGAGATAACCACATCAGCTTTCGCGATGGTCCGCCAACTTTCCATGTCATCATTAATGTCGAAAACAACTGCCGACCCATTGGCGTGCCCATTTACTTTTCGATGGGCAGTTTTTTCATCAATGTCACCAACAGTTACGTGCCAATTGTGCTTTTTGGCGTTGTCGAGCAGATAACCAATCAAACTATTGGTTGACAAACCTGCTCCCAAAATCAAAATATTTTTCATTGTTGTTTGGTTTTTATTCAATGTGATTGCTTACAAAAATTCTTCTAAATATTTATAATCAGGTGTTAATTCACCTTTAAATAAAATCATTGCCCTTTTAATCGGAGCCGGAATATCAAGCTTTTCAAATGAAGTGTTGTAATCTGCAGCAGCTATTGCGGGTATAAATCCAACAAGTGCGTCACTAAATGTTTGTGAGGATTCCCGTGGTAATTCGCTGGGCAAAATATCTACTGCCATCACCAGAATACCGTCTCCCTTAAAACCCATTGTTGGTTCGCCGGTGAAAGGATTGTACACAAATACCGGATCTTCGATTTCCGTTCCTTTGTGGGTGCATTCTATGGATCCGTCCGGATCGCAGGTAACATCACCAATAACGGCTAATTTCGGCTGGCCATCCTTATACAGCTTCTCAAGATAATCTTTGGTAACGATACGTGGGTAGTTGTCGTCCCAATACATGCAGTTCATTAATACTGTGAAATGTGGAATGTATTGCTCAAACTGGCTTTCAAATCTTTCAGGATGATCGTAATATTCCTGAAGGACGAATTCCTTTCCTGCTTCTAATGGTTTGGAAAGATGTTCTTCTTTAAAAACCACTTTATAAATCAATTTTCCACCCAGCTTTTCTTTATCAGATAATTGCAGTAATTGTGCTGGTGAGATTTCTTTAACAGGAAGCAATTCCAATATTTCCTGTGCACCTTGTGCGACATTTCCGTAACCCGTAATACCAACTACAATGGGTGAAATTCCTGCAGGAAGGCCTTTTTCTTTAATTTGCTCTCCTACCCTTTTCACTACTTCTTTGGCCTCATCCAATGAATTATAATGATGGGTTTGCGTAATTTGTAAAAATGGCGTGTCAATTCCCTGTTCCTTCCAACGTTGACCCAATGACCACAATGAGTTAATCATCCCGGCCAAACCGGCGAAACGTCCAAAGAAAATCAATCGTTGACCCTTTTCATTTGCAATCTTCTCGTAATCGACCAAATTCATTTTACTTTTCATCATATTCTTCAACAATGGCATATTGTATTCTTGTCCTTTGATGGTATGACTGAAAAAAATGTAGGTCTTGTTTTCCTCAAAATAATCAATCGGCATTTCTTTCACGCCAATCACAACTCCCGAATCAGTGACTTCATCAACCAATTCGGCACCTGCATCAACAAACTCCTTATCTTTAAAAATCCGTTTGGCTGATTTTACAACTTCAAATTGAATCCCTTTTTTCTTCAATTCCTTTATATGCGCGGGAACAAGAGCTACCCTACGCTCCATCACATATTTATCTTCGTACCTGATTCCTATTTTTTGCATCACATTCGTTTTAGATTTCCAGTGAAGCAAACATAAATAATTTAATTTCTGAAAACATACAATAAAGAAAATCTTTTTCAATTGAAATGAACAATAGAAAGCTAATCTCCCCTTTTAACAAACCTAATCTTCAATAGGAAAATCAAGATAGGCTGACACGGGAAAATGATCAGAGAAATTAAGCTTGTGCCGTCTGTAGTTCTGCGTGTTAAACAGTTTACTTTTCATGATAAAATCAATACGAAGTAATGGAAGTTCCCCTGCATAGGTACGACCAATTCCTGTTCCTTTTTCGACGAAGGTGTCTTCCAGCAAGTTGGTAACTTTGTTATAAACAAAAGAAGAAGGCGTATCGTTAAAATCACCAGCAAGAAGAATCGGATATGGACTATTTTTGATT
>QMPA01000336.1 GCA_003650365.1 Bacteroidota bacterium | reverse complement strand
TTTAGACACTAACAGTTTCCAACTGTTAAAACTTTTTTGCCACAGTCCTCAAAGATTATGCGTTTTAGCATAAATTTGCCGATCAGTAATGTTTAGCTCAATTATTTGATGGAATTTATAAATCCCGGTTTTTTATATGGCTTATTTGCGCTTGCCATACCTGTTATCATCCACCTTTTCAATTTCAGGCGGTTTAAGAAAGTATATTTTACAAATGTAAAATTCATAGAGGAACTAAAGCAGGAAACCCAAAAGCAGTCCAGATTAAGGCACCTACTAATTTTATTGATGCGGATGTTGGCCATTGCTGCTTTGGTGTTGGCTTTTGCGCAGCCATTTTTTCCGGTCGAAAACTCAAACAGGGATGTGGCCTCCAAAAGTAAGGTGAGCATTTATGTGGATAATTCCTTTAGTATGCAAGCCGAATCGGGGAAAGGCACTTTGCTTGATGAAGCAAAAGAGAAAGCACTTGAAGTAGCTTCAGCTTATAAGAGTTCAGATTTGTTCCAATTACTTACCAATGATTTTGAAGGTCGCCACCAGCGTGTTGTGAGCAAAGATGAATTTATTAACCTGGTGGAAGATGTTCAAATTTCTCCTGTTGTAAGAACATTTGAAGAAGTACTCACCCGCCAGGAAGAAGTATTTGCAGATAATTTGAAAGGTGAAAAGATAAACTATTTTATTTCTGATTTCCAAAAAAGTAGTTTGGGAGAACTTCAAACCTCAGAGGATTCAAGTGTTTTTCATTATCTGATTCCTCTTAAGGCTGTAAATGCCAATAATCTGTATATTGATTCTTGCTGGTTTCAATCACCTGTCCAGCAGATAGGTCAGCATGTAAAATTGAAGGCGAGGATAAAAAACAGTTCAGATACCGATTATGAAAAAATCCCGGTGAAACTTGAAATTAACGGAACCCAAAAAGCTCTTGCCAGCCTTGATGTTGCTCGCAATTCTTCTACTGAAGTGGAATTGCCATTTACGAACAATGATAGTGGAATCCAGGAGGCTGTAATTTCTATTTCTGACTTTCCCATTAGCTTTGATGATGAGTTTTATTTTTCATGGTATGTGGCTCCAGTTATTAAAGTGCTTTGTATTAACCAAGGCAGTGAAAATGTGTTTATAGGTGCAGTGTTGGGAAATGATTCAGCATTCTCGTTGCAAAATGTGTCTGTTTCACGAATTAATTATTCTTCATTTCCGCAATATCAATTTATTATCCTTAATGAGTTGACGAATATTTCCAGTGGACTTGAGGCTGAGATTAAAAACTTTGTGGAAGATGGTGGCAATATCCTTGTCTTGCCTGGAGATTTACCCGATTTTGAAAACTATAAATCATTCTTAAATTCCATGCAATGCAATTATTATAATGTAGAGGATACAAGCAATACAATAATCTCATACATTAATTTAGAACATCCTTTATATGAAGATGTGTTTGATGAAATTCCTGAGAATATAGATTTGCCTGTTGTTTTCAAGAGATTTGTGATGACCAGGCAGACGAGGTCGAGGCAGGAAGTCCTCTTACAATTACAGGATGGTTCCACATTTCTCAATGTGCAATATGTGGGAGCTGGAAAAGTTTATTTATCAGCTGTTCCTCTCAAATCTAACTTTTCAAATTTTCCAAGGCATGCCATTTTTGTTCCCACACTTTATAAAATGGCTGTTTCAAGTGTTTTAACAAACAAACTCTATTTTGTGATTGGTGAAAAGGAGATAATTAACGTCCGGCAAGCAAGTCTCACAGGTGATGAGGTTTTAACGATAAAGCAGGCTTCTTCTAATTTTGAATTTATTCCCGGACAACTTAGGGTAAACGGCCATGTGGATTTGAATATGCACGGACAGATAACTTATGCAGGAAATTATTTATTGGAACGAGGTGAAAATGCGCACAGGGCTTTGTCTTTTAATTATAACCGAAACGAATCGGAAATGGTTTTTTATTCGGCAGATGAATTAAAGGAAATCATTGAAGGTTCAGATATGAAAAGCCTTTACGTACTTGATGCCACTGGAAAGCTGTTTTCAAAAACAGTAAGTGAATTGAGCCAGGGAGTACGTTTGTGGAGATGGTTTGTAATTTTTGCACTTATTTTTCTTGCTGTGGAAGTGCTGTTACTCCGCCGACGGGGGTAAACTTACCTTGTGTCATTTCGACTCAAGGGGAAAGCCAATGTTTTGGAAGGAGAAATCCCCATGCTATTATGTAGTCGATCTGCAAATACCCAACTACAGATGGTAGCCACAATATTCAGGGGCTGTCTCACACCAACGTTTTATTCCCATTTCTGGGGTTCGACATGACAGTCTCAATCACACCACCTTCACTTCCACCGGCTTTTGCGCCGTCAATTTTACAATAGCAAAAATCATAATAATTGTAGCAATCCATTGCACGGGCGACAGGATTTTGTCGTTGACAAGATAATCGAAAAGAATTGCTGAAACCGGGAAAAACAGTTCACAGATAGTTGCCATGATTGCCCTGATGCGTACCAATCCATAATAATACAGAAATATAGCCCCCGATCCAGTGGTAATGCCTATGATAAAAAAGTAAAGGAGATTTTCGTTGGTTACCAGTTTGTAATTGTTAAATGTTCCCATAAAAAGAACAATTACAAGCATAATAAGAGATGTGAACCCATAACGGAAAAAAGTACCAGTCGTGAAAGAAAACTTCCCAAGGACTTTTTTGCTTAATACGGTGGATATCCCAAATGAGAATGCTGCTAACAACGAATATCCGGCAGCATAAATGGTTGGTGAATTTGTTTCCATATCCGGCAGGTGAAACCCAAAGGTCAGGAAATAGCTGGCAAAAACCGCAAGACCCGCCCAAATCAAAAACCGTTTCCTGATTTTTTCTTTCAAAAGAATGGCAGCAAGCGACATGGCAAATACAGGCTGGAGTTTTTGCAAGAGCACAACTATGCTAAGTGATTGGAAGTTTACAAGGAATAAGGCTTTCACAATAGCCATGGTCCCCAATGCACCTCCAAACAAGGCCAACAAGAAAAACGTTATAAGATCACCTTTCGTAAATTCCTTTAAAAGGGAATACCTTTTATAGAAGAAGAAATTCATGATAATAAAGGGAATCAGGTGAAGGACAAAAACCACAAAGCCCACATCCAGGTTATACAAGCGTGGTGTAAAAACCACACCATCCAGTCCCCATAATGTGGATGCAATAATTACAGCCCCGGCACCTATTATCTTTTGGTTTTTGTTCAATTGTGTTTTCTTATATTATGCAAAAATAGGCTACAAAGATATTACTAATAATTTATACAATCAGGGTTTGACTTTAAGT
>QMPA01000335.1 GCA_003650365.1 Bacteroidota bacterium | reverse complement strand
TGAAAATATTTTACTTTGATAGGATATTGACCAACCGACAACGAGATTTTACCGGTTTTTTCTCTAACACCATGCAGTCCATCGTTGTCGATAAGTTCTTTGTTATTCACATATAATTTACTTCCGTCATTTGACAACAGGTGGAAAGTATATAGACCTTCTTTTTGAATATTAATATAACCATTAAAAATGATACCAAATGCTTCTACATTTTGAGTGCAAGGCACTATTCTCACTTGACTAATTTCACTGAAACGAGTTACTTTACATTTTGAAAGTTCAAAAACAGACAGGACGGGGGTTTGATAATAATCGTATTCAAGACCGTTGCTGAAAATTTGTGTTGCAATGTAACTTGGCGGCCGGCCGGCTAAAAATGCTATGGCTCTAACAGTTGCAATATCTTTCACCTGAAACGGCTCAATGTAAAGATTGGATTGCCGGCTTGGTTCGCTGCCATCCAGCGAATAATAGATTTTAGCATTGGGAAAATTAGAATTAATTTTTACGAATAGGGATTCTTGATTAAAGAAACTACCTGACGAATTGATATGAACTACCGGAGCAGCTTTTTGACCTGTCATAATATCCTTGTCCCAATTTCTGCCGTTTAACCAAATTCCATCCCAAGCCGGGCGATCTACTGCATCCGGATTGGGATCAACAAAATCGTTTAGCTTTTGCAGATTGCTTGCAATAATTTTCATATAAGATTCATATTCGGGCATCTCTTTGGGAACGTTCCATCCAAAATCTGCTGCCATGAGAAAATTAGGGAACCATTCATCTATAATATTTGTGCCCCATTGAACCGCGAGCAATCCGATGAAATTTTGATGTTTTTCCCCCAGCATGGTCCATGTCGCCAAATTCTCAAAAGCAGCCCGATAATTCCCTTTTGAATAAGGTGCGTGGAGGGTGCTAGAACCACCAGCCAGAAACACTTTTTGCCGGCAATTAGCTTGGGTTAAATAGTCGAATCCTTGCTCTTGCACACTTTTATTATCAGGAGAAATGGCGACATCGTAAAGCCACATACAGCGAATAACACGATCCTGATATTCAGGTGGTGTTGGAGGTCCATCGCTCCAAACAATCATCTCCATCTCACGTCCATTCTTTTTACCTACTTTATCTACAATAGGAAGTAAACGGGCAAAGTGCTTGCTCTGATCTTTTTTCGGCAGCCGTACTTCATGCATTCCTAAATGTACCATAGGATGTTTAAAAATGGGAAAGAGCTCATTATAAATAGATTCCAAAAGGTTGTATGTTCCGGAATCTCCAACTTTCAGATTTGCTTTTCTCATGTGTGAAAACCCAGGCCAATACTCTGTAAACATATCTCCCTGGATAAGGTCGGGATAATAAAGCCTTTTTGCAGCAGCATGACCCAAAGATTCAATTTCAGGAAAAACTATAATACCACGTTTCTCTCCATAATTCACTATGTCCGCAAGTTCAGAAAGATTAAGAGCATGTGGATTTTTCTGACCCAAAGGAAGATGATTGTATTTAAAAGCATTCAACTCATCATCTCCTTCGCGCAACATGAGAAAGTTTAATTTAAAAACCGAACAAATTCTGATAGTCCGTTTAATTTGGGCAACAGAATAAGGGGCACGACCTATGTCGAGCATATAGCCACGCCAAAGGTAATGAGGCCAATCTAAGATTTTAGCTGCCGGAATGATTAATTCATTATTCTTTTTTTCCATCAATTGAAACAAGGTCATCAATCCCCATCGTAATCCTTTTTCTGAACCGCCTATAATCCAAATCCCCTTTTTATCAATGATGAGTTCATAGGCTTCATTACCCAGCGATTTAAGTTTTGGGGATGGTTTGAGTGTTCTTTCGGGAATTTGACTTTTATTACTAATCCATATCTGGTATTTGTTTATCTTTTTTTTCACTATAACTTGCGTACGCAACTGATACTTTTCATCAACAATATCTTGAAAGTTTTCAATTACAAATTCCACAATCTTATCATTTTCCATGGAGTGAAAAATAGTCGTTTTAGATGAAATCGCAAAACTGCCATTCATTAGTTTTATCTCCCGAGGCTTGGGCAATAAATTTTCTTGTGCAAACACATGGCTCCCCAAGCCGGTGAGCAGAAATAAAGTAAAGTAGAATACTGTGTGAGATTTTAAGTGTTTTGATAAATTCATTTATCCTTTGCTTTTGTTAATTTATTTTCAATTTTCTAATTTATTTTGCAATTCAAGATAATAGCACAGCATGTTTACATTAATATTAAATGTAGAAGACTTGACTCTGTCTTTAATAATGTACTCGCCATTCCATTTTGTACGTAATATTTCTTTTCTGTAACGGTCGTTTTTTGTTATCCATCTCCCTTCTGTATCCTGGGATTTTATAATTTTCATTATTTGAGGCTTAATTGACTCAAGTTCACTCACGAGTTCAGTATTTGTCAATGGACTATTTTTCTCCTCCAAAAATTTTTTAGCACCCATTTTTTGTACTTTTTTAAACTTTGCAATTACAGCCTCTAATTTGCTTTCAAGTTCTATTTCATAAGCATAACCAGTTCTTCTGTCCAAACTTAGCTCCTCAAACGAGTTAACCCGAATACGACCATTATCATAATAAAGTGGTTTATTTGTGCCAATTTCCACAAAGCGGGGCCATTTCCCATTAGGAAGCCGGGTATCTTTTATCCAGCGTAATGCATCGGGAATTAGTTTGAGGTGTTTTGTTTTTTCAGTGTACAAATATAAATCGATAAGGGTAATTATATTATTAAGAGTAACCATGGGAGACAAAGAAGCTGGTTCAAAATCACGTGCCCAGGCTGGTTGTAAATATGCGTTATATTGTTGAGCCCATCCTGTTTGCGGAGGTGCTTGTTGCGAAATAAATAGAAACCAACCCGCATTCTGAATACTTTTCAGGTAGATTTCCTTACCATAATATTTATGTGCATCAATCATAAGTTCGATACAATCATTAATACCACCATCATTATATGTGGCAAAATCGTTCGTGTTTCCCTCTTTGGGATATCGGTGTGGCCAGGCGCCATTATCAAATTGGGCGGTTAACATCATAACCAATGCCTTTTCAACAGCCACAGACAGCAAATCATATTCAATCACTTGGTCAAGAGCCATTAAAAATTGGATAGCACTCTGAGTTTGATTGTCATCAAAACTGACAATATTATCTTTTGGTTTATTAAAATGCACCTGATGATTCCATCCCCCGAGATCGTTTTGTCCAATAATTAGGGAGCGAGCAGCATCTTTTGCAGCCTTAAGATATTTTTGATTTTTCGTGATTTTATATGCACGCAAAAAAGAGGTACCCACAGTT
>QMPA01000334.1 GCA_003650365.1 Bacteroidota bacterium | reverse complement strand
GGGTCAATCGGAAATTTAGTCCAGTAACGGTATTCGTTGCCCATTTTTTCTATGAAGTTGCTCCACATGGCCAAAGGGTCAGTATCAAAAATACTATCCTTATCTGCCGGTGTAACCAGCCAGGAATTGCGTTCCAATTCAGTTTTCAATTGTTCTTCTCCCCATCCTGAATAACCAATGTAAAACCGAATATCGTCTGGCTTCACCATTTTAAGCAAAATCATTTCTTTAATCGCCTCAATATCACCACCCCAGAAAAGGCCGTTTTTGATTTCAACTGCTCCTTCAATTTGTTCTCCAAGAGTGTGGACGTAAAATAAACTACTGGTTTCGACCGGTCCCCCTATATATACAGGGGCGTCAAACTCAGGAAAATCTTTCAGTACTTCGTTAAATCCAGCCGTTGCAGGTTTGTTCAGAATAACACCAAAGCTACCTTCTTCATTGTGCTCGGCAAGCAGAATGACTGCCCGACCAAAATAATAGTCGCCCATAAATGGTTCTGACAATAGCAATCGTCCCTTGGCCGGATTCAGGTTGTTGGTCTTTATTTGAAGAAATCGGTCAATATCATTCATGATTTTGCGTTATTTTTACAGGCTAATTTAATCAAAAAATATACCATTCCTATTGAAAAGGCTAAACAATCATAAAAAATATTTAAAATTTCGTCAGGAATTTCCCGTTTTTACCTTCCAAACTTATTCATTTCAAGTCAATAACGAAGCACTTGAAGCCGAATTTGTTTTTGACATGTCAGGAGAGTATGAATTCAAACCAACACTCAAACTGCCACGAAGGAATTTTTATCACTTTGAAAAACTGTCAAAAGAAGCTTTGGAAAATTTTGTCTTTCACATTGGGATGGTTGAACTCATCAGTTATTGGAAAACAGCCTGTCCCCCTCAATTAATTATCAAGTCCCATTCGTTAAACGAAGATCAAATAGTCTGGTGGAAGAAACTGTATTTTCATGGTCTGGGCGAGTTTTTCTACCTCAACGGTATTGATGCAACTGAAGATAATTTTATGCAGATCACTACTGAAGGGGCGCCTACAAAACCAATTAGTAGTGAATTGAGTGAGGCAAAAGTACTGATACCTGTTGGAGGTGGAAAGGATTCAATCGTTACATTAGAATTGTTGAAAACGGCTAATTTCGACACCATTCCATTTGTGCTTAATCCAAGGGAAGCAAGCCAGCGGACTATTGAAATTGCCGGTTTTTCTATGGAAGATTCCATTGTAATCAATAGAGGCCTGGACAAGCAGTTGATTGATTTGAACGAAGAGGGATTCTTGAATGGGCATACACCTTTTTCTGCTTTGTTGGCATTTAGTTCGGCACTCGCTGCCGTGGCTTCCGCTACAAAATACATTGCTTTGTCCAACGAGAGCAGTGCCAACGAGAGTACTGTGCCGGGTTCAAAAATAAATCATCAGTATTCAAAATCCTTTGAGTTTGAGCAAGATTTTATCGCTTATGCAAAAAAATATCTCCATCCCGATTTGGCCTATTTTAGTTTTCTGCGTGCTGTAAATGAGTTACAGATTGCCAAATTGTTTTCTGGATTTCCGCAACATTTCCGTAGTTTTCGTTCGTGCAATGTGGGTAGTAAAACAGATCTTTGGTGTGGAAGCTGTTCCAAATGTTTGTTCACTTATTCTATCCTTTCTCCATTTATTGAGCCAAAGGAATTGAAAGCGGTTTTTGGAAAAGACCTGTTTGCTGATGAAAATTTATTGCCGATTTTGGATGAACTGACAGGGAGATCAGCGATAAAACCCTTTGAATGTGTGGGCACTCCTGACGAGGTGCAGGCCGCTTTGGTAGATGTAATAAACAAATATAAAGGAGACGGACTGCCATTTCTGCTTGAACAATCCAAAGTGGTAACTTCAAGCCATCACTTTGATCAATTATTGAATAGCTACGAAGAAGAAAACTATTTGCCAAACAAGTTTGATAAAGTATTAAGGCATGCCTTGTTTCAAAGTCAGCGTCCAAATTTTAAGGCGTTTTTGGAAAATCTGCTGGAAGGAAACAAAAAAGTATTGCTGCTTGGTTTTGGTAGAGAAGGGCGCTCCTCCTACAAATTATTACGGTCTTATTTTCCCGAACTTGAAATTTGTATTGCTGACCAACAACAGCAGATTGATGGTTTGCAGGAACTTAAAAATGATAAATACCTTACATTTCATCTTGGGGATAATTACAAGGATGCAGTATCAAAATATAAGCTCGTACTGAAATCCCCCGGTGTTGTACTCAAGGATTTTTCCATCCCGGACACATCTAAAATTAGTTCGCAATCCGACCTCTTTCTGAGGGTTTTCCGAAATCAAACCATTGGTGTAACTGGCACCAAAGGCAAAAGTACAACAGCCAGTCTGATTGCATATTTGTTAGAGAAATCTGGAAAGAAAACCGTTTTGCTCGGAAATATCGGAGTGCCTGCGTTTGATATGATTGACCAAATTGATGAGCAAACTATTGTTGTTTTCGAGCTTTCAGCCCATCAATTGGAGTATCTGCACAGTTCTCCGCAGGTGGCTGTTTTATTGAATGTCTTTCCCGAACACCTTGATCATTTTGAAAGTTTTGAGAAATATAGAGATGCTAAGTTGAATATTTTCAAATATCAGCTTTCTGGAGATGTAGCTATTTCTGAAGAAACACTGGAAAATGAAGAGCTAAAACTTCCTTTTGATGCACAACTAATTCCTTTGAAAGGGGCGCATAACAAGAAGAATATACTGGCCGCACTAAAGTCCGTCTCTGCTTTTGGGATAGATGTGAAAAAAGTTTTACCTTATTTAAAAAGCTTTAAACCTTTGCCTCACCGTTTGGAATTTTTTGGTGAGTTTGGAGGCATTCAATTTTATAACGACAGTATTTCAACAGTTCCTGAATCAACAATCGCTGCGGTTAAAACTTTGAATAATGTAGAAACACTTATTCTTGGAGGTTTTGATCGTGGCATTGATTATTCCGGGCTTGTCCGGTTTTTAACGAACTCCACCGTCAGTAATGTTATTTTTCTGGGGAAAGCTGGTGAAACAATGTTTGCGCTTTTCCAACAAGAAAATCAGCTTTCTGCAAATTTGTTTCCCGTAAATAACCTGAAAGAAGCTTTAAGTATCGTCAGGAATAATTCCGGGCAGGGAGCTGTTTGCCTTTTGTCACCGGCTGCTGCCAGCTACGATCAGTTTCACAATTTTGAACACAGGGGAGATGTTTACAAAGAATTGATTGGAGAAATGTTTGCATAAAAAAAGCGGGGACATGCCCCGCTAATGTTATTTTTCTTTAGGTTTTTCCGGTTCTTCTTTTTTCTTTGCTGCTGCTTTCTTAGGAGCAGCTTTTTTTGTAGTTGTAGTTTTTTTCGCCGCT
>QMPA01000333.1 GCA_003650365.1 Bacteroidota bacterium | reverse complement strand
TGGCCACCATTTTTGGAGCCAAGGGTGTTAGCAACGATGCTGCTATTGTTGTTTACGACGGTGGTTCACAAAAACCTGCTTCACGTGTTTATGTGGTGTTGAAGTATTTGGGTGCTTCCAATGTGAAGATTTTGCACAAAGACATGGCGACGTTTAAGAAGTCGCGTGTGCCACTCACACCCATGGCAGCAAAAAAGAAAGCTGCAACTTTTACGGTTAATGTTGATAACAGTATTTTAGCCACCCTAGCAGATGTTAAAGCCGGTAATGCTAAATTATTTGATGCCCGTGATGCCAATGAATTTGCCGGGACTACCGATAAAAGTACGGGTCATATTCCGGGAGCAATCCACCTCAGTTATAAAGACGTGCAGGATGCAAATCATACTTTTAAAACAAAAGCCGAATTGGAAAAAATTATGGCAGCTCATGGAGTCAATTCCAGTTCACCAATTATTGTTTCCTGTCAGTCGGGTAAAAGAGCCGCTGTTTTGTATGTTGCTTTTACAAGTGTCCTTGGGTATAAAAACGTAAAGATGTATGACGGCAGCTACAACGAATGGGTAGCCAAAGGCAATAAAGTGGACAAATAAACCACTTTTCATCATGGAAACATTAACAAACGCATCCTTCAAAAACCTGACAAAAACCGAGCAGGTTGTCATGATCATTAATTCTGGAGAAGAATTGATGAGCAGGGAAGAAGAAGGTTTCATCGTTCATTTGTATTTACTTTCGGGTCTTTTTATCGAACTTTGGTACGAGTCAAATACCAATAAGATTGTCAATGTAGAGTCAACCGATAAAGAAAATATCACACGGAACTATACAGAAATGAATGACTTGGTCAAGCAATTGTTAAGGAATTAGTAAATATGTAAATTGTAATTATTCTCATATAGCATTTTTTATGCGAAAGGCTTTTAATCGAAAGATTGAAGGCCTTTTTTTATCGGGGTCGTCAAATCTGCTAAGTTCCCGATAGCTATCGGGATTTGCTCTTAGCAGATTGAGAAGGAAATACCCCCCAATTTCGGTTTAAACTCAGAGATTCATCTTAAGCAAAAATAAACTTGACAAGCCTTTTCTTTTGTTGTATCTTTAGGGACACTAAAATCCAATGTCTGATGAAAACAAATATGAAACTTTTTCTGAATGCGGCCTTGCTGTTTGCCCTTGTATTTTTCGTGGTTTATCTGCTCATTGCCATCGCAGCCTTTTTTGGTTGTTGCGTCGGTCTTACTGCCTTTTTTTATGAAATGATTATTTGGATTCTACTTGGGCTTGGTGTTCTTGTATTTTCTTTTTGCGTTTACAATAATTGCTATAAGAAAAGGGATACGGTTTGAGTTTGTCAACTATAATTTATAAAACATCCAAATAATTTCTATTCGTCACATTATTAGGAATGTACAGAAGTCGGCTTTTACTGCACCTTTATTTATTATCTTTTTAAATAACACATGTATCGTACAGAAACACAAATAGATACAATAGTGTGATATTTGTCATATTTAAAGAGAATTCATATAAGATGCAGTTAATCAGGTGTTAATATTTATTCCCGTTTCTGATTCACACAATAGTATATTAGCTGTTTTGAATCTATTTTTGCATCGTATATATGTAACAATGTAGATATATGCATAATGATTCTTTAAAAGAATAATACTATAAAATATACTGGATGAAAACGAGAAGGGATTTTATAAAAATCTCCGCTGCAGGTGCAGGAGTTGCTGCGTTGGGATTGAGTCCATTGAGTTGGGACGGCATGAATAAGCTCTCTGCCTCCAACGAACAAAAGCCGGTGAGCGATGATGAAATGACACCTTATCCCACCTATTGCGAGGTTTGTTTCTGGAAATGTGCCGGCTGGACTTATGTTGATAAAAAAGGGGACATCAAAAAAATCATCGGGAACAAAGAAGACCCGCATTGTAACGGAAGACTTTGCCCGCGGGGTACCGGTGGAATTGGAATGTATGACGACGAAGACCGTCTGAAGACCCCTTTGATCAGGGAGAAAAAGGATGGTAAATCCTATTTCAGAAAAGCTTCCTGGGATGAAGCACTGGATCTCATTGCCAAGAATTTGAATAAAATAAAAGCTGAACATGGCCCCGAATGTGTGGCACTTTTCAACCATGGTTCAGGAGGTAAATTCTTTGGTAATTTCCTCAAAGCATTTGGATCACCTAATATAACAGCCCCTTCCTTTGCGCAGTGCAGGGGTCCCAGGGAAACTGCCTGGATTGCCACTTATGGTGAAGGGGTTGGCTCACCCGAACCAACAGATATCCGTGATACAAATTGTCTGGTACTTATCGGCTCGCATATTGGCGAAAATATGCACAATGGCCAGGTTCAGGAAATGTCGCAAGCCATTGACAAAGGCGCGACAATTATTACCGTTGACCCACGATTGAGCACAGCAGCCAGTAAATCAAAGTACTGGTTACCTATCAAACCATCTACCGACCTTGCACTATTGATGGCCTGGATTCATGTGGCTATTTATGAAGGTATTTATAATAAGGAGTATGTCGAGCAATATACTTACGGTTTCGATGAACTGAAAGAGCATGTAAAAAATATGACCCCCGAATGGGCCTACGGTATCACAACAATTAAACCCGATGTTATTCGCAAGACAGCCCGCGAGATGGCCAATGCAGCACCGGCAGTAATTATTCATCCCGGAAGGCATGTTACCTGGTATGGTGACGATACTCAACGATTGCGGGCAGTAGCAATTTTAAACGCACTGTTTGGCTCATGGGGTAATCGTGGTGGTTTTTATTTGAAGGAAAGTTTCCATCTTCCAAAACCAAAAATACCTGCTTATCCCAAACCGACAAAAACGTGGCGCGATGCATTTCCAGGGCAGTTTAAATTGGCCAGTTTGGCATTGTCATCCGGAATTTGTGATGCAACCATTCCAACTGCTGACCGTTCCTGTTCGTTTAAAGCATGGATAGTTTCGGGGACAAATCTTCCCTTAACACTCCCTAATAAAGCGAATACATTAAAGGCCATGTCGCATCTCGAGTTTATGGTGGTGATAGATACCATGCCAATGGAAGTAGTGGGCTATGCCGATGTGGTATTGCCTGAATGTACTTATTTAGAGAGGTATGACCTTATCAGGACTTCACCCCATCGTGAGCCTTATCTTGCACTCAGAATGCCGGCGGTTAAACCCAAATACGATTCAAAACCAGCATGGTGGATAGCGAAAACATTGGCCGAAAAAATGGGGCTTGGTGCTTATTTCCCTTACGATGATATTACCGATTTACTGGATTGGCAGTTGAAACAAGTGGGTTCTTCTTTGGAAGAAATGCAACGTATTGGTGTAAAGAAATTCGACAGGAAAAGCGGCGGACTTTATTTCCAG
>QMPA01000332.1 GCA_003650365.1 Bacteroidota bacterium | reverse complement strand
TGGAAGCGGCCAAAGAAGTAGCAGCCTCATTTATTTCAAAACGGCCCAACGATCGCGTAAGTCTTGTAATATTTAGTGGTGAAGCATTTACGCAAGTACCGCTAACCACCGATCACAATATGATTTATGATTTGTTCAGGGAAGTTAAAAGTGGCATGATTGAAGACGGAACAGCCATTGGCGACGGTCTGGCAACTGCTGTCAGCAGGCTAAAAGATTCTGACGCCATTTCGAAAGTGATTATTTTATTGACAGACGGGGTGAACAATTCCGGGTCACTTGATCCACTTTCCGCTGCCGAACTGGCCAAAATGTTTGGCATCAGAGCTTATACAATTGGGGTTGGTTCTATGGGTTACGCCCCCTACCCTGTTCAAGATCAGTTTGGAAGGATGAGCCTGCAACAAATGGAAGTCCAGATTGACGAAGAATTGTTACAGCAAATTGCAGCTTTAACCGGCGGACAATATTTCAGAGCCACCGATAATGAAGGACTTGTAGAAGTTTACGACCAGATTGATAAATTAGAGAAATCAAAAATTGACATCCAGGAGTTCAGGAAAAAACACGAAATGTTTCTTCCTTTCGCCCTCTGGGCATTGGCAATTTTTATATTGGAAATCACGTTAAGGTATTTGTACTTTAGACAGTTGCCTTAGTCTAAAATCCCAAAACTCAAAAAAGCAAATAACAAATAATACACAATGGCTCAAAACTCAAAAAATAAACCATACGACCTGGAAGCAATTGAACTAAAAAAAAACTATCTGCAATAATTGGAAAGTCTGAATAGTTTTTGATGAGAATGAATAACCATGATTTGCTGTTTGAATTTTGAAATTTGCTTTTTGTAATTTATTTGAGATTTGATAATTGTTTTTTGGAATTTATTTAAAGTTGACCTTGAAGATTTTATACAATCTTAACGCAAAAGAATAATAAATAGACCATGATCAGATTCGCACATCCGGAATACTTCTACCTGCTTCTGCTGGTATTCTTTTTTCTGTTTGCCTTTTGGTTTTACAACAATTGGAAAAAGCGGGCAATCAAGCGATTTGGTGACAAAAAAACCATCGCGCTGCTGATGCCGCAAGTATCTAATGGTAAGCCAAAATTCAAATTTGCATTAATACTTATTGCATTTGTACTTCTTGTCGTGGGAATCACTGATCCGCAAGTTGGCTCGAAATTAGAAAAAGTAAAAAGAGAGGGAATTGATCTGATGCTGGTACTTGATGTTTCCAATTCGATGCTTGCCGAAGACATCAAACCCAATCGGCTCGAACGATCCAAAATGGCTATTTCCAGCCTGATTGACAAATTACAGGGCGACCGTTTGGGAATCATCATCTTTGCAGGAAACGCCTACAAACAACTACCACTGACTACAGATTATTCTGCCGCTAAACTTTTCTTATCGGCAGTTAGCACCGATATTGTCCCAACCCAGGGAACGGCCATCGGCGAAGCCATCGATATGGCAGCCGGGTCATTTGGCGACACTGAACACAACAAAGCCATTATCATTATTACTGATGGAGAGAACCATGAAGACGATGCCATCAGCGCAGCCAAAAAAGCAGCAGAACAAGGCATTAAAGTTTTTACAATTGGGATGGGACTACCGGAAGGTTCACCAATTCCGGTTTATAATAATTATGGAAATCGAACCGGCTTCAAAAAAGACCGGCAGGGAAAAACAGTTATTACTAAACTCAACGAAGACATGTTGCGGCAAATTGCAGCCGCCGGGGATGGGGCTTATGCCCGGGCAAATAATGCCAGTACAGGATTAAGAAAACTGTTCAATGAAATCAGTCAGATTGAAAAGGGAGAAATAGAAAGCAAGCAGTTTACCGATTATGAAGACCGCTTCCAGATTTATCTTGCCCTTGCATTATTGCTACTAATTTTTGAACTACTTATCGCACGCAGAAAAGCAAGTTGGGCAAACAAATTTGATTTCTTTGGTAAACAAGAGGGAAAATGAAACAACACTTAATCATACTCATAAGCCTCAGCCTCATGGCCATTAATCTTTCCGCGCAAAGCGAAAAGAAGATGGTACGTGAAGGAAACAGCCAATTTGAGGATGGCAATTTTTCGGATGCAGAAATTGAATACCGCAAGGCTCTTGATAAAAAGCCAGGCTATTATAAAGGTACTTTCAATTTGGGAGATGCCATGTATGCGCAGGAAAATTTCGAGGAATCTGGAAAATTATTTGCAGAAGTAGCAGAAGGTGTGCATTCCGACGAACAAAAAGCCGGCGCCTTCTATAACCTGGGAAACAGCCTGATGAAAGAACAAAAGTACAAAGAGAGTATTGAAGCTTATAAAAACTCCCTTCGCCTGAAACCTGACGACCAGGATGCAAAATATAACCTGGCCTACGCACGTAAGAAGTTAGACGAACAACAACAGCAAGAACAGAATCAGGATCAAGATCAAGACAAAGATCAGGACAAGGATAAAGACAAACAGGATCAGGATAAAGAACAGGACAAGGATAAACAGGATCAAGACCAGGATAAAAAAGATCAGGACAAAAAGGATCAAAATCAGGACAAGAAAGACGATCAGCAAAAAGACCAGCAGCCACAACCGCAACAAATATCAAAGGAAGATGCACAGCGCATGCTGGATGCATTAAAAAACGACGAAAAGAAAACACTGGAGGAACTACAAAAACAAAAAGCCAAGGCAACTAAATCTATGAAAACGGAGATTGATTGGTGAGAGAAAGAAGTTGGGAGTTGGCAGTTGGCAGTTGGGAGTTGGCAGTTGGCAGTTGGCAGTTGGGAGTTGGGAGTTGGGAGTTGGCAGTTGGGAGTTGATAAGTAAAAAAAAACAGAATAACCAATAAAGCTAAAAATGGCAATATTCAAGAAATTTGAAGATATTCTTGTTTGGCAGAAAGCTCGAACACAAGCTGATGACATTGATACCATCACAAAAAAAAAATGCTTCTACGATGACAGCAGACTAAAAAACCAGATGCTTGGTTCATCAGGTTCTGTTATGGATAATATTGCAGAAGGACATGGAAGAGGCGGAAATAAGGAATTTATTCAATACCTGTGGATATCAAATGGTTCAGATGCTGAGTTAAAATCGCAACTTTATCGTTCTCTTGACAAGAAATTTATTTCCGAATCAGAATTTAAAAACCTCTATGCCAACGCAGATGAGATTGGCAGAATGATTAATGGCCTAATAAAGGCAATTAAGAATTCAGGAAGGCGAGGAACAAAATACGACAACTAACACAAATACTAACTAACAACTACTAATGCGAATCAAGAGTTAAGATTGGGTAAAAGCACATAGATATAAACAACGGAATGTCAATAACATATAATACGGTGATTAAATATTTAGCCTGAGAACCAGTATCTTAGATGTAGTATTCA
>QMPA01000331.1 GCA_003650365.1 Bacteroidota bacterium | reverse complement strand
GTATTTGTGCTTAGGAAAAGAGTAAAGGATATTGTGAGGAGAAAAAGTATTTTTTTCATATTCATTTTTTTTCGTTGGCAAAGATAGTATTTGAAAGGATACTAATACATGCTATTCGTTTATCAATTTATCGAGTAAATCTCTGGTTGTTCCCGAATTCCAGCGCGCTGCACCTTTTTTACTAACCAAAACCCGCCCATCGCTACTCACGATAAAAGTTGCCGGAATGCTGTTGGTGGAAAAATCGTGCGGAAGCGAAGCCGAAAGGTAAAAAGGAAGGCCTTCGTATTGTTGATCTTTTGCAAAGTGCTGTACCTTTTGCGGGGCTTCATTACTGACGATAATAAAATTGACTTTATCACCATAATCCTCGTAAAGCGCTTGAATACTTGGCATCTCGGCAATACAAGGCGGACACCAGGTAGCCCAGATATTTAAAAATATGGGTTTATCATTTAAAGATTCGAATGAAGCATTGTTCCCTTGCAGGTCATAAAGTTGCCAGTCAAGGGTTTGGAAATTGACGGCAAACTGTTCATCCGAATCTAATGTTGATGCAGAAAATGAAGTCAGTCGAATAAAAAAAGCGGCAGTGTCTTTTCGGGTGGCCGGAATGACGAAAAGTAAAAGTAGTACCACAAAAAGCAAGTCAGTAATTATGCCGAATGGTTTCTTCTTTTTGAAGTAGTTTGAAAGCAGTTTTTTTGGATTGAATGTCATGGGATATTCAGGGGTAGAAGGTTGTTTAAACGGACACGGAACTATTGTAGCATGGCTCTTCTGTCCAACAGCTCATTAATCTGTTCTTCAGTAAGATTTGGTTTTTTCAAGAGCTCGTCAATTTTCTTCATCTCTTCTTCAACATTACTACCGGAGATTTCAAGTATCGGTTTTGCTTCCTCAAGTTCTACCTCTGGTTCTGTACCTGACAGCAATTCATCATCACCCACTTCTTCACGTAATTGTTCAATAAGTGTCCGTACCATTTGCTTTACCGAGTCACCAAATTGTCCCTGAAGTTGGGAGGCAATCTGGTCTTTCATATTCTCGTAATTGCTAAAAAAGAATTGAAACTGTTGAAGCATCGCTTTGTTCACGCCAGGAATTTCTTCCATCGGTCTGGTCTCCATCACTTTTTTAAAAAGTCTGAACAGTTCGTCTAACTCCTGTTTGAATGATTCATCTTCCATAAGCAGCAAAATTACTACTTTTTTATTCGTTAAAACTTAAAAAATTGTAATTGAAAAACTGAATTCGTCTGGGTTTATTGTGCTCTCTTTTTCTTCAGAAACCCCTGAACAAAAGAAATAATCAAAACCAGCGCACTTACAAATGCTGAAATGCGGGCAATGTAATCACCGTTTTTTACATAGTAAGTTAGTTTGTTATTCACATTGATTTCCTGCCGGATAACAGCAGGCACCCAGTATTCGGTTTTTTGAAAAACATCGCCACGCTGGTTAATAAAAGCTGAAATGCCGGTATTGGCCGAGCGGGCCACACTGCGCCTTGTTTCGATTGCCCGAAGCACCGAAAATGAAAAATGTTGTTTGTGGCCGGGCGTATTTCCCCACCAGCCATCATTGGTGATTACAAAAATAAGACCAGCGCCTTTGCGAATGGTTTTGGCTGTAAATTCACCGTAAACCGATTCGTAGCAAATAATGGGCGATGTTTGGATGTTTTCTAAATCAGTAAAAATAACGGGGTTTTCTTCAGTTTTTAAGCTTCCGGTGGTACCACCCAGATTGATGGCCAGTTTTTCAATTGGTTTCAATATTCCCCACGAAGGCATGTTTTCCACGCCGGGTGTCAATTTCGATTTGTGGTGGATTTGAATATTTGTACTGCTATCTATTTGAAAAGCCGTATTGTAAGCATAGTAGTATTTGTCAGCATCACGAAACTTTCGGACCGCATGTGTTTTCTTCTCTCTATCTCTTAATTCACGATGGGTTGACGCGCCAATGACAATTGTAATTTGTGGATTTTCAGCGATGAACTCCTGTAATCGTTTGAGCAATGGGGAGCGTTCCAGCCGGCCTTCCCAAATACTTTGGTTGCCATCGTAAAGCGTCGATTCGGGGAAGACAACATACTTTGTATTATCCGTAATTTTTTGTTCTGCAAGGCTTAAATTCTTTTCCAACAATACCAATGGAGAATGATCGAACTGCACATTATAAGGATCGGTATTGGGTTGGACGACAACAATTTCAACCGGGTTTTCTTCTTCTTCGTAAGTATTGTAAATAATGTAGGAAAGTAAAATGGGGATAGTAATTAGAAAGACGACCCCACTAACAGTCAGCTTAAAAGCTTTGGAATAATCCTTTTTCAGAAAATAATTTATAGCTTGAAAAACCAGAATATTGACAGCAATCACCCAAACCGTTCCGCCCAAAGCACCGGTGTATTCATACCATTGAATCCATTTGCTTTGCGAAGCGAAAACATTCCCAAGGTTCAACCACGACCAGGTAAGTTCCCAGTTCATGTGAAAATATTCCCATGTAATCCAGTAAAAAATAAGGATTCCCCAACCTTTTTTATTGTTAAAAAGTTTCTTTTTTGATAGATGAAAAAGATAAAAGATAGTAGCGGAAAATAAGGCATTTAAGATAAAAGCCATTACTGAGCCCACATCGGTTGAATACCATATCCACCAGGTAGTCAATACATTCCAAATCAGAAAAGCAAGCCAGGCATATAAAAACATCCCGCGTTTATTGTGGTCGCCCAGATATTGTTGCACGAAAAATAAGGGAACCAATGCAACGAAAATCAAAGGAGTAAATCCGTTTACCGGCCAGGCTGCTGCAAGCAGAAGTCCGGAAAATATGCTTAGGATGAGGATGTGCCAGCGTTTCATTTGTTGTTTTTATCGTGCGAAAATATTTCCCTGCTCAAAACTACTATTTTCCTTCTTTTAAAAAACCAAGTATCTTTTCCCAAAATCCGGGCTTATAATGACAATTGGAATGGCCTGCATCGGGAATAACCCAAAATTCAGCATTCTCTTGTTTTGTAGCGCGAAACAGTTTTTTGCCCTGGTCAAGCAATACAACTCTGTCCTTGTCGCCATGAATAATTAAGAATTCTGATGTGGCCTGACTGATGTTGTTTTCGGCAGAAAGATTCTTAAACCGAATACCAATTTTGAACTGAATGATCTCGAACAGCAACCAGATAAATGGACGGGGAATATGCTTTTTTTTCAACTGATAAGCCATCACATCAGCAGGATTTGCCGGTGCACCAATGGTAATTACTTTCTTTATTCTGTTGTCGCGTGCTGCCGAATAAACCGAAGCTGCACCGCCAATTGACAGACCAAGTAAGTAAATATCCTGGTTTGTATTTTCCCTGACATCAACTACATAATCAATACTTGCACAAATATCCTCGGCAAATTTGAGCATGGAGGAAAAACCATCTTCTTCACTATCCCCATGACC
>QMPA01000330.1 GCA_003650365.1 Bacteroidota bacterium | reverse complement strand
GGCTAAATATTCTGCCACTATTCCGATAGCTATCGGAACAAAGACACAAAGAAAACACTAAGAAATGATTATCAAGACATAAGTTATTCTGTATCAGCATTTGTTATATCGAACTCAGGTTAAAAACTATTTCGCGGGTGTTCATTTGGAGGGAAGAAGTGATAAAACGACACAAAAAGTTAAGGGTAAGTTTTTTCCTGATTTAAATATAATCATCAATTTGGGCTTCAGTATCTTCCTCCGGTTCAGTTGAGAAAAAATCAGGATTATTCATTAGTTGTTGATTTGTCGCAGAATTATTGATATAGTTCATTTTAAAACTTACCTCATCTATAATTTTAATAATGTTATTGGATTTATCGGTAATTTTAATGTCATAGTTTTTTCGGGCGTCCCGTTTTAGATCCAATCCATATTTAGTTGCAAGTCGCTGTATTAGTTTTTCAGTATCTGCATTTGAAAGTGGTCCGGCTGTTGATATCGTATTGCTCACAAAAAAGAAATGACTTTTGTAAAAGTGAAATTGCAATAAAAAGTTAAATTTATCGACTGTATGTCTGTAAAACATAACTTTATAGTCCTTTTGCGTTTCTACTTCATCAATTACAAAATCAGGTTTATCAAACATATCCATCACCTTTTCTTCGGTTATCTCGCTTAATGCCACACCATTGTATTTAATGGTTTCCGATGTGTTGTGCTGTTGTACTGATTCGGGATTTGTAACTGAAATTAAATCGTTTAGGTTGTGAACTAAGCTTACCCGGTCGTAGTAAGAAAGTCCTCTTGTATTTTTTACGTCTTTTTTCTTGAAAATTGAAAGCATTATACAATTGGGTTAGATTGTTTTACATCTAAAAATACTCGTAACGCAAATGTAATTGTTTTTTAGGTATCGCAATTAAAAGGAAACAAATACTTGGTAATATTTATTCTTCCGTAATTCAAAGCAAAAAAGGTTGTCCCAGAATTTTTTGAGAAAACTTTCATCGTAAGCATATATTTTACCAAGTATCTAAGATGTTTTCTTAATCTTATCGTCTTCTTTCAAACCAGATTTTACCTCGATATTGATGCCATCGGACAAACCGGTTTCGATAATTCGTTTTTCAAACTGTTGATCTCCAACTTCTACTTCTACATAAGTAGTGTCATCATCAAATTTTAGAACGCTTTCGGAAATGGTTAAAACACTGTCAACCCTGTCGAGTACAATGTCAGCATTGGCACTGTAACCGGCTCTTACAAATTGGTCTTTTTGCAATTGAACATCGGCTTTGATTTCAAATTGTACTGCCCCGTTGATTTCGAAACCCTTTGGGGAAATCTTCTCTAATGTTGCGTCAAACGAAACGTCCTCTAAAGCACCGATGGTTAAAATCAAAGGCATTCCTTCCTGAATTTTACCAACTTCCGATTCGTCAATATTTCCTTCAAATACCATTTCTCCCATATCGGCAACAGATGCAATGGTTGTTCCAGGACTGAAATTATTGGATTCGATAACCTGATCGCCAACCTCGATGGGAATATTAAGCACCATCCCGGTAATGGTTGATTTTACTAGTGTGTTGGTGGCAGAACCTTTCTTTTTAATCTGTCCTTCCTGAATTAATTCAAGTGTTTCTTCAGCCGTTTCCAACTCTTCTTTGGAGTTTTCGTAAGCCACTTCATAACCTTCAAAATCAGTTTTGGCAATGACCCCTTTTTCGAATAAACCCAACTGGCGGTTATAATTCCGTTTGGCATCTTTCAGATTAATTTTGGCCATATCTACACGAGATTTGGCATTGTTCAAGTTGATCATATTCGGGATAATCCGGATTTTTGCAATCAAATCCCCCTTCTTAATCATGGCTCCTTCTTCAACATAAATTTCATCAACAATACCTGAAACAACGGGTTTAATTTCGATCTCCTTACGTGGGACTACTGAACCTGTTGCTGTTGTTTTTTTAATAATATTGCTCACAAAGGCTGTGGTGGTTTCATAAATGATTGGTTTTGTTTGTGATTTTTCATAAAGGAAATAAATGGTGTATGCAAAAATGCCGAGGATGACTACTGCTCCTAATATTTTAAAAAATGTTTTCATTTTTATTCGTTTTTTGGATTTTATTCACGCCGCGGCGTTAGTTTTATAATATTTTCATTCTATCATTCATCCCTTAACGCATCAATTGGTTTTAATTGAACTGCTCTTTGAGCGGGAATCAGTCCTGCCAGGGCACCGGCAAAAACAAGTATGATTAAAGCTGTAATCGCTTTGTTAAAATCGACATTTGGATTGTTAAACATATCGCTGCTTGCGCCAGATTGAGCCAGTAATGTGCTAATCAATTCCAAAACACCAACGCCAAGCGTCAAACCAACGTAACCGGCTATTGTTGTTAAAAAAACTGCTTCGATTACAATTTGGCTTTTTATTTGATAAGGCGTGGCACCCAATGCTCGTTGAATTCCAATTTCTTTTGTCCGTTCCTTGACAACAATGAGCATAATATTGCTTACACCAATTACACCAGCAAGCAAAGTGCCAATACCTACAATCCACACCAGGGTATCAATCCCGGTAAAAAGAGAGGACATTTTACGAAACTCTTCTTCCAGGTTAAATGAACCAACCGCCCGGTCGTCAGAAGGAGCAATTGAGTGCCGGCTTTTTAATAATTCTTTCACTTCTTCAAGCACCACTGAAGATTTATATTCTTCATCTACCGTAATGGAATACCAACCCACCCGGTTTCCAAAATTATAGGTACGTTGCATGGTGGTGAATGGCATTACAATATTGCTGTTTTCTTCTTCTGCCTGACGGTCATTTTTTTTGGAAGATAACACACCAACTACATTAAAATAAACACCTTGAATGCGAATGTTTTCACCAATGGGGTCTTCTCCTTTTTCGAACATTTCGTCATAAACCCTCGTTCCGATGACGATATTTTTTCTTTTATCTTTAATATCAAGATCATTGATGAACCTGCCCTGTTCAATATTTACGGGATCGATCAAATTGTAAGCAGGATAATCGCCCTGGATAGAAAAAGATGCCGTGCGCTCCCCTCGTACTACGTTATTGCCAGCTCCTCTTCCGCGGGTTTGTAAACGTGGGGCGAGATATTCGATTTCAGAAATATTATCAAGCAGCGCTTTGGTATCGTCATTGTCAAAATTATAGCGCCGCCCCCTTGGGAAACCTTTGTAAGGAACTGTTGTTTGCTGGGTCCAAACGAACATGGCATTGGTGGCCATATCACCCATTCCCTGGGTGGCTCCATTGCTTAAACCTTTACCAGAACCCAACATAATAATCAGCATAAAAATACCCCAGAACACCCCAAAGGCTGTAAAGAAAGTGCGCAGTTTATTCTTCTTCAGTGCGAAAAATATTTCCTGCCATTTATCTTGATCGAATAATCCCATGTTTTTAGTTGTCAGTTTTTAGTTGTCAGCAATTTGACGCTTCCAGGTTCTGCGAACGTTGGAAGG
>QMPA01000329.1 GCA_003650365.1 Bacteroidota bacterium | reverse complement strand
TAATAATAAAGAAATAGAATGTATTCTTTTTCATTAATTTGATTTTTGCAATTTGAGTTTTGGGCTTTATTTCTTGTATTCCTTCAATTTTACATCAACGGTAATTTCTATTTCTTCCGAAATTTTTCCTGTAACCGCACCGGGGATGCTGATGTCGTAATCGGCAATTTCAATATTGAATTTCGAACTGCTGTGTATCATGTCATCACCAACCACAAATTTACCAGTGGCTTTTGCAGGATTTGATTTCCCATGGATTGTCAACGTCCCTTCCACGCGTGCCGGATATTTTCCAGCTTTCGAGAAGTCAATCTCTTCCAGATTTGTCACTTTTCCTTTAAAGGTAGCATTGGGAAATTTATCGCTTTCAACATAGTTTTCATTGAAATGTTCTTGCATCAAAGCTTTTTCGAAGATGAATGATTTCATCAAAACCTTAAAAACCATATCACCGGTTTTAATGTCCAATGCGGCATTCACTTGTTTGTTATGGGCCTCTATGGTCTCCATGGGCGCTTCCGAATAAAAGAAAATATGACCGGTTTTGGTGATAAATCGCTGTGCGTAAAATGTTGTTGACACTGATGTCAGTACAAGTAATAGAAGTATTGATTTTTTCATGGTTGTTATATTATGGTTTTTATTCTAATTATTTATTTGTGTATCGTCATCGCGAACACAGCGTAATAGACTGTGGGCGGGGTGAAGCGATCTTCAGGCTGATCGGGATTTGTAATCCCTATTATTAAGATTATAAATCTTAAGCCCCTTACTTCCAGATTGCAAATCTGGAAGAGCTAAGTCTTATTATTTTCTCACTATCGAACAATGCTCAAGTACAACATCAGTACCGTTGTAGCCTGAACAGAATCCTTTAATATTTACTGTTTCATTCATACTTAATAATTTTGCTTTTTCGTGATGGCCGGGCAACATGCTACATCGAATACCTTCATCCCCAAACATGCCTTCATTAAAAACAAACACGATCACACAAAGTGAATCGCTGGTTTCTACTTTACTCGGAATACCTGAGATTTCCAGCATTTTTCCGGTGTAGATATTTTCCGTACCCTCAGCGAGAGAAGCATATTTCTGGTAGCAATCAATGGCTACGATGCTGTAATCGGCTTTCGCGTTTTCATAATCGCGGTGTGGCTTATTGTACACAAAGAACCAGCCGTAAATGCCACCAAGTATTCCGATAACGACAAGAATTCCAAGAATTATTTTTAGTTTTTTCATCTGCTCTCAATTTTAAGTATCAGGTGGTCAGACGACTATACTCCAAGTCAAACAGTCGTCCGACCACTTGGTAATTAGTTAAAAGTGGTCGGACGACAATTTCGTTGCGGTATATAGTCGTCTGACCACTATTTTATTAGTTATCCGGCGAACCATCGGCCACCCACATTTCAATTTTTTTGATGTCGCAGTCAGGTAATTTTGCTCCTCCTTTTGGCATGGGCGACCATCCTGCGTCATGACGAATCGTTCCCAATAAGCTCCCATTATTAGCTGATGCAACGATCTCATCGTAATTCGATAAGCTGATGTTTCCAGCTGGGGCGCTGCCACTGTGGCAATTGGTGCAGTTGTCGTTAATCACAGGCCAAACACTTTCCGAATAAGTGATAAAACTTGTGTCGCAAGGTGGTGGCTGCGGATAAAGGTCTTCCTCATTATCGTAATAACACGATTGCAACGAAGCCACAAATAAAAAGGCCATCAATACTATTGTCTTGTTAATTATTCGGTGTACCATCTGCTATCCAAATTTCTATTTCTTTGATTTTACAATCTGATAATTTTGTTCCATTTTTTGGCATGGGTGAAAAACCTATGTTATGCCTGATGCTTCCCAATAATTTCCCATTATTGGCTATTTCGAAAACTTCGTTAAAGTTGGTAATAGGAATGTTTCCTGCCGGTGTAGCGCCACTGTGACAACCCATACAATTTGTTTCGAGCGCAGGCCAAACCGAAGCTGAAAAAGTAACATTTGTCGTATCGCAATCATCGCATGAATTATCCAAAGCACCCTGTTGAATCCATTCTTTAACCAGGTCGATTTGCCCCATCGTTAGTGAAGCCGGAGCAGGAGGCATAATTTCATCACCTTCATCTTCAATTAGTACTTTATACAATTCGCTGTCAAAAGGATCTCCGGGTTTCACTTCTGTCGTCTGCATGACTGAAGTATAATCAACCAAAATGACACCATCTTCATGTGAAGCCGCATCATGACAACCGGATGTAGCACAATTGGAAATCAGCAAAGGCAAAACCTGGTTTTGGAAGTAAGCTGTATCTGGATCGCAAGGGTGGTCGTTGCCGCCACCGGGAGGTGTATAAGTAGTGTCTCTTACCCAAATGCCTATTTGTGCAATTGAACAATCATCCAATACATCAGCGTTTTGTGGCATGGGTGAAAAACCTTCCAAATGCTGAATACTTCCCATTAATGCACCATTTTGCGCAATTATTGCCAATTGATCGTAATCGGTAAAATCAAGTCCTCCAGCAGGGGAAGTTCCACTGTGGCAACTGTTGCAATTGGCTTGTAAGATCGGATAAACTGTTCCTGTATAAGTTACATTCAAGGTATCGCAATCGCCAATAATTGTAGCTGCTGTATCTGCAATCCATCTGTCAATTTGTTTTACCGTGCAACTGTCCAAAGCAAAACCGGGAGGCATGGGCGAGTATCCTGTTTCACGATTGATAACCCCTGAAAGTTTACCATTGACAACTAATTCAGCAAGTACATTGAAATCGGTTAAATCAATTCCTCCATTGGGTGTAATACTACTGTGGCAACCATAGCAGTTGTTTTTCAAGACCGGCTCTATCGTCGAAGCGAAACTGATATTTTCCATATCGCATGTTTCCGGGGATTCAGTTGGGATAACAGGCTCATGTTTACAACCATATTCAGTTATCGAAATAATAACCAGTAAAAAACCGGTCATTGAAATGAGGAGTTTGTTTTTCATCATAAATTCAAAATTAGAAATGCAGACGGGAATACTTTGATTTTCTTACAATTTAACAGATTATTAACAATTGTTTTGGGTTTATTGTCCAGGAAATCAAAATCACTACTAAAATTAGCGTGTCATTTTCTTACCTTTGACTTTTTAAAAATAGCACTATGAAAAATTTCACAGCTTATAATCCGGTTAAACTGCACTTTGGGAAAGATGTGGCCGACACCTTAGGGGAAACCGTTAAACAATACGGGAATAAAGTGCTACTGATTTACGGACAGGGTTCTGTAAAAAAATATGGCTATTACGATAAAGTGATGGCACAATTGAAGAATGCAGGGCTAAAGGTTTTTGAATATTCGGGAATCAAACCCAACCCAATTATAGAGGATGTGGAAAAAGCTGCTGCGCTTGGTCGTGAAAAAAAGATAGATGTAATTGTAGCCCTTGGTGGTGGCAGTGTGATTGATTCTGCTAAAATCATTGCACTGAGCATTGCCACCGGTC
>QMPA01000328.1 GCA_003650365.1 Bacteroidota bacterium | reverse complement strand
TGCTTTTTTACCTGCATGCAGTACGCGAGAAGTTTAAAGACAAGGAAATAGATTTTAAATCACTGGAAAGAAAATACCGCAAAAAAGTTTCGCTGCTCGAACAAAATGTTCAGGAAACCATTAACAAACAACAAGATTTGGACAAAGAGCTTAAATTCAGGCAAAGCGAAATGGTAACCATGGCCATGAGCATCATCCAAAAAAATGAATTCCTGAATGATTTGAAAAAGGAAATTGTTCATAGTAAATCTTCAGTCAGGGAACCGGAAAACCGTTTGATTTTTAACCGGCTTTCATTAATGATTACCCAAAACCTTTCCATCGATCGCGACCGCGAGAAATTCCAGATGTTTATCAACCAGCAACACAGCAATTTCCTGCATCGATTAGCAGAGTCATTCCCCACAATAACAGAAAACGAAAAACGACTCGCTGCACTCTTACGCCTAAATCTTTCCTCCAAAGAAATTGCATCCATCCTCAATATCTCACCCAAAAGCGTAGAGATGAACCGCTATCGCCTGCGGAAAAAACTGCGGGTTTCTTCAAAAATAAATCTGAGCGAATTTATTCGGGAGTTTTAATCCTCCCCCGGCCTGAAGGCCGGGGCAACTGATGAGTTATTCATTCAATCTCATCAGTTGCCCTGTGCTTTAGCACAGGGTCTTTGAGGGTAAAAAACTCCCCCTTGTAGTGTCTGTGTATAGGTCATTTTTTTGCGATGCAATAGGTATTGCCGTTAATTTGTCCACGAAATCAATAAACCAATTATTTATAAATAAATTGATAATATGAAAAGTATGTACAAAAAAATGTCGCTACTGGGATTGATGGTTCTTTTCCTGATGAGCGCGAATGTTTTTGCACAAGACAAAAACATCGTAAGTGGTAGAGTATTTCCTGCCGGTATGCAAACACCAATGAGGGGTGTTGCGGTTCAAATTCAAGGCGATGATGCCTCCACCGTCATTACTGATGGAAACGGGGACTTCCAGTTGGAAGTACAATCATTTCCTGTTGACCTGGTATTCACACGAGATAAATATGCAGTAGAAACTGTTACAGTAAATAAAGCCGGTAACATCACTGTTTATTTGAGTGCCAAAAAAGAAATGAACGATTACGGACAGGAAGTTGGCGTACGTGTTAGCCTGAATCCCGAATCAAGGGATGGTATTTTAATGTTTTCATCTACCGACAAAAGATTTAAATATTGGTTCGACAACCGCGTGTATTTTGACGGCGCCATGTATTTTGGCGACAACACTTACCAGGGAGATGAAAATGCCATTGGTAATGGCGTAAACATCCGCCGCATGCGTTTTGCCATTAAAGCAATCCTTTGGGGACATTGGGGTGGCGAAATTGATTTTGATTTTGGTAACAATGGCGTTGACATTAAAGATGCCTACGTTCGTTATATTGGAAAAAACTGGCAGATTAAAGCTGGTAATTTCCGGGAGCCTTTCTCCATGGAAACCATGACCACCTCGCGTTATATCACATTTATGGAAAGGCCTTATGCTACCGAGCAGGCCCCTTCGCGCCATTTGGGTATTGCTTATAAAGTCTTTACCAATCATATTTTCTTTGAAGGTGGTGTATTTTCAAGCAATATTGCCAACGATTTAATCAGGGATCAGAACAAGAAAAAAGGCACCAATGCCGGATGGTCTGTCACAGGACGTTTTGGATGGGCACCTATTAAGAAGGATAAAATGGTGTTGCACTTTGGTGTCGCAGGTTCATACAGAACTCCAAAAATTCAGGAATTGGGCGACCCAATAAACAGTTTCCGTTATGGTGAAAATGCCGAAACAGAAATCAACCGCAAGAAATATATTGATACCGACTGGATGGAACATTCCCAGACAAAAGTTATTGTCGGTACCGAAGCTGCTTTTGCCATTAAGAATTTCCGCGTTCAGGGTGAATATATCATGACCCGGATTCAAAAGGATGTTGACAAATTACCAGAAGGCGAAGACAAAGTGAAACTGGGTGGATTTTATGTGATGGGGTCATGGATAATCAAAGGTGGCGACTATTACTACAATATGGCTGATGCTGAATTCTCACAAATCGATTTCAGAAACAACAACAAAGGTGCTTTTGAAGTAGCATTGAGATATTCCTATATGAATGCCAATACCTTTAAAGAAGGTGAACTTGTGCCTTACCTTCCCGGTGGGTCTGGCGAAACTTATACATTGGGTTTGAGTTATTACTTCAACTACAATGTAAAGTTTATGCTGAATTATGCCTTTGTAAACCACGACCGTTGGGCTGATGGTAAAGGTAAATACAAAACCTTTGATGTGGATGATAATGGAAACGATATCACACCTACCGGTGAAGGTGGAATTGACTTTCATACCATCCAGGCAAGGATTTTAATTGCATTCTAAATCAAGAAATTGTAAACAATTAAATTAAAAAGAGATGAAAAAATATTTTTTAATACCTGTCATAGCGGTCTTACTATTTTCGGGCTGTGTAAAAGATGAGCAAGCTGTTCCTGAACCACCACCACCAGAAAATTATGGTGATATTGTAATTAACGAATTGATTACCAAAGATACTTCTGACGTTTATTTTATGGATGAATCAGGCAGTCCTGCCGATTGGATCGAACTTTACAACAATGGCAGTAAAGCAGTAAATATTGCCGGCATGTTTATTACAGACGCTGCCGGAGATGAAGCAGATTATCAGCAAATTCCTGATGGTGAAGCTGGTGTTACCACTATTCCCCCGAAAGGATTTCTTGTGCTGATTTGTGGTGCTGCCGATGCTGGTGGTACAGATATTCCAACTTCAATTGCTGACGGTAAAATATTTATCGATATGGGACTGAGTTCGTCCAAAGACAATACCGTTGCCATCTATAATCCCAGTAAAGAATTAGTTGATGAATCAGACGATTTCAACGGATTGGCCGATGACAAATCTTTCGGACGTAAAACTGATGGAACGGGTAATTGGGATGTATTGGCAAGTAAAACACCGGGAGCACCTAATGATGGAAGTGAACCTGTCGCAGGATCTGTTGTAATCAACGAACTTATGGCAAGCAACGACAGTTGGGACGTACCCGGCGACAACGGTGACCAACCCGATTGGTTTGAATTATACAATACAGGAGAAGCAGCCATTGATATAGGTGGATGGTATGTTACCGATGATTTAGCTGACCCTGTTAAATACCAGTTACCAGCCGGTACAATGGTTGCCCCCCATGGTTTTCTTGTTATCATTTGTGATGGTGTTGGAGAAGGATTACACACCAATTTTAAACTGAGTGGTGGTGGTGAAGCCGTTGGAATTTCTGAAGATGGTGTTACTTTGACCGAAGGTTTTACTTATTGCGATTCAGGTTGCGATGTACCAAATCCAGGAACTGATAATTCATCAGGCCGTGATGGTGATGGAAGTCTTGCACCATGGGTTGTTTTCACAATGGGCAGTAGCCGTGAACCTTCACCGGGAACAGCTAATAACTAG
>QMPA01000327.1 GCA_003650365.1 Bacteroidota bacterium | reverse complement strand
TTTCCGTTTACTTTTATCACCAACATCTTAAAAGAGAACTTCTTTAGTTTAAGAATTTCAGCAATGGTCAGCCTGTTTTCATCAAAAAATTGAGGCCTGTTATTTAGGGTGATGTCCATTCTATGTGTTTTTTAGGAATAGTTCCAGAACAGTATTTGCTTGCATATTTGCAACAATACCAACTCGTGGAGCCAAAGGCGGTAGGTCGTCCGACACCTCTTTTTCTTCATCACCACAAATAAACAAATTATCTGATTCCCTGCAATGTATTGAATTACTGTCACCCCAGCCGGCCATTCCAAGCCCGATTATGAGAGGAGTTTGTGAAAGGTGTTCTGAAACTGTCTCAATAATCATTTGTTTCATCTCGGCTTTGTCAAAAGCTTCCACAATCACATCGCAGTTTTGGTAAATATCAATAATGTTATCTGAATCAAGTATAATATCGTGCGTTTCAACTTTTACATTTGGATTTATGAGTTGAATATTCTCAGAAAGACAATCCACTTTTTTAAGGCCAATTTGTTTGTGATAATAGTATTGCCGGTTCAGGTTGCTTTCCTCAATTATATCAAAATCCGCAATAATGAGTTTGCCCACTCCTACCCTTGCGAGGGCAACCGCACAGTTTGAACCCAATCCACCACATCCGGCAATGCCTACGGTTTTGTCTTTTAGTCTTTCTTTTATTTGATTGAAATTCATGTTGATGATTCAATACTTCGGGAGTACACCACGAATTGTTTTAGAATAATCAAAAATACATCTTTTAGGTTGTTTTAAGTTTTTTGTCACAGAAGTATAAATAGCTTAGGGTCATTTTCTTTCACATAAGCTAAACTAAAAACCCGTTATGCTTCAATTTGCATATCTGATTATTAGCACTTTTCGTCATGTTCATTGTAATATTTCCTATTTTTGTTTTTGCATTTTAAAAGGAAAATCAGAAACAATAAAATACACTGCAATGAATTTTGAAGAAATCAAAAAACAGCACAAATTATTAAAAGAGTGGAACTACGATATTGCACCCATCGTAAAGGGCTATATTGATAAAACACTCTATATTAATGTATCGGATAACACCATCAAGTCAAAAGACGTTCCTGCCGAAATGAGGGAAAAATTCATTGGTGGAAAAGGATATGGTTTAAGGTATTTGTGGGATGCCACAAAACCCGACACAAAATGGAACGATCCTGAAAACGAAATTATCATTGCAGGCGGGCCAATCTGTGGAATCACACAATATTCCGGAACCGGAAAATCTTTGGTGGTAAGTATTTCTCCATTGACGAATTCTGTTATTGATAGTAATGTTGGTGGATATTTTGGTCCATTTTTAAAATTCTCAGGCTTTGATGCCTTAGAACTTCAGGGAAAAGCCGAAAAGGACATCATCATTTTCATTGATGGTGTGAATGGCAAAATCGAAATTTTGGAAGCACCCGCCGAAGCTGTTGACAGCCACGTTCTTGCTGAGCAACTTACCGAAATGTATGCTGATGATGACCGTGACAGGAAAAATATTGCCGTCGTTTCGGCCGGTAAAGCAGCCGAGCATTCATTTATTGGCATGCTCAACTTTAGTTTCTTTGATTCAAAACGCAAGAATGTAAGATTAAAACAAGCTGGCCGCGGAGGTATCGGAACTGTTTTCCGGGATAAAAGAATCAAGGCGCTGGTCTGTAAAGTTCCGGGTGTAAAAGGAAACCTGAATAATGTGGTCGACATGAAAGCCATCATGGAAAGAGGGAAAACTTTCAACAAAGAAATGCGCGAGTTGGATGACGATCAGGCTGAAATGAAGACAAAAGGAACAGCTCACCTGATGGAAATCATGAATGATTATGACTTGCTTCCTACCAATAATTACAAATTTGGAAGCCATCCCGATATAAAAAATATCGACTCAGAAGAATGGAAACGCCGCTTTACTCAGGGCATTCCTGACGGTTGCTGGATTGGTTGTAATATGTCATGCTCCAAAGGTGTTGACAATTATGAAATAAGAACCGGTCCTTATGCCGGACAGAAAGTTTTGGTTGACGGACCGGAATACGAAAACGCCGGCGGACTCGGTTCCAATTGTGGCATTTTTAATCCTGATTACATTATCGAATCCAATTTTTATTGCGATACCTACGGCATCTGTACCATTTCATGGGGAACCCTCATGGCATTTATTATGGAATGCTATGAAAATGGTATTTTGAATGAAGAAAGAACAGGTGGTTTTAAACTCAATTTCGGGAATTCTGATTCCGCAATGGAAGTGATGCACCAATTGGCCCGTGGCGAAGGCTTCGGATTGATTGCCGGATTGGGTGTTCGTAAGATGAAAGAAATGTTCGCTGAGAAAGGATGGGGCGATGCTGATTTCCTTCAGGATATTGGCATGGAAAACAAAGGCCTGGAATATTCAGAATATATTTCTAAAGAATCGCTGGCACAGCAAGGTGGTTTTGCCATGACGAACAAAGGCCCGCAGCATGATGAAGCCTGGCTGATTTTTATGGATATGGTGAACAACCAGATTCCAACTTTCGAGGACAAGGCCGAAGCTTTGCACTATTTCCCGATGTTCCGGACCTGGTTTGGATTGCAGGGATTGTGTAAACTTCCATGGAATGATGTTGAACCAACAACCAATGCAGAAACCGATGAACCTGCTAAAGTACCTGAGCATGTCGATAATTACGTTACTATCTTCAAAGCGGTTACCGGTCAGGAGTTTGACAAACACGAAATGATTCGCCAATCGGAAAGGGTTTATAATTTCCAAAGGATTTTTAACCTGCGAAGAGGTTATGGCGTTAGAAAATATGATGCGCAACCTTATCGTGCTGCCGGCCCTGTTACTATTGAAGAATACGAATCGAGGGCAGAACGCTACGACAAACAAATGAAAGAGGACATTGGTGTTAACCCTGAAGGAAAATCTTCTGAAGAAAAACGTGATATTACACGCAAGTATCGCGAAGAGCAATACGAGAAATTACTGGATGCAGTCTATGCAAGAAGAGGCTGGACCAAAAATGGCGTTCCGAAAATCTCACATCTGAAAGATTTGGGAATGGATTTACCAGAACTCATCGAATTGATTACTCCTCACCAGGAGGACTAAAGTTTATTAAGCTGAATTTAATTAAAGCGTTCTCTGTGAATACGGGGAACGCTTTTGTATTTTTAAAAACGAATTGCCGCAGATTCACAGATTTATCTTGTAAAAGTTAATTATTTCAATCTGTGAATCTGTGGCAATTTAATTTTACCCTAATCTTGATAATTGTTTTCTTTGTAATAATTATTACCCGAAATTAAAGCAGAATTATTAATCTTAAAAATTAGCAATATGTTTGATACAAATGAATACTTCGACGGAAATGTAAAATCACTGGGATTTGAAAATAAAGAAGGTGCAGTAACAATAGGTGTAATGGCAGCTGGTGAATATGAATTCGGAACATCAACTGTAGAATATATGACCGTAACTTCCGGAAAAATGACTGTTTT
>QMPA01000326.1 GCA_003650365.1 Bacteroidota bacterium | reverse complement strand
TGTCCGGTACTTCTTTACTTACCAATAACAACTTTTGAGAACCGGATTACTTTTTCATTCAATAAATATCCTTTTTCGATTTCATCCACTACTTTTCCTTTTAATTTTTTTGAAGGTGCGGGGATCTGGGTTATTGCTTCATGGAAATCGGTATCAAATTCTTTTCCAATGGATTCGATGGCGGCCAGGCCTTTCTTTGTCAGAACTCCTTTAAACTTGGAATGGATAAGGTTTACGCCATCTTTTACTGCTGCACAATCATTACTGTCTTCTGTTGATTTTATTGCTCTTTCAAAATCATCCAAAACAGGTAACAATTCAATTATTATATTTTCAGAAGCTGTTTTGCTAAGTTCCAGTTTTTCTTTGCTGGTCCTTTTCCTGTAGTTGTCAAATTCAGAATACAGCCGCAAATATTTGTCGTTGATTTCATCAATTTTATCCTGTAGTTCTTTTTCTTTTGAAACTTCCTGGGATTTAGTAGATTTTTGCTGTGCTTTAGGTTTGCTGGCAGAAGCTTTATTTGTTTCTTTCTTATTCTCTTTTTTTATATCTTTCTTTGATGTTTTCTTTCCCATAATATTTTACTTTAAAATTATAAATCCTTTGTCTTAATTTTCCGAACGGAGTTCGGGCTTTCAAATAACTTGCCATTTCTTACTTTAGGACATTGTGGCAGAAAATATATGGTTATGATAAAAATTTGGTGCCTTTGGTTTTACAAAAATTAAGTGCCTTTTCAAAAGTTCAGACCTGTTTTATTGGGTGTGCGACAGATTACATATTTATAATTAACATTAAATCAAGTTTTATGATAATGTCGCACCTACGGCGCTTTTTTGACATTGCATTTATTTCTACCATAATTTCGCACCGATGGTGCTAATTGTCCAGTGCGATAGAAAAGCATCGTAGATGCGAAATTATGGTAGAGAATAGCATATCACCAACACAAGCACCGTAGGTGCGTCATTATTCTTTCAATAACTACTCTTTTGAAAAAAATCATAAAAAGATGGGTTTAAAATGTATTCAGTAACAGTGATAAAATTCATATAATGTCAAAGGTGTTCAAACAATTAGGGATTAATACATAAAAAAAACCCTACAACAATGCTGCAGGGTTTTTTGTTCTAAATAAGTTTTTGTTTAGTTGATCCTCATTTTATAGAATGACCTGTACACAAAGTATAAGGCTATTGCCAAAAATGCAACTCCAAAATAAGGTGCCAAATCCCTAAAGCTTTCAGAAATTGCTATTTCCATAGCAAGCAATCCGAATAGTGTTGTGAATTTAATTACAGGGTTCAAGGCAACTGAAGAAGTATCTTTATATGGGTCACCAACAGTATCTCCTACAACAGCAGCTTCATGCAAAGGAGTCCCTTTTTCCTGCATATCAACCTCGATAACCTTTTTTGCATTGTCCCATGAACCTCCTGCGTTTGCCATAAAAATAGCCTGGAACAAACCAAAGAACGCTATGGAGAGCAGATAGGCTATAAACAATGCAACCGGGGCATTACTGGTTTCGGTCGGGGCCGAAATAAATGCAAACGCAAGGGCAAAACTAAATATGGCGATAAAAATATTCCACATCCCTTTTTGTGCATACACGGTACATATTTTCACAACAGCCCTTGATTTTTCCACATCAGCCTTTTTAGGTGCATTTGGGTCAAGGTTGATATGATCCCTGATATAGTCCGTAGCCTTGGCAGCACCAGTAGTTACTGCTTGTATAGAAGCACCGGTAAACCAATAAATAACCGCCCCGCCCAATAGGAACCCCATAATTGTATATGGGTTCAACAGGTTGAGGATTTCTTCAGGCTTCACGCCTAATGTACGCTCAATTACCAAAATCAGAGCAAAAATCATAGTGGTGGCTCCCACAACAGCAGTGCCGATCAATACCGGTTTTGCCGTGGCTTTAAAGGTGTTTCCTGCACCATCATTTGCTTCAAGGAAATATTTTGATTTCTCAAAATCAGGTGTGAAACCAAAGTCCCTTTCAATTTCAGGTATAATCTCTTTTTTGTTCTCTTCAATCAACGACAATTCATAAATAGATTGCGCATTATCGGTTACAGGGCCATAACTGTCAACCGCAATGGTAACAGGTCCCATTCCCAGCATTCCAAAAGCCACAAGGCCGAACGCGAAAATAGAAGGATAGATCATAAATTGATCGAGGCCAAAGGTACTGGTATAATATGCAATGAACATCAACAGGAAGAAAACCATCCCGGTCCAGAAAGCACTAAAGTTCCCTGAAACCAAACCCGAAAGGATATTGAGGGATGCACCACCTTTTTTGGAGGCTTCCACTACTTCTTCCACGTGAGTTGATTTTGGACTTGTAAATAGTTTCGTAAATTCAGGGATTAGAGCTGCACCAAGGGTGCCTGCGCTAATTATTACTGAAAGACTTATCCATAAATTGTTAGGCAGGTCTTTAATCAATACATAGCTTGCAGCAAAAGTTACAAGAATTGACATAATTGAAGTGATCCATACCAATGAAGTCAATGGTTTTTCAAAATCAAGATCATCAGCATTTTTATATTTGGCATTCGTAATCGTGCTGTTAATCCAAAAGGATACAATAGAAGTTATAATCATTAGAATCCGCATTACAAATATCCATGCGAGTAATTCAATCTGGTATTCAACACTGGTTACAGCAAGTAATATAAATGAAATAAGGGCAACACCTGTTACGCCATAAGTTTCAAAACCGTCGGCTGTTGGCCCAACACTGTCACCGGCATTATCACCTACACAATCGGCAATTGTTCCAGGATTCCTGGGGTCATCTTCACCAATTTTAAAGATTACTTTCATTAGGTCGGATCCGATGTCGGCAATTTTTGTAAAAATCCCCCCTGCAATTCTTAATACAGAAGCACCAAGGGATTCACCTATAGCAAACCCGATAAAACTTGCCCCGGCATATTCCCCTGGTACAAATAATAAAATGATAAGCATCATCATCAATTCAAGGGAAATCAATACCACACCAATACTCATTCCGGCATTTATTGGAATGAAATGCAATTTAATAGGTTTCTTTTCAAGGGATGCAAAAGCCATCCTTGAATTTGCAAGTGTGTTCATCCTTATCCCAAACCAGGCAACGCTATAAGAACCGAGGATTCCGATAACAGTCCATCCCAGGATCATTAACACACCACCAATACCAAATGATTTTTCCATGAGTGCTTTGCCTGTTTCTGAATTAATAACTGCTTCACCGGTTATTGAATCGACAACTTCATGTTCAGACAGAAAACCAAAATAAAAAGCCACCGCACTACCAATGAAGAAAAAGAGGATAGCAAGAAATTTCCCCTGCTGGATAAGGTAGGTCTTAGCAGTTTCGAAAATTACATGGGCCACATCTAACATTGATTGATGAGCCCTGATTTTTTTTACTTTCATAAATTGGTACGCCCCGAATAAAAATCCGATAAGGGTTATGAGGAAACCCCAATAAAGAATTGACTGGGACTTAACTCCATCAGGAATGACCAAATCGGC
>QMPA01000325.1 GCA_003650365.1 Bacteroidota bacterium | reverse complement strand
TATTCATTGTAAGCGGTAATAAATATTACAGGTGTATTTACTTCCGTCCGCTCAAAAATTTCAAAACTCAATCCATCTGTCAGTTGAATATCCATAAAAAGAAGATCAACCTGGTTTTCTGGGTTCCTAAGCCATTTTATAGTTTGCTCAACAGATGTACATCTTCCTGAAACTTCAATTTCAGGATCGTATTTTCTGAGCATCAGTTCCAGCTTCTCGACGGCTGGTTTTTCGTCTTCGATAATTAAAATTTTCATACGTTTATTCTTTTGCGCAAAGATCGCTACGGCGCAACGCTTTTTATTAAATAGATTTTTTGGTGGCGTCACTAATTACAAATATCACTTTATCTTGTAATCCTTGATTCTATAATCTTGTTTCTAATAATCTTGTTTCGCGCTACGATCGCCACGGCGCAACGACTTTTATTAAATAAAATTTTTGGTGGCATGACTAATTCCTACTATCACTTTTATCTTGTAATCCTTGACTCTATTCTTCTTCCACCTCAATCAAAGGGATTTCAAAATGCCGGATTCCATTTTTGTCCCACATTTTATGGCCTTTTTCAGAATAATAAATATATGCCTTGAAAAGAAAATCAAGCCTGTCTATTACTGAATTGGTTTCACTAATATGTTTATTCAATTTGTAATTAATCAGAAGTCGGTTTCCCTCATTACTGATATTGAGATTTAAAGGTAAATACTCATTTATGATGTTTTCCGCTAATGCGTATTCCACTAATAATTGTAAAGTACCGGGAATCATGCATAATCTCTGAATTTCAGTGTCTATTGAAATATCAAGCAAAAATGAACTACTATATTTAGCTTTGAATAAGTTATAAATAGGTATTAGCGAATTAATTTCTTCTTTCAAAGTAACCAGATCGTTGTTTTTATTATCCAGTGTATATCGGTATAATTTTGAAAGATTATCAATCAGTCCGTCAGCCGATTTTTTATCCCTGTGCAGTTCACTTATAATAACTTCCAGCGACTGAAATAACAATTCTGGGTTCACCTGGTTCTTGAAAGATTGCAATTCAATTTCAAGATTCTCACGTAAAGTCTTTTCCTTATTGACCTTCGATTCGTTTTTTTTATTGAGGAACACCAGGCTAAAAAAGAATAAATTATAAAAAAAAGCAGTAAACAAATAAATAGAATTAAAAGTAATCAGTTCTGTCCAGATTGTACTGAATCCTTCAATGTAAATGAAATACGCATAAAGGGTTGTACTTATTCCCAGGATTGTGAATAGAATAGAAAAAAGATATTGGAATAATATTCTCAGTTTCAGATCTTTGGAGACAGGATAAATTTTATTTAGAACGACAATTAGCAAGCGGTTACTTTCAAAAAAGATATAGGTGAGGCCGATGATAAAAAGCACCTCTCGGCTGAAAAAATTCTCTGCCAGCATGTTCACCGAATCGAAAAACATTAATATCAACAGATAAATCAATATCCCGAACAATGGTGGTGCTGCCAACCTGAAAATGATGCTATTGTAGAAATATTTATTCATCTGTTATGGTTTTTCAATAAGCTGTTAACCTGCCAAGCGTAAAAAGATTTCTGGTTTTTATTTCTAAACTAATTTAATATTTCGCCCATACAGGGCTTCTGTTATTTAATGAATTTCAACCCCGAATTCCCATTCGGGGCTACAAATATTTCGTCGCTATGCGACTTTAAGCCCAATTACAAAAGAGCTTTAATAACCGGCAATTTTATAGTAAAGAAATCATCAAAAACTACTTCAATATTTTTATCTGCAAGGTATTTATACCGTTGCTTTATATTCCTTAAACCAATTTTATGCGATATATTATTTTGCGGTCTCTCAATTAAATTATTACCAATTTCTATTAATTCCGGCTTTTGGATAATGTTATTCCTGACAACAATAAATTTTTGGCCCTCATTATAAATTTCGATTTTTAATGTTTGCTCATTACATATCTTGTTATGTTTTAATGCATTCTCCACAAGCATCTGAATTGTTAATGGAGGAATCAAAGTTTTATAAATGGTTGGGGAGATGTTTAGTTCCAGGTCCAGGCAATCTTCGTATTTAATTTTTTGCATAAAATAAAAGGCCTTTACCATATTTAGTTCTTCTGAAAGTTCTACAAGTTTTCGCTTATCGGTTTTTAAAATATACTGGTATGTTTTAGCCAGCTTCCTGATATAATCTTCGGAAGTTTGAATATCCTTATAAAGCAGCGAAGAAATTGTATTAAGTGCATTAAAAAGAAAATGGGGACTAAGCTGGCTTTTTAACGCTTCAAATTGGAGCCTTACCTGATCTCTTTCGATACTCAGTTTTTCAATTTGTGCATAGGTATACTGGTTGTATGAGAAGACTGAAAAATTCACCAAAGAATAAATGTATATGATGGCGATGGTAATTATCCCAAGCTTTACAGCCCCATCCCAGTATTCAGCCCAGAAAGTACTGTTTTCTTCCACCGGGACAATTTGTTCAACATAAGCATAAACAAAGATGAGTGCCAAAAACAGGAAAATGAAAATACCAGTAATTGTTTCTGCCAAAAACCGGACTGTCACACTTCTATTCCAGGGAATAAATGTATTAAGTTTTAAATTGCTTAAGTATAAAAGTACACCTCCAGTATTAACAAGAATAATTACAATCAGGAATTCAAGCCACGAATCTTTAAATGCCGGCCATAATCCTGTTTCGCTGTAAAAAATAAAATAGAATACACCAACTGATAGCAAGGTACTAATAATAAAGTTTCGCCAAATCCAGTGCATATTTTTATGTTTGGTGTCTGATGACCGATGACCGCTTCAATATTTTTTAACGTTCAAAGATAAGTGTTTTAAAAATAAACCTGTTCTATGCTTTTCCGTGAAGTCTGTGTACAATTTTTCTGTATTTTCTGTGTGCCTTTTTCTGCGTTTTCTGAGAAGTCTGTGTGCCAATCTTAATCGATCAATTTATCAACCACCCGCCTATACTCCGAATCTGAAGTGAGGGTCTTGGCAGTACTCATATACAATTTCTTGATTGTGGGGTCATTTACAAATTCAGTATCTGCAAGCCTTACTAATACTGAGCCTTTTTCAGTATTTGATGATAGCTTTCTTGCACTTTCCAGGACTTTGTAAGCAATGTATTTATTAAATGCAGGACTTGAAATCATCTCCCTTAATACACGGCCATGCTCTGTGTTGCTTGTGAATTTTGAAGTTGCCAAAAAGAAGCCATCAACAATAGTTTCATCATCCAAAGGCAAATAATCAATTGCATCAGATAAAACAGAGCCCATCGTGGTATTGGATGTTAATCTACCCGTAATAGTAAAAAACTGTGACCATGAATTGGTATTCATTTTATGATTTCGCAGTGTATATCTTAAAACACTTCCAGCTTCAGTATTACTTGTCATACTATTAATTGCAAGGAAATATGCCTCGTTGATTTTTTGGCTTTCCAGGTTTAATTCTTTCGTCGACCTCAACACACTTCCTATTTCTGTATTTGAGGTTAATTTTTTGGTACTGCCTAATAGCCTT
>QMPA01000324.1 GCA_003650365.1 Bacteroidota bacterium | reverse complement strand
CAGCAATTTAGCGCCATGTTTAATGATTCCGCCAAACTCCTGAGCAGTGCCGGGCAAGAATCCGGGAACATCTTCAAAAGTAATCAATGGAATATTAAAGGCATCGCAAAAGCGTATAAAGCGTGCTGCTTTGGTTGAGCTGTCAATATCCAAAACACCGGCCAGCATTGCTGGTTGATTCGCAATAATACCGACACTTCTTCCTGCAATGCGTGCAAATCCGACAATAATATTTTTTGCAAAATGAGGTTGAACTTCCAGAAAATGACCATTGTCAATTACCGGAAGGATAATTTCCATCATGTCGTATGGTTTGTTCGGATCGATCGGGATAATTTTATCAAGCGCAGGTTCTTCCCGGCTCAGGTCGTCAGTACAAATTTTTCTGGGAGCTTCTTCCATATTATTGGAAGGAAGAAAACTCATCAGTTCTCTGATCATCATCATGGCCTGGTCATCATCGTCAGCAGTAAAATGGGCGACACCACTTTTCTGATTGTGGGTCATGGCACCACCAAGATCTTCCATGGTAACTTCTTCGTTGGTAACGGTCTTAATAACATCCGGACCCGTAACAAACATATAAGAAGTTTCCTTCACCATCATAATAAAATCTGTAATGGCCGGGGAATAAACCGCACCACCGGCACAAGGACCCAAAACAGCAGAAATTTGCGGAATAACACCTGAACTACGGACATTGCGATAAAAAATATCCGCGTATCCTGCAAGGCTTTCAACACCTTCCTGAATACGGGCACCACCCGAATCATTCAATCCAATTACCGGGGCTCCCATTTTCATGGCAAGGTCCATTATCTTGATAATTTTATCAGCATTGGTACGACTTAAAGAACCACCAAACACAGTGAAGTCCTGGGCAAAAACATACATTAAGCGGCCATCAATATTACCGTAACCTGTCACCACCCCGTCACCAAGAATCTTGTTTTTCTCCATACCGAAGTCAGTACAGTTGTGGGTTACAAACTTATCTGTTTCAACAAATGTACCTGGATCGAGTAGGACTGCAATTCGTTCACGCGCCGTTTTTCTTCCTGCTTTGTGTTGCTTGTCGATGCGTGCCTGTCCACCGCCAAGTTCGGCCAATTTGTGTTTTTCTTCCAATAATTCTATTTTGGGTTTTAGCGACATGGTTTTGTCTTTTTTAATGAATGCCTAAATGAACTAATGCGTAAATGATTAAATGCGTAAATGGGTAAATATATTCTATTCGTCTGACCACCCATACGGGCAGGCTTATTTTGACTAAGCGTATTAGTGGTCGGACGACTGGTACTGAATTATTCTAAAAGAATAAGTGGCTGGTTTCCTTTGATGGTATCGCCTTCGCTTACCAGTACTTTTTTAATGATTTTATCGTTGACTACTTTATATTCGCTTTCCATTTTCATGGCAGAAACAATGATGACAGTATCGCCACCTTTTACCTCGTCCCCTTCTTTCACCAGAATCTTCACAACCTTACCTGGCATGGGTGTCGAAATAAATGAAGCATCGTCACCATCGTCTTTTTTCCGGCTGTTCAAATACTTGCTCTCCGCATCTATCACTTCAATTTCAAAGGAATTGTAAAGCGTATTGACAGTGTAATTTTTGTTGTCGTTAGGGATGAGTTCGACATTATAAGATTTGCTATCCAGCAAAATTGAATACACTCCAGTTTCTACTTCGACAATATCAAGATTGTATTTTCTGTCGTCAATCAGTACTTCAATATTGTTGCCGTCCTGATTGAGGATTTCAATACTTGTCTGATCGCCATTGATTTTAATTTCGTACGACATATTTCGATGTTTTTTTGGTCCAATTTATAAACGGATAAGATTCTTCTTTCTTCCGCATTCTTTCCAATTACTTCCCTGTTCTGTTACAGGAGCCGATGTTTTTTGCTTTTCAAGTTTCGAAAGGTAGTCAACAAATGCTGCAATAGAAGCTACGTCTTTTAGTTTTTGCGATTTGACTTTCTTGGGTTTAAGGTACTTTTCATTGTCCTGGATGATGTGCGTATTGTATCTTCCTTTTACAAAAGAAGGAACTTCCATTATCCTGTTCAGGAAAGGAATTGAAGTTTTAATACCCGTAATTTTATACGCATATAATGCTCTTTTCATGCGTTCGATGGCTTCTTCACGAGAAGGCGCCCACACAATAAGTTTAGAAATCATAGGATCGTAAAACATCGGAATTTCATAGCCTTCGTACACATAACCATCGTGGCGTACTCCCAGGCCGAGAGGTTCGGTAATGTGCTTGATAATACCCGGGCTGGGCATAAAATTATTATCGGGGTCTTCGGCATAAATCCGCACTTCGATGGCATGGCCATTTTGACGCAGTTCATCCTGTTTCAATTGAAGCACTTCGCCATCGGCAATTTTTATTTGCTCCTTCACCAGGTCGACACTCACAACCCTTTCAGTAATGGGATGCTCCACCTGCAAACGGGTATTCATTTCAAGGAAATAGTAATTCAATTCATCATCTACAATAAACTCGATGGTTCCGGCCCCGGCATAATTAACAGCTTTTGCTGCGGCAACCGCTTGTTTTCCCATTTCTTCCCGAACCTCAGCAGTCATAATAGGCGATGGAGTTTCTTCAACTACCTTTTGGTGACGGCGTTGCACTGAACACTCACGTTCGAACAAATGAACACAATTGCCATGCTTGTCGGCCAGTATCTGAAATTCGATATGATGGGGTGAATTGATGTATTTTTCAATATAAACGGCATCGTTTCCAAAAGAAGCCGCGGCTTCCGATTTTGCAGAACTTACAGACGAAACAATATCTTCTTCTTTGGTTACCAAACGCATGCCTTTGCCCCCACCCCCGGCACTGGCTTTGATCATGACCGGCAAACCAATTTCATGGATGGTTTTTACTGCCTCATTGATGTCAGTAATCGGATCAGTTGTCCCTGGAACAACGGAGACTCCTGCACTTTGCATTTTGCGACGCGCAGTAATTTTATCACCCATCGTATTCATGGCATAAGCCGAAGGGCCAATGAAGAGGATGCCTTCCTTTTCGCAGCAGTCAGCAAATTCTGCATTTTCAGATAAAAAACCATAACCGGGATGAATGGCATCGACAGCACTTTTTTTGGCTGCATCAATAATATTATCAATTACAAGATAACTTTCGTTGGATGGCGCCGGACCAATATAATAGGCTTCATCAGCATAACGAACATGCATGGAAGTGCGATCTGCTTCGGAAAAAACAGCTACCGATTGAATGCCCATTTCACGGCAGGAGCGCATTACGCGGATGGCAATCTCGCCCCTATTGGCGACTAATATCTTCTTAATCATATTTTTAGATTGTGGATTCCTGCTCTCAGTACAGGTTATTTTGCAATTTTTGAGCGGGTAAAGATAAAAAAATAGTTTTTAGTGCGAAGTCTGTTAACAGTTGAAGGCAGGGCAAACGCATCTAAATTTTCAAGAGTTTAAGCATATAGTCATTATCCCATCCAGCAGCCAGCCTTTTACGAACCATACTTGCCTTTTTATCATCTGACCTTAACATATTGATTGCTATTCTATTAATGTTGGTAAAATTCTTTGCAGCATTACCAATT
>QMPA01000323.1 GCA_003650365.1 Bacteroidota bacterium | reverse complement strand
TATCATTTTTATTATCCGATGGATGTGGAATGGTACACCATGGGACCTGACCTCCAAAATATTGATTTGCTCAAACAAAAAGTGATCGATTACGGCGTAATGGCGATCTGCATATGTTACAGTGGCAGTTTTATCAATTACGAATACGAACATTATCAGCCACCTACCGATTGGCAGGAACCAAATCATTCTGTGGCCATTATTGGCTGGGACGACAGCCGGGTAACCCAGGCTCCGCTTCCGGGGGCATGGTTGGTTAAAAATAGTTGGGGAGCAGGCTGGGGCTTCGATGGCTATTTTTGGGTTTCCTATTACGACAAACAGGCCTGCCGCAATCCGGAAATGGGTGCTGTTTCATTCTATAATGTGGAACGTTCAACTTTTGATACAGCCTACTATCACGATGCGCACGGCTGGCGCGATACCGCCGATTTTTCGATGGCGATGAATGCTTTTGAAACAAGCCGGGCAGAATCTGTCGTGGCAATGAACTTCTTTTCGGCTGCTGACAGCATCAATTATACTGTTTCTATTTATGGTTCTTTCGATGGGGATACGCTAACGGATCTACTCTCAACAAAATCAGGCTATATAGAATTCACAGGACTCCATACCATTATGCTGGACGACACCATAGATTTTGTTGGAGAAAGTGCCTTTTACGCTTTTCTCCAGGTTTCGGCAGGAGGCATTGCCTACGACCGCACTTCCGAAGTACCCGTTTTGCTTGGGGCAAGTACCCGTGTTATTGTGCCTTCAAAAGCCAGTGAAGGCGAAAGTTTCTATTTTGAAAACGGACAATGGAATGACTTTTATCATTACGACGATCCATCAGGTTTTCAGAACAGTGGAAATTTCTGTATCAAAGCGCTGGCCGTGCATAACCTCGAAGTTGGGATTAGCCAAAATCCTGAACAGAAAGCTGAGTTACAAAACAATTACCCGAACCCGTTTTCTGCAAGCACAACAATTAACTTTAGCCTGAAAGCAAGGGCTGACATAGTGATTTCCATTTATTCGATGAATGGTCAATTGCTTGAAACGCTGGCCGAAGCATCCTACACAACAGGTAGTCATGAAGTAATCTGGACAAGCTCATCCAACCAGAAACCGGGTATTTATTTCTGTACAATCCAGGAAAACGGAAAAGTATTGGCCACCCGTAAACTGATGAAAGTGAAGTAATCTTGTTTATTAAAAACTGGATGGTACACTGAGTTTACATTGAATAGGCTTCATAAAACCTTGATGGGTTTCTTGTAATTGGCTTGTGTGGGTTTTGGTATATTTGTGGGGTGTTTGTATCTGCAAGTTACCAGCAAACTTAAACGACATCAAAATACAACTGAAAACAACATTGAAATGAAATCTAGACCATACAAAAATCTTTACGGAACAAGTTTGAGTCTTATAGCAATTGCTTTTTGTTTCATTCCGATTCTTATGTTTGGACAAGCAACTAACAATCCGGGGGAAACAACCGATCTCCCCGACGATCCTCAACACCCCATGTATGGATTAAATTTATACATTCCCGCCTGGGATGAAGATTATGAAACTAACTTGAACTGGTATGGTTCCGGAGACGTTGATGGAAATGATACCATCAACATGGCAGATTATAATTCTACTGTTACTGGAACAGATCCTTTTAACGATGGTACCCATCGTGAAGACACAGACATGGATGGAGATTCTGGAGATGCTGACGACAAAGCTATTATTATGAATTATATTAATGGGGGAATCACCCACATAAATCGTTGGGAAATGGAATCAATTACTCAGAAAGAATCTCATTTAGAAAAGGCTTTAGCATTTGATCCAACTAGTGAGATTGCTGCTGGTTCTTCTGGTTGGTTCTGTGGAAATTATTCAAATCAAACTGCAATTATTAATTTTAATGGTGTCTATGATATCGAACATGAAAAAAATGCAATACAAGTTGATACACTTAATTCAAAAGATGGAAGCAAAGATTGGACAAATGCATCTAGACATTGGCATGTGACTCCCACAAGAGATACAATTGTTTCTTTTAAAAATAAAAAACAAGCCAATGAATTTAGAGAAAATCAAGAACAACAAATGAACTCAAAAAATGTTACTGATCTTGTCTATGATGTTACAGATCCTTCCTTCGGATTAGTTCCATTTAGACCAGGAAACGATACCCTTCCCCTTTTTGATGATATTGCTGTAAAAAATAAAGCAAATAAAATTATCAAACTGGAAAGTGATATTGAGTTAAACGAGGTTGATGAAATTGATCCTGGAACCTCTGGATGGGTTTGTGACCAATATGCAACACAGACAGCTACAATAGATTTTTTTGGTGTTTATGATATTTATAATTCTACATTAAGTAGTGGAGAACCTTTGGAATTTGATTTTGCAACAAATGGAGAATCGGAGAATCCAAGTTATTTTGTGACTACTACTACTACTTCTGGAGTTCCACATGCTATCTGTGGAAATTTTGTTGGAGCAGATAATTTAGAAGATAACGATCCAAGGGAATTTGATCAATGGTATTTTTGGGAACCTCAAACAGATGAAGAAGTTACTCCTGGAGATTATTCTATGGATGAAGATAACCCAATTCAAATTAAATGGTATGGATATTATTGGAACGAGCCCCAACAAATTTGGAAATATGGTAATAGGAACATACTTAAATATGATTTAACCGGGGGCGTCCCTTCAATTACATTTGAATCTCCAGACTTGACAACTTCATGGACTCCCTTTGATCAAGTAACCTATCCTAATGATTCTTTGCATGAATTCCCTGGAGACACTTCCGTTGCTGTTAATGGTGAACCTGGAAACTTGTATACTGGAACAGTTTATTCTCACTCGGATGTTTCAACTCAAACAAATGATACGACCTGTACGGATGTAACTTATAATGTGACTCGTAGTTGGGAAGGTGTTGCTGGAGACTATAACTCAAGCAATACTCCCGAAGCTGCACATGAACAAAACATTGATGTTGAAGACACAACTCCTCCGACGGCAGATTTTCCGAATGATACAACAATAGAATACTATGTTGGCATCGAGGATGTTTTGAATCCTTCTTTATTTGGGGGGCCAACAAATATCCAAGATAATTCTGCTTTGCCTGTTGATTCAACTATGGTGGAAAATAATGGGCAAGTAATGGATGGAAGTTGTGATCAAGTGAATTTTGTATATTCGCACGAGTGGGATGTGGGGGATGTTTGTTCAAATAATTTGAATCATTCAATCAATGCCTATGTTGAGGATAACACAGCTCCAGTTCGAGATGGAAATGGAAATTGGGCTGACAATTCAGGCTTAGAAGTTCTTGTGACAACTGACACAATTTCTACACAAAACCCCGATCCTGAAACTTGTGGGCATTATAATTATTCTTTCTATTTGAATGAGTATGCAGAAGATGTTTGTGGAAACAATGATGAATTTCAACATGAAACTGAAACTGTGACAAATGAAGCGCCATATCGAGTTCCTGATACCCCTGTTCCAAATAATGATACAATTTATGTTCCCCTCGGGGGAGATATCCACCCAGATAGTATTGGCTGGGCAGAATGGATTGACCCGGAAGAAGGTCCAATAACAAAAAGTTATGAAGATGTATTGATAGAAGAAGATG
>QMPA01000322.1 GCA_003650365.1 Bacteroidota bacterium | reverse complement strand
TATTTTTCTGAAACAAACGGCTCAGGCATCACAAAATCAAAAATTGTAGCCGGGTCAGGGTCAGGGGCAACGAGTGCCTTTTTGTGTGCAGCCGAAATCATTTTCTTGGCTTCTTTGTCCAAGGCAATCAATTCGTCTTCAGTAAATTTTTTCGAGTGGATCAATTGGATTCTAAACCTTTCTAAAGGATCGGAAAGCCTGGCACAATGCCTTTCGCTGTCGTCTCGATAAAGTTCATGTGCATCAGAATTGGAATGCGAATGGATGCGAACACAATTGGCATGAACGATAACAGGGATACTGTTTTCGATGGCGAACTTTTTGGCTTCGTACATGGTATTCATCGAATTGAACACATTCCGCCCATCGCAATACATGATTTTCAAGTTCTTCATTCCCCGGTAATTCTCAGCTGCCCGACGATTTGCAGATTGATCGCGTTGCGGAACAGAAATACCATATTGGTTATCCTGAAATACAAAAATAACAGGAAGCTTTTCACGCGATGCACCATTAATGGCCTCGAAAACATAACCTTCCGAAGTTGAAGATTCGCCCTGCGAACTGATGGCAACGCCTTTACTTTTGTACAGTTTAATACTTCGTGCCACTCCTGCGGCATGAAGCGTATGATTACCAGTAGCTGAGGAAACGTTTTGAATATTCCACTTTGGTTTGGCAAAATGATTCGACATATGCCTGCCCCCACTACCCACATCAGTTGCTTTTGAAATGCCATTCAGGATAATTTCTTCGGCAGTTAAACCAGCCGAAATGGCTGTCAACATATCACGGTAATAGGGGAAAAGGAAATCATTCTCTTTATCGAAATGCTGCCCTATTGCCAATTGAATTCCATCATGCCCGGCATAAGGTGCGTGGTAAGACCAGCCCAATGCCTGCTTTAAATAATTGGGTGCTTTTTCATCTAGTTGACGACCCAACGTCATCAGATTGTACCACTTTTTAAGTGTCTTTTTATCGCAATTATCTAATGTATATTTTCTATTTTGCGCCATTGTTTGTCGATTATAAAGAAAGATTCAATAAAAATTAAAACTAAGGATTTAAAATCCAGCGCCCTTTCCATCCAGATTGTACCAAAGGCATCCCTTCGGGACAAATCTGGAAGAGCTACGACAAACTTCTAAGCGGTTTTGCGTCAGAACAAACAACCGCTAAGAAGTTTGCTTAAACGGTTTTATGCGATGCAAACAACCGCTAAGAAGCTTGCTGAAATATGTCTGCAAAAATAGCTATTATTTTTATTGAATCTAAATTAGATTGCATGCCATTGCCCTCCATTTCTAAGCTTTGAAAAACAACTCAAATTGTCCATTTTATATGATAGTTATCATACTATTACAGCTGACAGCTTTTGGGCAGAACCTTTGAATACTATTTATTAATCTGTATCTGTGCTACTTAGAAGTATTTCTTGTTATTTAGATGGAATATAAACTATGTCTTGACTCATATTACGGGATAAATTTATCTGAATTAGTGATATTTTTATACTCGAATTTTAAGGTCATATTTATGAAATATTATTTACTCAAAAACTTATTTATCCTTATTGCAGTCTTTGCTTTTTTGTTTGGCAATGCCAACGAAGGAGAGGATATTTTTAAAGCTACCTGCGCAGCTTGTCATACCATTGGCAAAGGCAGACTGGTAGGTCCGGACCTAAAAAATATTACGGAAAAGAGAAGCCCGGACTGGCTCGTTACTTTTATACAATCTTCTCAAACTGTTATAAAAAGGGGTGATGCAGATGCGGTTGCGATATATAAGGAGTACAGTAATCTCCTGATGCCTGATAATGCATTGAGTACCACACAGGCAAACGCTGTTATCAAGTACATTAAAGCCGCAAGTTCAGGTAGTAGTAGTGGAGACAGCCAGGCAGCGGCAACGGATTTCCTGGAAAATGCCACCCAAAAAGATATCGACGAAGGGGTTCTTCTTTTTGGCGGGGAAAAAAGATTAACAAATGGTGGCGCATCCTGTATTTCGTGCCACAGTGTGAAAGACGACAGGGTGTTCAGTAGTGGAACACTTGCCAAGGAACTTACCGAAACTTATGGTGCAATGGGAAGTGCAGGCGTTTCTGCCATTATACGCAGTTCCCCTTTTCCGGCCATGAATGAAACTTACAAAAACAATCCCCTAACGGAAGAAGAAGTCTTCGCCCTGACAGCCTATCTGAAATCAGTGAATGACAATCGATTTTATCAGATCCCGGTTGATTTCGGATTCACTTTCGCCTTTTTTGGGATTGCAGTGTTTGTCATGATTCTACTGGCAACCATTGTACTTTATTTCAAACGCAAAACGAAAAGCGTTTACCACGAAATTCACAGCAGGCAAACCGCCGCAATTAATTAAACAAAAACGTATTCAATGAGTTGGATTAAAGATCTCATTTCTCCCAAAACAAGAAAATGGGAGGAACTTTACAGAAACAGATGGCAGCACGACAAAGTAGTCCGCAGCACACATGGCGTAAATTGCACCGGTGGTTGTAGCTGGAATATTCATGTAAAAGATGGTATTGTAGTTTGGGAAACCCAGGCCATGGATTATCCTTTGCTTGAGAAATCCTTACCACCCTACGAGCCCCGTGGTTGCCAACGTGGCATCTCTTTTTCATGGTATTTATACAGCCCCATCCGGGTGAAATACCCCATGATTCGTGGTGCCTTGGTAGATATTTATAATGAAGAGAAAGCCAAAACCGGTGATGCTTTGAAAGCCTGGGAAAACATTCAGAATAATCCTGAAACCCGCAGAAGGTATCAGAAAGCAAGAGGCAAAGGTGGTTTCAGACGAGCAACCTGGGATGAAGCCAAAGAGATTATTGCAGCAGCAAATATCGCAACTGTTAAAAAATATGGCCCCGACCGGATTACGGGTTTCTCTCCCATCCCTGCCATGTCGATGCTGAGTTATGCAGCCGGTTCACGTTTCCTACAATTGATGGGTGGTGTTAACCTGAGTTTTTACGATTGGTATTGTGATTTACCCAATTCATTTCCTGAAATTTGGGGGGAGCAAACAGACGTTGCCGAAAGTGCTGACTGGTACAACTCCAAATTTATTGCCTGTATGGGAGCCAATCTTGGCATGACCCGTACTCCGGATGTACACTTCTTTGCCGAGTCGCGGCACAACGGAACAAAGACCGTGGTTTTTGCGCCCGACTTTAATATGGTAGCCAAATATGCCGATAAATGGGTTCCTGTTCATGCCGGGCAAGATGGCGCTTTTTGGATGGCAGTTACCCATGTTATATTAAAGGAGTACCACTACGAAAAACAAACTCCCTATTTTATTGACTATACCAAAAAATACACCGACAGTCCGTTTCTTGTTGAGGTCAACGAGGAAGACGGAAAACTGGTCCCCGGCAGATTACTCAGGGCCAATACGGTAAAGAAATTCAAAGATATTGAAAAAGGGGAATGGAAATTCCTGAATATCGACAGCAAAAGCGGCGAACTTGTTTGTCCGGGAGGAAGTTCTGGTCATCGTTGGGATGGCAAAGACGGCAACTGGAACATGAAGTTCGAAGATGCAGAAACGGGCAAAGTTTACGATCCTGTTTTAACACTCCTGGAAAATAACGATGAAATTCAACAGCTTGAATTC
>QMPA01000321.1 GCA_003650365.1 Bacteroidota bacterium | reverse complement strand
TTCAGCATTATACCGATAATATTATTGTAGTAAACGATGGCTCGACGGATGACACTTTGGAAGCGCTAAAAAGTATTCAAGGAATTGACATTATTGGCTACAAAAAAAATATTGGAAAAGGATTTGCCATCAGAACCGGCTTTAAACATGCATTAGAAAAGGGTTTCGAATATGCCATCACCATTGATTCTGACGGGCAACATTTCCCGGATGACTTGCCGGTTTTTATTGAGAAACTGAAATTTGCACGCCATGCCATCATTGTTGGCTCCCGCAATATTCAGACAGAAGGAATGCCCGCAAAAAATACTTTTGCCAACAAATTTTCCAATTTCTGGTTTTGGACAGAAACAGGCTTACGGCTGCCCGACACCCAATCAGGCTTTAGGTTGTACCCAATTAAAGCATACAAGAAAAGTCATTTCTTCACCAAAAAATACGAATTTGAAATTGAAGTCCTTGTTCGCTCAGCATGGAGTGGCATCGATATTTTACCCATCCCAATCAAGGTTTACTATCCACCAGAAGAAGAACGGGTTACACACTTTCGGCCACTGCCCGATTTCAGCAGAATCTCTGTATTGAATACCGTGCTTGTACTGATAACTTTTCTCTACATCCTTCCCCTAAAAGGGATAAAATACCTTAGCCACAACAAGCTGACCAAGGTGGTAAAAGAACAACTCAGCCTGCACAACGAAAACCCATTTAAAGTAGCACTGGCACTTGGATTCGGGGTTTTCATGGGGATAGTTCCCATTTGGGGATTTCAAATGATTGTGGCGGCTTTTCTGGCTCATTTTTTACGCCTGAATAAAGTACTGGTAATTGTTGCTGCCAACATCAGTATCCCGCCGGCAATTCCATTTATTATATATTTCAGTTACAAAACCGGCGGGCTGTTTATGCACAACACTCAAACTTTCAACAGCGACACGCTCAGCTATTTGAAGGAACAAATTATGACAGGGAATTTTTATAAAACCCTGAACGAGTTTGGCTACAGCATCTTTCAATATGTGATGGGCAGCCTGGTATTTGGCCTATTTCTTGGCCTGGCTACTTTGTTGATTTCTTATGTAATTTTGAAAATCGTGGGGATAATGAAACGGGAACGGATTGTTTAATAATTTCATCAATAAAACCAATGAGCACTATTTTCCTATATCTGTTCCGTTTTTTTGAAAGGCACAAAATGGCTTTGGCTTTTCTTGTGATTGCCAATTTAGGAATGAGCGGGTTCTACGCATCCCAATTAAAACTATCGGAAGACATCACCAAAGTACTACCCAATAACGAGCAGATCAATAAAATGAGTTTTGTTTATTCCAATTCAAAATTCATGGATAAGGTGGTTTTTAATATCAGTCTGAAAGACAGCACCTCAGCAACAAACCCTGATCTTTTGGTTGATTTTACCAATCAGTTTACTGATTCCCTGGCGGCAAAATTCATCCCCCGTGCCATTCAATCTATTGACAAGGCACCGGACGAAGCAGCAATATTGAATACCTACGAATTACTGTACAACAATCTGCCGCTATTTCTCAACGAAGCTGATTACGCCAAAATTGATACGCTAATTTCTGATGAACAAATTGGGAGGACTTTGGAGTCTGATTTCAAAACGCTCATCTCACCAAGCGGTTTTGTCACCAAGAAAATGATCAGGAAAGACCCGCTTCATTTCACACGCCTGGCACTCGAAAAGCTGAAATCGTTTGGAATAAGCGATAATTTTGAACTTTTTCAAAATCATTTTCTCTCCAAAAATCACCGCAACCTTTTACTGATTATTATCCCGGCTGAAACAAACAACACATCCGTCAACGAAAAACTTTTTGAAGGAATCGACCAACTCATTACACAATTAGCAAGCGATAAATTCAGTGATATTCATGTAGAATATTTTGGCAATGCCGTTGTGGCTTTGGGCAATGCGCAACGTATCAAAAAAGATATTTTTATAACTGTTTCGCTGGCGATGCTGGCACTAATTGTTTTTATCAGTTTTTTCTTCAGAAAAAAGCGGGCATTTTTCCTCATTTTCCTGCCGGTCGTTTTCGGCGCAATTGTGGCTCTTGCTATGCTGTATTTATTCCAATCTGAAGTTTCTGCCATTTCGTTGGGCATTGGCTCGGTACTCTTGGGTATTTCTGTGGATTATGCGCTTCATGTTTATTCGCATTATCGCAAACACCGGAACTTAACGCTCTTATTTAAAGACATTTCAACACCGGTTATTTTAAGCAGCATCACCACTGCCGCTGCATTTTTTAGCCTTCATTTCATCAACTCGAAAGCCCTTAACGATTTGGGATTGTTTGCGGCGGTGAGCGTTTTGGGTGCTGCACTTTTTTCTTTACTTGTTCTTCCTCACTTATTAAAAAGCAAAAAGCAAACGGAGCCCCTTCACAAAAAAGGCTGGGTCGATCGCCTCGCTGTTGTTCCATTCGACAAAAACCGCTGGCTTAAACTTGGAATTGTTTTACTCACCATCCTGTTTTTCTTCCTGGCACGCCAGGTTAGTTTCGATGCTGATATGATGAAAAACAGTTATATGAGTGACGAATTGAAGCAAGCCGAACAAAATCTGAATACGGTTACCAGTTTGTCGAAAAAAACCATTTACCTTGTTACTCCCGGAAAGAATACAGACCAGGCATTGCACAATAATGAATTAGCAAAGCGGATAATTGACAGCCTTCAAACAGTTGGAATTATTAGAAATGCAACTGTCATCAACACGCTTATTCAATCTAAAAGCAATCAGGAAAAAGCCATAAAACGATGGAATGATTTCTGGAAAACAAGAAAAGCAGGAACGATAAATACGCTCAGGGAAAAAGGAAGTGAACTCGGTTTTAAAACCACTGCTTTTGATGAGTTTTACAATCTGCTCAACAAAGAGTTTACAACATTGGAACTGGCTCAAGCCTCGCCACTAAACACAATGTTACTGAACAATTACCTGATTGACACCGACAGTCTGGATGCTGTAATTAATGTGGTGAAGGTGGACAGCAAAACAGCCGACATCGAGCAGGTTTATAGCGCATTTGAAAAACAGGATAAAATTTGGGTAATCGACAAACGGCTACTGACCAGCGAATTCATGAAGATTCTGAACAATAATTTCAACAAGCTAATTTTTATCTCCTTATCACTTGTTTTCATCATCCTGTTACTGGCTTACGGCCGAATCGAACTGACCATCCTCACCATGCTCCCCGTTATTATCAGTTGGATTTGGACGGTAGGTATAATGGGCTTGTTTGGCATTTCTTTCGATATTTTCAATGTTATTATTCTTACATTTATTTTTGGTTTGGGCATCGACTACAGCATCTTTATTATGCGTGGTTTGTTGCAGAATTACAAATACGGAAAAAGCGATTCTTCGTCTTATAAAGTTTCTGTGATTCTTTCCGGCATTACTACTTTGTTGGGTATCGGCGTTTTGATTTTTGCCAAACACCCCGCGCTTCGATCCATTGCCACCATGTCGATTATTGGAATTTTAAGTGTGATCTTTATTACTTTTTCCATACTTCCACCGGTTTTCAAATGGCTGGTTTCTTACCAAAAAGGCTTACGCAACCGGCCGGTTACTTTGCTCGATTTTCTTTTCTCCATTTTGGCCATGTCAGTTTTTATGCTGGGAGC
>QMPA01000320.1 GCA_003650365.1 Bacteroidota bacterium | reverse complement strand
TGGTTGCTATACAATTGGATTTTGTTTTTCTGCATTTCATAGTCCTTCTTCACCTTTGGGAAATACAAAATTCCGGTTAAGTTGAATGGGTAGTCCACATTCAAATGGATGTGGAAAAGTGGTTCTTCAAAAGAGTAAGGGTATAATTCGCGATAAAAACTTTTATACTCTTCATCGGTAGCATCGCTGGGTTTTTTCTTCCAGAGCGGATGCGTATTGTTGATGATTTTTGGCTTTTCAACCTCTTTGGTTTTGGGATTGCCGTCTTTGTCTTTTTCGCCTTCGATGGGTTCGTGAATGGTTTCATTTCCAAAACGAATGGGAACGGGTAGGAATTTACAGTATTTGTTAAGGAGCTCGGTGATTTTGTGATCTTCCAGAAACTCGGTATTCTCATCATCAATATGAAGAATGACTTCAGTTCCGCGATCTTCTTTATCAATTTCTTCCATCAAATACTCGGGGCTGCCATCGCATTCCCATCTGACGGCTTTGGTTTGTCCACCTTTTTTGTAGGTCTTGGTTTTGATTTCAACTTTTTCAGAAACCATGAATGAGGAATAAAATCCCAATCCGAAATGACCAATAATCGCGTTCTTTTCGGCTTCGCTTTTGGTCTTGAATTTCTTGACGAATTCTTCGGCACTCGAAAAAGCAATTTGGTTGATGTATTTTTCTACTTCATCTCCAGTCATGCCAATTCCACGGTCGCGGATGGTGATTGTTTTTTTCTTCTTGTCAACCTCAATCTGGATGGTCAGGTCTTCCAATTCGCCTTTAAATTTCCCAATCGATGCCAGTGTTTTTAATTTCTGCGTGGCATCGGTAGCATTGGAAATCAATTCCCTCAGAAAAATTTCATGATCTGAATACAGGAATTTTTTAATGATTGGAAAAATATTTTCCGTTTTAATGTCTATTGTTCCTTTTTGCATGTTCAATTTTTTTATGATTTGACAAAGCAAATATCAAAGCCTGTGCCAAGGGAGGGAGGGGTGACAAAATGTCTATGATGTGATGAAATGAATGATCAATCGCAATGAATAATTTCCCTTCCTATAAAATCTTATTCATTCCGGGAATTATCCGAACGAGATGTCCAAAGCCAAATGAAGCAAAAACAGCAATAGGGGCAACCAGCAAGTATTTTACCATAGGGTATAAATGAATGTCTTTTAATAATAGAGCTAAGAGCGTAATTACTAGGGGATGAAATACAAAAGCCGCATAAACATTTTTTGACATAAAAGAGGACAGCCTTCCTTGCTTATTTAGGTATGTCCGGAAAAAATAGAGGATAAAAATATTCATGCCAACACTATAAGTCATCTCCCATCCCGTGAACAATGCCGAAAACAAGTTAAATCCACCGATAAACTGTTTTATATCAAATCGCAGAAAATGAGAAGCTGCTAAATAGATTAGAATAGCCAGTGCAAATAATGTAGCAATGAAAATCAGCCACTTATTGGCTGTTCTTTTGTCAATTGATGTAAGCCAATCTGTTCGGGGCAAATACAAGCCGATGATAAAGAATGCAATATACTGCGGTGTGTCTGCTAGTTCGAGCGCTAAAGGTTTATAAACTTGCCCAAATGGAAACCAGATTCTGACAATAAATGTTACTAAAATCAGGCTGGCAATAAATACAATAATCTTTTTCGTTTTTGGAAAGTCTTTATAGCGTCTTCCGTTGCTGGAAATTGGGGATGTATTCGGGAATAAAGTATGCCATCCAATTAATAAAAGTGTGAAAATCAATAGTAATTCAAGAAACCAAAGCGGTCCAATTACGTCACCATTAAAATAAACAATGTTGTTTTTAAAAACAGCCAAAAAGTCAATGCTTTTGTGATAAACAAAATAGCTTTTAAGTGATTTGGTCAACGGGGCAAGCACAAGGGTGAAAAACAGTAAAGGAACACCAAGGCGCAGTAAACGGTCTTTTAAGAAACGCCCCGTTTTTTTTCTTTGCAGACTGATTGATGTGAACAATCCTGACATCATATAAAAAAGGCCCAATCCATAGGATTTGTTCAGAATAAAAAAGAGGATAAAAAATGCAGAGTTAAAGCTGTCGGGACGTCCTGCCTCTGTGTAATACCAGCCACCAACGCCACCATAGATATTTCCTAAATGGATGAGAATTACCAATATGGCGAGAAAAATCTTGATATTATCAAAATAGAGTATGCGTTGTTTTGCCACTTCGGGATATTTTGGATTGGAATAATTTCGTCAAAAATAGTATTTTACAAAGACGTGGAGGTGATTATTTTCTTTGCTATTTCCGCCAGCTAATTTCTGGACTTAAACATAATGCGCATATAAACCTGCTAAGTGGTCTTTTGCTCTTAGCAGGTTGGGAACGAATTATCCCCCTTATAGCCCCTATATCCCAATTTCAAACCTTATCCGGCGTCCTATACCTTCTCCACCATTTAAAACTGGTGAGGGATGTGAATACAAGTAGCTTGTTAACAAAAGAATATTTAAGAAGGGCATGCAACAGTTTATAAGCCCCGAAGATGAAGGCGGTTCCAAGCACTATTTCAGAAAAGTACCGAATTGCAATATGCCAGTTTTCATTTTCAGCGAAGCCAAAAACATTCTGTTTATGTAGCAAATAAAGGATGAATCCGGGAAGAACAGTATAAGCAATCCACCAAACTAAGGCAGTAAATGCATGGGGTGTTTCGATGGCGCGCTGCGGACAATAATTCATGCAGTGCATACAACTCTCGCAATTGTACGACCAATAGGGTTTTTCGTTCACCATGCTGATGGCATTTACAGGGCAATCGCGGATACATAATCCGCATTGATCGCAGGCATTCGTGGCAATGAATGTTTTGGAGAGGATAAACCTTCCGTAAAAATAATAGGCCAAAGCAATTGGGCTGATGAGTATATCGATGGGCAGATCGAAGAGACCTCGGTAAACTTTCTTTCCACTTAGAATTCTTTTAGAAAACCGTTTGGTGATTCTTTCACAACGTGCGAAGATTGACTTAACAACAGATTCTTTAAGACCAGGATGAACGGAAATCCAATTTGATGGGAGGTCAATCGGTCGATATCCGACAAGGCGAAAACCTTTGGAGCGAAGAATGAGTGCCGGTAAAATCTGCGCCAACCCACTTATTCCGGGAGTAAAAATCTTACTCATTTTCATCCCGGCACGGGTATTTAGAACGAAGACATTATTCCGGAATTTTGATTGTGGAAATTGCATCAAAAACCGAAGCAAAATGGGTGGTGCATTAAATCCGTGGGTGGGGTAGCAAAAGCCGATAAGTGTGCTTTCTGTCAACGGTAAAATGGACTCTTTTTGTAGTTTCGCAATGTTCAGTAATTGGGTTTTCAATCCCTTTTTGTTCGCTTCATCAACTATCCATTCTGCTGCCCGTTTGGCATTACCGGTCCCTGAGAAATAATAAATAAGGAGTCTTTTGTATGCAAAACTTTTTTTCACCCACCCCAATTTAAGTTTTTGAGCTTCGGCTAATGTACGAAAAAATGATAATTTCGCTTTTCTCAATCATGAATTCATGTTAGGAACAATTGTAAATGTAATCACCGTTGTTGCTGGAAGTGCTCTCGGACTTGCCCTCAACAAAAGACTGCCCAAACGTTTTATCAGGATTTTCTTCCAGGTAGTCGGATTGTTTACTCTTTTTCTGGGTATTTCAATGGC
>QMPA01000319.1 GCA_003650365.1 Bacteroidota bacterium | reverse complement strand
GGAACCAAATTTGGAAAAAGCTTCCAGTTCACGGTATTGTGCCTGGTCGAGTTTTAAAGTACCGGCTACTTTTTTCATGGATTTGATTTGCGCATTACCACCAACCCGTGAAACAGAAATACCCACGTTAATCGCAGGGCGGATACCTGAGTTGAACAAATCGCCATCAAGGAAAATCTGACCATCGGTAATCGAAATTACATTGGTCGGAATATAAGCCGAAACGTCACCTGCCTGTGTTTCAATAATCGGCAGCGCCGTTAGTGATCCACCACCTTTAACAATCGGTTTGAGGCTTTCCGGCAAATCGTTCATGTTTTTGGCAATTTCATCAGAATTGATGATTTTGGCAGCTCTTTCAAGCAAACGTGAGTGCAGGTAAAAAACATCACCCGGATAAGCTTCACGTCCCGGAGGACGACGCAGCAGCAACGATACTTCACGATAAGCAACAGCCTGTTTCGATAAATCATCGTATATAATCAATGCCGGACGTCCTGTGTCGCGGAAGAATTCCCCGATGGCTGCACCTGCAAATGGTGAGTAAAACTGCATGGCAGCAGGGTCGGAAGCAGTGGCCATTACTATGGTTGTATACGCCATTGCACCCGCATTCTCTAATATTTGTACAATATTGGCAACGGTTGATCCTTTTTGGCCAGAAGCCACATAAATACAATAAACGGGTTCGCCCTTGTCGTAAAATTCTTTTTGATTGATAATGGTGTCGATGGCAATGGCAGTTTTTCCTGTCTGGCGGTCACCGATAATCAACTCACGCTGTCCGCGGCCAATCGGAATCATTGCATCAATAGGTTTGATACCTGTTTGTAGCGGTTCGTTTACCGGCTGGCGGAAAATAACACCAGGTGCTTTGCGTTCCAAAGGCATTTCAAAAAGATCGCCTTTAATGACGCCTTTACCGTCGATAGGTTCTCCGAGTGTGTTCACCACACGTCCTAGCATACCTTCGCCCACTTTTAATGAGGCAATGCGGCCCGTACGTTTTACTTTGTCGCCTTCGTTCAGGTCGCCAATATCACCTAATAAAACAATACCTACATTGTCCTCTTCAAGGTTGAGTACAATGCCCATTAAACCTGTTTTCTCAAATTCAACCAACTCTCCGGCTCCAACATTGGTGAGTCCGTAAACGCGCGCAATTCCGTCACCGATTTGCAGAATAGAACCGACTTCTTCGAGTACGGCTTCTGATTCAAATCCGGCAAGTTCCTGTCGCAAAATGGCTGATACTTCAGCTGGTTTTATATTTGCCATAAGACTAATTTTTCTTTGTTAGTATTCTTTTACGTAAAGATTTTTTGAGAATTCTTTACCCAATCGTTTCAATTGTGTTTTTATGCTGGCATCATATTGATAGTCGGCAAAGTTGAGTTTGAAACCACCAATAATTTTTTCGTCAATGTTTTCAGAAACTTCCAAATGCTTTTCGGTAAATTCCTTCAGTTTCTTAAGCATCGTCTTTCTTAAGTTCTCATCTATTTTGTAGGCTGTTGTAAACTGAACATCAACAATATTTTTGTACTCTTTATAAATTTCAATGAAAGCTTTGCAAATGAAAGTAATGTATTGTTCCCGTCCTTTTCGTGTAATGAGCTGAAGAAACTTAAGGCTCAGTTTTTGTATTTTCCCTTCGAATAATTTATTTAAGACCCTAATTTTTTTGTACCCATCTAATACAGGATTGGCCATTACTTTTCTGAGGTTACGGTTTTCTTCAAGAACAGTTCCAATTAAAAGCATGTCGTTTTTGACTTCTTCGAGTATCTTGTTTTCGAGTGCAAGCCCGAACAGTGCCTGTGCGTATCTTTTCGAAAGTAGTTGAATCCTCATTTTCTATTCAATCTTAATTAAAGCTTATTTCCTTTAATAATTTTTCAGCGTAATCAGCCTGCTTTTTCTTGTCCTTCAATTCTTCTTTTAAGATTTTTTCGGCAATCAGAATTGAATAAGAAGCAATGGTATTTTTAATTTCGACAACAGCCGCATTCTTTTGATGTTCTATCTGTTCTTTGGCAGCTTCAATAATATTCGCCCCTTCGGCATTGGCTTTTTCTTTGGCCTCTTCAATAATTTTGTCTTTAATTTTGCGGGCATCACTCAACAGTGCATCTCTTTCATCCTTTGCATCTCTGAGCAATTGCTCATTGTCCAATTTCAAATCTTCCATGGCATCTCTTGCTTTTTCAGCTGCCTGTAAGGATTCTTCAATGGAAACTTCTCTTTCTTTTAGCGAAGCCATGATCGGTTTCCAGGCATATTTAGCAAGGACAAATAAAGTAATCCCAAATGCCAGAAGCATCCAAATTACCAGTCCAAATCCGGGATTTATAAGTGACATAATTATTATATTTTGATATTAATTGATTTTAAATTTACCGGTGTACTACAGCCAACCGCTGCAATACACCGGGATTTACCGTCGTTCGTTTACAAGAAAACGATCAATAAACAAACAACGATTGCAAAGAAGGCAACACCTTCAATCAGGGCTGCGGCTACGATCATATTCGACCGAATGTCGCCAACAGCTTCTGGCTGACGGGCAATGGATTCAACTGCACCCCTACCGATTTGGCCAATGCCAATACCGGCACCGATAGCAGCAACACCAGCGCCAATACCTGCACCCATTTTTGCATATGGGGAAAGGTCGGCAGCTACCTGAAGTAAAATTGCTAAAAGTTCCATGGTTTAATTATTTAGTTATTATTAATAAATTCAAAAAAATTCTTAATGATGCTCTTCGGTTGCCATACCAAAATATAGCGCTGAAAGTAAGGTAAATACATAAGCCTGAATAAAGGCAACCAGCAGTTCAAGGAAGTTCATAAAAATTGTAAACCCTACCGAAACAATGGAAACACCATACCCCAGACCAGTACTCATTTCACCAAAAATAAATATGAGACTGATGAATCCGAGGACAATAATGTGCCCTGCAGTAATGTTCGCAAAAAGACGCACCATCAATACAAAAGGCTTAGTAAACAATCCCATCAATTCAACAATGGGCATCAATGGCACGGGTATTTTTAACCACCAAGGCACGCCCGGCATATTTACAATGTGTGTCCAGTAGGCTTTGTTTCCGCTGAAAGATGTAATGATAAAAGTAAAAGCAGCCAATACACCCGTTACCCCAATGTTACCGGTTACGTTTGCCCCACCGGGGAATAAAGGAATTAACCCAAGTATATTGTTAATCAGAATAAAAAAGAAAACCGTCAACAGAAAAGGCATATATTTCTCATACTTTTTCTCGCCAATGGATGCTTTTGCAATGTCGTCGCGAATAAATAAAATGATAGGCTCAAGGAATGATTGCAAGCCTTTGGGTGCATGCCCTTTGCGTTTTTTATAGGATTTGGCTACCGAGATAAAAATGAAAATCATTAATGCAAGGCTAAAGAAAATAGCCAATACATTTTTTGTGAAGGAAATATCAAGTGTTGGACGAACTTCATGTCCATCGGCATCCAGTTTTACAATTTTTCCGGCATTGAAATCATCGTGAGAAACAAAATAGCCCTCGTAAGCTTCGTGACCATGATGCAATTTTGTGGACATAAAAACAAACCATTGGCCTTCATCGTAAAGAATAACTGGTAATGGAACCGAAATATGGGTGTGCCCGATGGTGATAATATGCCATTCGTAAGCATCCGTAATATGTTCAATAATCATCTCCCCGGCCTGAAATTCTGCCTTGTCAACATCGGCTTCATGC
>QMPA01000318.1 GCA_003650365.1 Bacteroidota bacterium | reverse complement strand
TTCAAAATCTTCTTCAGAAATTATAGGAATGCCGAGCTTTTCGGCTTTCTGTTTTTTGGCCGGGCCCATATTGTCACCTGCAAGAACGTAATCTGTTTTCGAAGAAAGACTCCCTACATTCTTGCCTCCGTTTTCTTCAATCAATGTTTTGATTTCATCGCGTGAATGGTTTTGGAAAATCCCACTGACAACGAATGATTTGTTTTGAAGAATATTTGACGTCGGGGTGCTTGATTCCGTTATGGCAAATTGAATGTCCTGATTTTTTAATCGCTCAATGATGTTTTGATGTTCAGGATTTTCAAACCAGCTGATTACAGATTCTGCAATGCGATTTCCAATTTCGTCAACCTCGATTAATTCCTCAAAACTTGCCTTGCTCAGCTTATCAATATTCAGGAAATAAGCAGCTAATTTTTTTGCCACCGTTTCACCTACATAACGAATTCCCAAAGCAAAAAGAACACGGGGAAAGGGCACTTCTTTTGAAGCCTCAATTCCATTAATAATATTGGTTGCTGTTTTTTCTTTGAAGCTGAGTTTTTTTTCTTTCCTGCCTTCTTCAGCTTGAATAATTTTCTCCAATCCAATAATCTGATCATAAGTCAAATCATACAAATCAGCAACATTATTGAGCATTCCATTTTCAAAAAGCATGTCAATTTTACCCTCGCCAAGGCTATCAATATTCATCGCTTTGCGCGAGATAAAATGCTCCAGTTTGCCTTTGATTTGTGGAGGGCAAGTTTCTTCGTTGGGGCAGTAATGAGCAGATTCACCCTCTTTCCGAACCAACCTGGTATCACACTTTGGACAATAAGAAATAAAATGAATTGGTTCGACACCATCTTTCCGCTTTGCGAGATTTACACCCACAACCTTTGGAATAATTTCCCCACCTTTTTCTACGAAAAGATAATCACCCTGGTGCAAATCAAGTTTTGCTATAATATCGGCATTGTGCAGACTGGCGCGTTTTACGGTAGTGCCTGCCAGTTGAACAGGGGAGAGGTTGGCAACAGGGGTAATAGCACCGGTGCGTCCCACCTGGAAATCGACTGACAATAATACTGTTTCGGCTTGCTCGGCTTTGAATTTGTAAGCAATTGCCCAACGCGGACTTTTTGCTGTAAACCCCAACTGCTTTTGTTGCACAAGATTGTTTACTTTTATCACGATGCCGTCAATATCGTAATCCAAAAATTTCCGGCCTTCGTTCCAGTCGTGAATGAACTCAAAGATTTCGTTAATGTTTCTGCAAACAGCGATATTTTTAGAAACTTTAAATCCTATTTTTTCAGCGTATTTCAGGCCTTCGTAATGGGTTTTGTAAGAGGAAGATTCACCAGGCAGGTAGTAAAGAAAACAATCCAATGGGCGTTTGGCAACTACTGTCGGATCCAGCATTTTTAAAGAACCGGAAGCAGAGTTTCTTGGGTTGGCGAATGCTGCTTCACCAATTTCTTCCCGCTCGGCATTCATCTGCTGAAAACCTTTCAACGACATAAATATTTCGCCCCTGATTTCCAATTCATCCGGGTAATTTTCGCGCAAGCGCAATGGAATGCTTTTGATGGTTTTTACATTTGCCGTTACATCATCGCCCTGAATGCCGTCACCGCGGGTAACAGCCTGTACAAGCAAGCCATTTTTGTAAGTCAGGCCAACGGCAACACCATCATATTTCAACTCGCAAACGTATTCGATTTCTACATCTCCAAGTAGCTTTCTGACACGTTTGTCAAAGTCGGCTATTTCGCTTTCCGAATAACTATTCGATAGCGAAAGCATGGGGTATTTGTGCTTTACACTGGTGAATTCTTTGGCAGTTTCTCCGCCCACACGTTGGCTGGGGGAGTCGGGGAGTTTAAGCGCTGGAAATTGATTTTCCAGTTCTTCAAGTTCTTTGAGCAGCACATCAAAATCGTAATCAGAAATAGTGGGCTGCGACAATACATAATAGTTGTAATTGTGCTGCTGAAGTATTCTTGTCAGCTCTTTTATTCTATTTGTGGCCTCGTCTTTCGTCATTTGCTTTTTGTGCTGATTACTGCCTCGTTTCTGTAAATGTAGATATTTTGATTATCGTTGATGGGATTGAGCCAATGCAATACTTTGTCGGCTTTTCCGGGTTGAATCATTTCATCGAAAACAAGTTGGGGAAAAACCGTTTTCATTTTTTTTACCCGCTGCTCAATATTGTCAGGCTGAAAGAAAAGCACAAATCCGGGTTGGTTGCTTATAATTTTCCAGTCTTTCTTTTTTTTGAAGCTACTGAATTTATCTCTCTCCATCATTGCATCGTAGGGCACCCATTTTTCGAGATAAAACATGGGCGGGAAGCGAAGGACATTTTTATTAATATCTTCAATCAGAAAGTATTCCAATTCGGGGTAGTGCGAAAGATGTTCCATAGCTTCAACCCTGGCCTTTTTTGAGTAAATCAATGTGACTGGTAGAAGGAGAATCAGGTTTATTGTCCAGAAGAAATACCATGAATATTTATTCAAACCGAAAAGTGCTTTATTGGATTTGTATTTCAAAACAATTTGTTGCCAGCCAATGGTTCCGGCGATAATTAAAAAGGGAACAATAGTGATAACGAACCTTTCCTGTTTATTGGGATAATACGAATGGAACAGTAAAAACAAGAGGGTTGGAACAAACAGAATCAATAGTTTTTTCCAGCTTCGCAACCATCCCCAAAAAATAAAAATACTGATGGGAGGAATAAGAATTCCCAATAAAAAGAGCAGGTAAACATACCAGGGACCTGTCGTATAATCGGCTGCGTGTTCCATATTATATAGGACGTAGGATTTTAGTTGAATAAAAGGTTCATCCCAAACTAAATAGTCGATACCGCCCTGAATAACAGCAATAATCCCAATTGTTCCCAATCCAACTAATAGGGCTTCTTTCCATCTTTTAGAGAAAAGTAAAACAATTCCGATGCCACCTGAAAACAACAAAGTTTGCATCCGGATGTTGAAAGCGAGTCCGAATAAAATCCCAACCCAAATCCATGTGCTCCATTTTGTAGATTTTGAGGACTGAACAGTTAAATAAGTTCCCCACATCAGCAATGGAATACTGACAAATTCCACCAGATTTCGAACACTTAGAAAAGGAAAGAACCAAAGCAGCGCCATCATCCATCCAACAAGACTTGCAGTTTTTTGCTCACTCAGTTTTAATGTGATTTTGTATCCGAAGAAGACAATCAGCAGCGACCACAAAGCATGCAGAAAACGGACAACATACATTTTTCCCTGCGGATCGAAAATGTTTACCCATTCTAAAAAACTAAGCAGCAGATAATGCAAACCAACATAAAAAAAACTGAAACCTTTTGGCTCGTTTGTGCCATCAGTCGAGGGAAGCCAGCCGTAGTAATCACTGCCATCGATCCAGGATTGGGCAATTTCAATAATCAAAAACTGATCATCAATCCAGCCAAAACCTTTTGAAAACACCACCGCAAGCATTCTGAAAAATAATGCGGCCAACAGGATTACCCAAAGTGGATTTTGATTGTAGTATTTTTTAAGCGTTTGCAAGTCTTTTTCTTTTTCTCCCGCAGACTTCGCAGATCCTCGCGGATATTATTTTCTGCGTAAATTAGCGTAATCTGCGGGAAACATTTTTATAATTCATTCACTTTTCTAAAGATTCCCGATGTAATATTATCGACATTAAAGTTTACCAATATCCCCAGTTTCATTTTGGTAAGTTTTAGATAAGTCAATACT
>QMPA01000317.1 GCA_003650365.1 Bacteroidota bacterium | reverse complement strand
TGTCAATTCAAAAATTTGGCATACCCTATCTTTTACCTGATACAGTGAAACTTATCTCAGGACCTGGTTGCCCTGTTTGTGTTACCAGCCGGAATTTTATCGACAAAGCCGTAGCATACAGCAGGCGCGAAGATGTCATCATTACTACTTATGGCGACCTGATTCGTGTTCCCGGTTCAACTTCAAGCCTCGACCAGGAAAAAGCCAAAGGTGCGGATGTCCGTATTGTTTATTCCATTCTGGATGCCCTGATGATTGCCAAGAAAAACCGTCGGAAAAAGGTTGTTTTTCTAGGCATTGGATTTGAAACAACAGCACCAAGTTCGGCAGCAGGATTAGTAAAGGCTCAAATGGCCGGGCTCAGTAACTTCTTCTTATTCAGTGCACATAAAGTGATGCCCCCCGCAATGGAAACCCTCATCGACGAAGGTGTTGAGATTGACGGTTACATCGGTCCCGGCCATGTAAGCACAATTACCGGCGATGGTATTTACCAGAATATTCCCAAAAAATTCGGAATGGGTGTTGTAATTAGTGGTTTCGAACCAGTTGACCTGATGCAATCGATACTGATGTTGGTAAAACAAATTGAGAATAATGATCCCAAAGTAGAAATCCAATACACACGCATTGTCAAACCCGAAGGAAATATTAAAGCCCAACAAATGCTGGATGAAGTATTTGAATATGGTGACGATTGGTGGCGCGGATTGGGTGTACTGAAAAACAGCGGATTGAAAATTCGTGAAAAATACGCCATGCACGATTCGGAAAAAATGATTGAAGTGGAAGTGGAGCCTACTATCGAACCCAAAGGATGTATTTGTGGTGAAATTCTAAAAGGAGTCAAAAGCCCAAAAGATTGTAAACTTTTTGCAACCGTTTGCAATCCTTCAAATCCTGTTGGTGCCTGTATGGTTTCCAACGAAGGATCGTGTGCTGCACAGTATTTATACAATCGATAGTTTATTCTTATCATAAATCTGCGTATTTTCGGAATCAATTAATACACATGAAACATCCATGATTGAGTTAAATAAACATGTAGATAATTACAAATTGCATTCGCGCATTCGTGGCATCAATTAATACACATGAAACATCTATGATTGAGTTAAAACACACAGGTGGATAATTACAAATTGCATTCGCGCATTCGCGGCTAATTTAAAACAAATGAAAAACCAATTCGACACCATATTATTAGGCCACGGAAGCGGCGGAAAATTAACCCATGATCTGATAGAGGGTTTGTTTGCTAAATACTTCGATAACGACATTCTTCGGCAACAATCAGATTCTGCAATTATTCCGCTTGATGGAAAGCAAGTTGCCTTCACTACCGATTCTTTTGTAGTTGACCCACTCTTTTTCCCGGGGGGTGACATTGGCAAACTAGCCATCGCCGGAACGGTAAACGACCTGGCAGTGTCTGGTGCAGTTCCTCAATACTTAAGCTGTGGATTTATCATCGAAGAAGGGCTGCCTTTCAGTACGCTTGAAAAGGTAGTAAAAAGCATGGCAGAGGAATCCAAAAATGCTGGCATTCTAATCGTTACTGGCGACACCAAAGTTGTTGACCGCGGCAAATGTGACAAGGTTTTTATTAACACTTCAGGAATTGGTGTATTGGATAAAAAGCACCAACAAATCAGTTCGGGATCGGGTATTGAAATTGGTGACAAAATCATCATTAATGGAAGCATTGGTGATCATGGAATGGCAGTGATGGCGGCTCGTAACGAATTGAATATTTCGGCAAATATCCAGTCCGATTGTGCTTGCCTGAATGAGATGATTGGTGATGTGCTAAAAGTAAGTAATCAGGTAAAATTTATGCGCGATGCCACAAGGGGTGGACTGGGGACAGTTTTATCGGAATTGGTCAAAGGCTCGCCTTTTGGAATTCAAATCAATGAAACGGATCTGGTAATCAATGAAGGTGTCAGGGGAATGTGCGAACTTCTTGGATTCGATCCGTTATACGTTGCAAACGAAGGTAAAGTTGTGATGGCTGTAGGGAAAGACGATGCCGAAAATATTCTACGGTCGATAAAGAAGAATCGATTTGGAAGAGACGCAGCAATCATTGGTGAAATCACCGGCGACCACCAGGGAAGAGCCTGGCTACAAACAATTGTTGGTGGCAAAAGAGTAATTGAAATGTTGTCGGGTCAGCAACTTCCCAGAATTTGTTAATGACCAAATTCTTCGTAAAACCTTGCCAGCTCAGTTGATAAATCATCGAAAGCAACGTAGTGATTTGAACAACCGTGTCGTGAACAAAAATTCACGCGGCCACCTGATTGTAAAACAAAAGATACCATTGGCGCGTCACAAAGCCTGCACTCTTCTTTCACCAACAATTCTTTATTGCACTGCGGACAGCTAAAATCAACAACAGTATCTTTTTTGGTTTTAAGGCTCGACACATGATCAAAGCATTCGTAAACCGAACAAAGATTAACAATCCCTCTGTCTTCTGGCGTTTGAATGTTCAATTTAATACTTGGAAAACCATGAAGAATCACCTCGTCATCCATTAACGACTTCCTGCAATGTGGGCATTTTACCTGTAAAGAAATTTTGTGTTTCATCGCATCTTTTTTTCTGAATTAATCGAAATTATTTTCTTAGCTAAGATAATTATTTTTGGTTTAAACAAATGAACCCCATGTAATTAATAATCGGTTTAAATAGCTGTGAATGATTTCGCAGTAAATATTTGAATTTTAGGATTGTAAGCAATCTTGAATAATTATTTCTGATACAGGCTAAGAATCTGTCAGTTTAGCAATCGAAATGTATATTTTTGCCCATGCAATCTTAAACCTGATATTATGTGCGGAACATGCGGATGTGGAGAAGACAACCACGTAACTTATAGCAAACCCGGTGAAACACCTCACCAAATACACGATCACAGTCACAGCCATGATCATGGACATAGTCATGACCACAGCCACGATCATCACCACAAAGAAATACAACTGGAACTGGATGTATTGTCAAAAAACAATATGCTTGCCGAACGCAACCGGGGTTATCTGGAAGCATTGGACATTAATACTTTAAACCTGGTTAGTTCTCCAGGATCGGGCAAGACAAGCTTACTTGAAAAAACCATCACCGATTTGAAGGACAAAATGTCTTTTTACATTATTGAGGGTGATCAGCAAACAAGTAATGATGCCGACAGGATTGCCAAAGCAGGGGCACCTGTTATACAAGTAAATACAGGAAATGGCTGCCATCTTGATGCCGACATGGTAAACCACGCCATCAAACAACTCAAGCCTGAACAACATTCGACATTGTTTATTGAAAATGTGGGCAACCTTGTTTGTCCTGCGCTTTTTGATTTGGGCGAAAGCACCCGAGTAGTCATCATCAGTGTTACCGAAGGCGATGATAAACCCATTAAATACCCCACGATGTTCGAGTCGGCACAACTGTGCATCATCAACAAAACCGACCTTTTACCTTATGTTGATTTCGATACGAAAAAAGCAAAAGAATATGCAAAGCGCGTAAACCCCAATCTTGAGTTTATCGACCTTTCGGTAAAAACGGGTGAAGGAATGAATGAGTGGTATGAGTGGTTGGGAAAGAAGTAACTGCGCTTCTGAACTAGCGCGCGGATTTTCCGCGTGCCAACAAATACTGTACACATCTCTGGTTTAAGTCCCTGAACTAGCGCGCGGATTTTCCGCGTGCCAACAAATATTGTACACATCTCTGGTTTAAGTCCCTGAACTAGCGCGCGGATTTTCCGCGT
>QMPA01000316.1 GCA_003650365.1 Bacteroidota bacterium | reverse complement strand
GGGTGTAGATGCAGGGGCCGCATACAATGCAGAGAATTATGCCCAACCAGATAGTACTCCTAATTATTATACTCATAATAGCTTTGAGGGCTTTTTTGGAACTGACCTTAATTTATACGATATCGGCGATTTCAGTTTATCAACCACTGCTAGGGCTTTTCCCAGTTTTACTGAATCGGGCAGGTGGCGTGTTGACTTTAACCTTGACACAAAATATGATCTCCCACTCGAATTTTACATTAAAATTGGCTTCTCAATGAACTACGATAACCAACCTGTGACTGAGGGTTCAGAAATGGACTATACTTTGCATACTGGTGTGGGTTGGGAGTGGCCGTGATTCCTGTTTTCCATTTAACTTAGCTTTTACCTCATTGAAGTTTTCAAACAAAAAAGTAATCATCTGGGATTGGAATGGTACCCTGCTAGATGATGTGGGTATTTGTGTTTCCTGCATGAATGAAGTACTTTCAAAGCGCAATATTCCCCAATTAAATGCTGAGCGCTATCGTGATATTTTTACTTTTCCGGTAAAGGATTATTACCAGAATGCCGGTTTCGATTTCGAAAAAGAAGATTTTGAAAAACCGGCAATGGAATTTATCTCGCTTTACTATAAAGCAATACACCAGGCCAAATTGTTTTCCTGTATTGAAAGTGTTTTGACTTCTTTTCAAAAAAAGGGTTTGCGCCAACTCGTGCTTTCAGCGATGGAACACGATAATCTTGTCAGCTCACTTAAAAGCAAAGGAATATTTAATTTCTTCAGCGAAGTGTCTGGTATGACCGATCATTATGCCCACAGTAAACTGGAAATCGGACAAGCCTTATTGGCCGGGGAATCATCCTTTAAAAGAGAAGAAATGCTGCTTATTGGCGATACGCTGCATGATCTGGAAGTGGCACTTGAACTCGGCATTGATTGTGTACTTATTGCCCGGGGGCATCAATCGAAAGAAAGGTTACTTAAAGAAACAGATATGGTATTTGACAAACTATCTGATGTTGCGGATCTAATTTAATGCCGCTGTTGGTGTCCGCACCAACAGCTTTGAAAATGACGATTATTCGATTTTAGATTGTTTGATTGTTGGTGGGACACCAACAATGGTGCGGCTCTAACCTCCCTGCTGCAAGCGTCCACTCCTCCCTGCTGCAAGCGTCCACGCTTGCAAATCTATATGCCGTTAATCACCAATATCATTCTTAAAATCCTCTTCCTGAATTGCATTCCCCTCTTCGTCAAAATAATTCCAGTTGCCGGTTTGTTGGCCATCTTTATACTGACCTTTTAGCTGGATTTTTCCATCAGGGTAAAATAGCGTGAACTCACCATCCAATTGGTCGTTTTTATAAGTGCCGTCTGTCATGGTACTGCCATCAGGAAAAAACTTCAGGTAAGGCCCTTCTTTTTTTCCATTGAAGTATTCAAAGCTTTCTGCAGCCTTCCCCGTTTCGGGATAATAATTAACACTTTTGCCATGAAGCACCCCTTTTTGATAATTTTCTTCTGCGATCAAGCTGCTGTCGATATCACTGTAGTAACGCCACAAGCCTTCTTTTTTCTGGCGAATGTAATTTCCTGTAGCCATGGGTGTCCCATTTTCATGAAAGGTTTTTGTTTGCGCAATAATTCCGTCATCCGAAAAATTTGTAATTGTTTGTAATGCACCACTTTCATAATAATAATTAAATTCGCCGTAGGGACGGTCGTCTCTAAATTGCCCAATGTACCTGACTTTACCATTGTTGTAGGCTTTTACCCACCTGCCTTGTTTTTGACCCTGGGCATCTATTTGGTTTTGTGATTGTGTAAAAACAAATAAGGGGGCAATGAAAAATATAGAAAACAGTAAGATTGCTTTTTGCATTTAATTGTGTATTTGTTTGGAGACAAAATTATCTATTTTTGCGAGATAAAATGAAATACCTAAAGTGAGCTAGTCCCGATAGCTATCGGGAAGAGTGCCTAAAGTTTATTGCACGATACGTACATTTGATAAACCAGGCATTTTAGGCACTTCAAACTTTAGTCACTTTTTAATAAAGGACATTTTCTTGAACGAGTATTCATCGAAATTATTAGAGACTGCTGTACACGAATTGGCACGTCTTCCCGGCATCGGAAAAAAAACAGCATTGCGCATGGCTTTACATATTTTAAGTGAAGAAGCCGCCTACGCTACCAATTTGGGAAATGCAGTCATGCGCATGCGTGAAGAAATTGTTTTCTGCAAGAAGTGTAATAATATTTCTGATACGGAAGAATGCGCCATTTGTGCCAATCCAAAACGTGATGAAAATACGCTTTGTGTAGTTGAAGATACCCGCGATGTACTCGCCATTGAAAATACTGCTCAGTTTAACGGCCTTTACCATGTTCTTGGGGGAATTATTAATCCCATCGAAGGTATCGGCCCTAACGATATTCACGTTCGGCATTTGATTGAACGTGTGAATACAGAAGAAATAAATGAAGTTATTCTTGCCCTTCCCGCTACGGTTGAAGGCGACACGACTAACTTTTATATTTACAAACTTTTGAAACCTTTTGAAGTTAGTATTACTACAATTGCACGTGGTGTTGCAGTTGGAAACGAATTGGAATTTACAGACGAAATTACCCTTGGGCGGTCCATTTTGAACAGGCTGCCTTTTGATGACTTCGCAAAATAATTATTTGAATCATTAAAGATTAACAAAATGAAAAAGACAATTACAATTATTCTAGTCCTCGCTTTTTTCAGCTTTGCATTTAAAAGCGACAAGCCGGCTTATATGCTTTACAATCAGCAGGGCAAACATATGAAGTATGAAAAAATGATGAAAAGCCTTGTGGAAGCAGATATCGTTTTTTTTGGTGAATTGCATACCGATCCAATCTCTCATTGGTTGCAAATAGAGATGACCAAAGATTTGTTTGCAGCCAAAGGCGATCAACTGGTGCTGGGGGCAGAAATGTTTGAATCAGATAACCAACTGATTTTGGATGAATATTTGCAGGGCGCTTTTGCCGAAAAGAAATTCAAAGCCGATATTCGTTTGTGGGGAAATTACAATACTGATTACAGACCCCTGGTTGAGTTTGCCAAAGAAAATGAACTTGATTTCATCGCCACAAATATTCCTCGTCGTTATGCTTCGGTAGTACATAAAAAAGGATTTGAAGGATTGGACGAATTAAGTGATGAAGCGCGCCAATACATTGGACCTGACTTGGCTGCCCTTTACGATCCAAGTGTTCCAAGCTACGATGCAATGTTACATATGGAAGGGATGCCGGCACATGTTACGGCCAATTTTCCTAAAGCCCAGGCTGCCAAAGACGCAACAATGGCACACTTTATTTTAGAGAACTGGAATGAGGGACAACTGTTCTTTCATTATAACGGAGCTTACCATTCTAATGATTTTGAAGGGATTGTCTGGTGGATTAATAAACTGAAACCCGGTCTCAATATTCAAACAGTTGCTGTTACCCAACAAGCTCAATTAGATAGCCTGGAGGCTGTGAATAAAGATGTTGCCAATTTTGTTGTTGTGATTCCGGATAATATGACGATGACCAATCGTTAGAGAAGGAATCTATTCAAACATCGACAGCGTTTCTTGTTCCTCATTGAACATGTCAAGCTGATTGTGGCTGCCTCTGTATTTTTCTGGCACTTCTTTGTCAAAATATTCAATATAATCCCGAATCATTTTTTTAATAAACTTGGTTGGGGTAGTGTCCCTTGCTTCGCAATAGTTCTTTAACGATCTCATTTGCCGTGGGGACAATTTGAAGCTTACCGTTTTGAATTTTTTTCTTTTTTTCCTTTT
>QMPA01000315.1 GCA_003650365.1 Bacteroidota bacterium | reverse complement strand
TGCGGGCAGTCTGCTTTGGGCAGCCGACAGTAAAAATATTTACTTTACCAGTGACTGGCATGGTACATTCCAGATTTACAGTTACAATCTGAAAAAAGATAAAATTGACAAACTAACAGAAGGTATGCACGATTACAGAAGCGCTGACCTTGCCGGTGATTACCTGGTTGCCTCACGCAATTCGATGTCGATGCCAACAGAATTGTATACCGTAAAAATCAAGGACGGAAGTGCAGAACAAATTACTTTCACCAACAAAGCCTTACTCGATAAAATTACCATGGGGAAAGTTGAAGAAAGATGGATGATGACCAATGATGGTAAAGAAATGCTGACGATGATTATTTACCCACCACATTTCGATCCCGAAAAAAAGTACCCTACCCTACTCTATGCCAAAGGCGGGCCTCAGGGACCTTTAAGCCAGAACTTTCATTACCGTTGGAATTATCAGTTGATGGCAGCCAATGGTTACATTATTGTTGCCCCAAACCGCCGCGGAGTGTCAGGATTTGGCCAGGCCTGGCAAGAACAAATTAGTGGTGACTATCACGGCAAAAGCATGGGTGATTATTTAACAGCCATCGATATTATGGCAAAAGAACCTTTTGTAGATGAAAGCAAACTGGGTGCAGTTGGTGCCAGTGCCGGAGGATATGCTGTGTTTTATTTGGCAGGAAATCACGAAGGCCGTTTTAAAGCTTTTATTGCCCACGATGGTATTTTTAATGAAGAAGCCCAATACCTTGAAACCGAAGAAATGTGGTTTGAAAACTGGGATGTGGGTGGTCCTTTTTGGGATAAATATAATAAAGTTGCGCAAGAATCTTACAGACAATCACCACATAAATTTGTTCAAAATTGGGATACGCCTATCCTGGTTATTCATGGACAAAAGGACTATCGTGTTGTCTTTACCCAAGGCATGACGGCATTTAATGCAGCTATTTTAAAAGATGTTCCTGCAGAATTCCTGTATTTCCCGGATGAAAATCACTGGGTACTGCAACCGCAAAATGCCATCCTTTGGCAGCGGGTATTTTTTGACTGGTTAGATAAATGGTTGAAATAGTTTTTAAGTCAGGGTCTCACTTGGAGTGAGACCCTGACTTCACTTGAAAAGATTCTGACTTCACTTGGAGTGAACCCTGACTTAAAACACTATTTTTGGCAACTTTTTAACAAAAAAATTAAACTTAATTATTTTATGAAAATTACAATTGTAGGAACAGGATATGTTGGTTTGGTTACCGGCGCCTGTTTTTCAGAAGTAGGTATCGAAGTTACCTGCGTTGATATTGACAAGAAGAAAATCGAAAACCTAAAAAAGGGAATCATCCCTATTTATGAACCGGGTCTTGAAAAAATGGTTCAGCGGAATGTTGATAAAGGTCGCCTGAAATTCAGTACAGAATTATCCGAATCACTGGACGGTGTAAATGTTGTTTTTGGTGCAGTGGGTACACCCCCTGACGAAGACGGCAGTGCCGATCTGAAATATGTTTTACAAGTTGCCGAAGATGTGGGCAAACACATGAATGATTATGTATTGATGGTAACCAAAAGTACAGTTCCGGTTGGTACCGCTGAAAAAGTTCGGAAGACCCTGAAAAATGCACTGACAGAAAGAGGCTCTGATCTGAACTTTGATGTAGCTTCAAATCCTGAGTTCCTGAAAGAAGGAGATGCTGTAAATGATTTCCTGAAACCCGACCGTATTGTCGTAGGAGTCGATTCAGAAAAAGCTGAGGAATTAATGACTCGCCTTTATAAGCCCTTCACAATGAATGGTCATCCGGTTATATTTATGGATATAATTTCTGCTGAAATGACCAAATATGCTGCCAATTCAATGCTCGCTACCAAGATCAGTTTCATGAACGACATCGCTAATCTTTGCGAGATTGTAGGTGCCGACGTGAATATGGTACGCCGTGGAATTGGGTCCGATAGCAGAATCGGAATGTATTTTATTTATCCCGGTACCGGTTATGGTGGTTCCTGTTTCCCGAAAGATGTGAAAGCACTAATTAAAACATCTGACGAATTTGGTTATAGTATGGAAGTTTTGAAATCGGTTGAAAATGTAAATGAGCGGCAAAAATCGGTGCTTGTAGCCAAAGCCATGAAATACTTTGACAAGGATTTGAAAGGGAAAACATTTGCCATTTGGGGATTGTCATTTAAACCCCAAACCGATGACATGCGAGAAGCACCTTCATTGGTTGTTATTGAAAAACTACTTGAAGCCGGGGCAAAAGTAAAGGCCTACGATCCGGTTGCAATGGAAGAAGCCAAAAGAGTTTTAGGAGATAAAATTGAATATGCCGAAGACCAATATGATGCCTTGATTGATGCCGATGCTTTATTCCTGATAACAGAATGGCCCGAATTTAAATTCCCGACATTCAGTGTAATGAGCAAACTATTGAAGAACAAAGTGATTTTTGACGGCCGCAATGTTTACGATGTGAAAGACATGAAAAAACTGGATTACAATTATTTTGGGATTGGGACGAAGATGGTTTAAACTTCAGTTTTAAAACTATTCTAAGAGAAGTGGACTCTTTTTTTTAAAAGAATAAAATATGAAAAGAATACTGGTTACCGGTGGTGCGGGCTTCGTAGGTTCCCACCTTTGCGAAAGGCTTTTAAATGATGGCCATGAAGTGATTTCCCTCGACAATTATTTCACGGGTGAAAAACGAAATATTGTCCACCTGATGGATAATCCTTATTTTGAAGTGGTACGCCACGATGTAACCATGCCCTTCTTTATTGAAGTGGATGAAATCTACAATCTCGCTTGTCCGGCTTCACCAATTCATTATCAGTACAATCCCATTAAAACGGTAAAAACATCAGTAATGGGAGCCATTAATATGCTGGGGCTGGCCAAACGGATCAAATCAAAAATACTACAAGCTTCAACATCTGAGGTTTATGGAGATCCGTTGGTGCATCCGCAAACCGAAGATTATTGGGGACATGTAAATCCCATTGGTATTCGATCCTGTTACGATGAAGGCAAACGTGTAGGCGAAACCCTGTTTATGAATTATCATCATCAAAACGATGTTCGGATTAAAATCATCCGCATTTTCAATACTTATGGACCCAGGATGCACCCCCATGATGGCAGGGTAGTCTCCAACTTTATTGTTCAAGCTTTAAAAGGGGAAGATATCACTGTTTATGGTGACGGAAGCCAATCAAGGAGTTTTCAGTATGTTGATGATTTGCTGAACGGAATGATTAAAATGATGGGAACGGACGATGAATTCACGGGCCCAATAAACATTGGTAATCCTGATGAATTTACCATCATGGAATTGGCTGAAAAAGTCATTGCAATGACGGGGACAAAGTCGAAAATTATTTATGAACCCCTCCCCTCCGACGACCCCATGCAGCGTTGTCCTGATATCAGCTTGGCCAAAGAAAAACTAAACTGGGAACCAAAAATCAAACTGGAAGCAGGCCTGGAAAAAACAATTGCCTACTTTGAAGAATTATTAAAAAATAGTTGAGCCATTGAAGTTTAAGCAGAAAAAACGGTAACAAAAAACAGGAGCAGATGTACAGATAATTATTCGTGCATCCGTGGCAAAAAAAATATTGATGAAAAAAATACTCGTCACTGGAAGTAATGGGCAATTAGGTTCCGAAATCAGGAAACTTGAAAAAAGCTTTCCCGGCTTTCAATTTGTTTTTACGGATATTGCAGAACTCGATCTATTGGATTTTGCTGCTGTTGATGAATTTGTTTCCAAAGAAAACATAAGTATCTGTCTCAATTGCGCCGCTTATACTGCTGTCGACAAGGC
>QMPA01000314.1 GCA_003650365.1 Bacteroidota bacterium | reverse complement strand
TCAAAAAGTGCTTAGGAATACAAATTCAAAAATAGGATACTAAATTATGGCAAGAACCCATCATTAAAATACCCCACTAGCGCGCGGATTTTCCCTCCCCCATTAGCGCGCGGATTTTCCGCGCGCTTAATACTTTTGAGATATACTAAGATTATTCAGGCACGCGGAAAATCCGCGCGCCAGTGACAGATTTACACGCCAGTGACGGCACAAAAAAAGCTGTCCGTACGGACAGCTTTTTATATTCAAATTATTGTTTGTTGTGGGGACATATGGAGACGCAATGCATTGCGTCTCTACTACCACACTATTCTATGCCAGTGTTCTTCTGTAGCGGACAACAATAAAGGTTCCGATTAACATCAGACCCAGGATGATGGCCCAGTTGGAAACTGGAATTTGGGCATTACCACCCGGAGTCAGGCTGCCAAATGTTACATCATCAAATATGATATGGTTAGCAACCCCTGAAAAGGTAACTGATTTTGCCGTTCCAGCAAATGGAATACTCACCGGGTCCCAGTTGCAGAAATCACCAGTTGGATCACCTGAGCAACTACCATTCTGCCAGTTAACGGGTAGAGCTATTGTCGCCAGCAAATTCCCGCTACCATTAAGCCCATCATAAATTGAGATAGAACCTGCACCTACATTGGCCGAATAAAATGCCGAAAAACCGGTATTAAAACCAGCAGCAACATTCATAAAAGCCGTACTATTGCTTAAAAAGAACATCGCTGTTGATGGTGATGGTTCATTGGCAAAATTACCAGTACCGCCTGCATCAGCATCAATCAAACCAAGAGCAACACCAAATTCAACACCATAGTTTGTTCCTGAAAACCCTGCACCGCTTGTGCCCCCATTGTAAAAATCATTGATCGCATCCCCGTTTCCAAGACCTTCAAAATCCAAAACAATCACAGCTCTGCCTCCATCATTCTGGTTTTGTTGCCCGAGTTCCTCAATCTGCTCAGGCGAAATTGTAGGAACAATATTCGGATCGCTAACAGTTGGTGCTTTTTGCGCCTGTACAAATACTACACTGCAAAATATCACAGTCATTAATAAAGTAAGTTTTTTCATGATATAAGTTTTTAGTAAGTTAAATGAAGTCTTTCTTCATTTTCGTTTGACAAACAAACAGCATTAGATGTTAAAAAACAAGAAATAGTTGTACGCCTAAGACTTAGGACTACAAATTAATTTTCAACTTGCTGTTTAGCCATAATTTACAAAATCGATTTTTTTGCGAAAAGTGCTTAGGAATACAAAATTGAGGCTTTTCATTTGTTAAATATTTGTTAAATTTCTGTTTTGCAAGCTGTTAGTATCATCAGGAAATAGAAAATAGCGATACCATCTTTGGAGAAAATGTGATCAACCTGATGAAAAAAAGGGGGGAACCGTATTATAAATACCGTGTATTGTATAAGCTTTTTGGCTTAATTTTTGGCTTAATAGGATAACAGTAACCCACAAAAACTTCGAGACTGCCTGATGAAACATTTGCTAATTTACTGGTGGTAATATCGTAAGATGCACCCAGTTTAAATCCTTTCCAATTTGCCCCTGCCATTACTGCAACTGCATCCTGCAAACGGTAAGAAACCCCTGCCCAATACTGTTTGTTGTAGTTTACCATCAGGTTAACATCGAGCAGGGTTGAGGCAAAATTTGTTTTTAACAAAAGAGAAGGTATTAAATAAAGCTTTTTGTAATCCATTTCGGTAAGCTGAAAATAATAGCCACCTGTTAAATAAATATTCGTTTTCTGGTGGTAGCGCACATTTCCTATTTCGCGCGATGATTGCAAAAGATTGGTGGCCGAAATACCCGCATAAGCCTTGTCGGCAAAGCGATAATGGATACCCAAATCGAGATCGAAAAAAGTAGCCGACTCCTTGTCATTAAATTTGAGGAGTGGATCTTCAGGATCTTCTACCACCAATTGGCTAAAATCGATTGACTTATTGAGGAACGAAAGTGCCAGACCTGCTCCAAAATGGTGGTTGTCGCCAAGTGTAAAACGGTATGCATAATTAATCTTGACTCCGAAGTTTTGTTCATAGCCAAGCCTGTCAGAAATTACATTAATCCCTACGCCACTGTTAATAGAATAAATGGGTGATTGCAAATTGAAGATAAAAGAGCGGGGTGATACGTTGTTACCGGCCGAATCTTCGAAACCCATCCACTGCTGGCGGCCAAACAGGTTTCCACAAATGGCTTTTTCTGATCCAACAAAAGCAGGATTGTAAACACTTCCGTCCAACATATATTGCGTAAGCTGCACCTGGCTGAAAGCCGAAATACTTACTATTGTTAGCAATATCAGAAGAAACCTACTCTTTTTCATTGTTGTTCTACTTTTTTATTCGGATCGTAATCTTTTCGCAATACCCTGAATTCTGTTCTTCGGTTTAATTGATGTGCGACTTCCATTGCCTTTTTTGTGCGTAGTTTCCAGATGTAAGACTCTGTTAATTTTGTTCCCTTTTTAAAAGTGTATCCATCCCTGCTAAAATCTTTTGTCAGCAATCGTGGCTGTTGTTCACCATAACCTTTTGCCACCATGCGATCGATATCTATTCCCTGCGAAACCAGGAAATCGACAGCAGATTTGGCCCGCTTTTGCGAAAGTTCTTCATTGTATTTATCTGAAGCCCTAAAGTCGGTATGTGAAGACAGCTCGATAACCAGTTTCGGATTGTCCCTCATAATCACAACCAATACCATTAATGAATCCTCGTATTGGGGTAAAATATCCCATTTGGCCAATTCGTAATAAACATCGGGTAAAACAATTGGCTTTTGCGGGATGGGCTGCAACATTACATTCTGCGTATAACTTGTATCCCTTATCAAGCCAAATGTTTTAAACTTTTGCCGTTTATTGAAATAGTTTTCTTTCTCGACAAATAAATCGTAATAATTCTCCTCTTTTATCTGGGCCGAATCAAAATGGTAATAGCCGTTTGTATTTGTGGAAGTAACACTGGTATCACCTTTTAGGCTAAATAAATAAACATTTGCGTAAGGCACAGGCTTAAAACTGGAGTCGTCCCGTACTATTCCTGACAGTTCCAGGTTCAGGGGAATTCGTTTGAAATAATAAATATCATCACCACCGGCAGCATCTTCCCTGCGCGAGGACAAAAATCCCTTTTCGAATCCATTTTGGTAACTGATGGCAAAGTCATCATCAAATGTGTTAAAAGGTGGAGGAAGATGAATAATTTTTGAGGGCTGCCCGTTTACCATTACGGCTTTATAAAGATCAAGTCCACCATAGCCAACCCTGCCATTTGAAGCAAAATACAATGCAGTATCGGCAACGAGGCTTGGGAACACTTCATCGCCAGCAGTGTTGATTGTTTCGCCCAGATTTTTTGGATCATAAAAAGGTTCTTCCCGATGAAAGCGGGTAACTTTCCAGAGGTCTTTTCCTCCCTGTCCATCTGAGCGGTTGGAAGAAAAATAAAGCGTCAGTTCATCGCCCGATATGGCCGGATGTCCAACATTACCCATACTTGTACTGTACACCTCAAATGGCCGACTCCAGGTATTTTTTCTTTTATTTACCTGATAAATTTTGCAATACTCCCTTAGCTCTGTGAGTCTTTGGCAGCGGGTAAAATAAAATCGTGTGAATTTACTGTTGAAAATAGCAGTACCCTCGTTGTTTGGTGTATTGATTACTTCTGTTTCGTCTAAGCGGACAATTTCTGAACTGATGCTGTCGTCATGTTGTATGGCAACAAACAAATCGGACATTTGTCCACCGGTCCAATTGTCGATATCTTTTTCTTTTCCGGTTGCCCCTATT
>QMPA01000313.1 GCA_003650365.1 Bacteroidota bacterium | reverse complement strand
TGCGCCGTAGCCGTTTGCTTTGGGATATTTTTGATTTATAAAACTAATTTCAAATTTACTATAAATTTTCAAACCGATGACTTTAACCGGCTATGGCGTATGCGCTATTGTTGGCAACTGGGCTTTATTTTTTCTGTGCGATGGGGCTGGTGAGCTCTTTGACAAGTTTGGGCTTTTGGCGGCGGGTTTTTTGAGCGACTTGGCAATGTGCTTGACAGCGACGGGTTGGCCTTTTTAGTCAAATCCTATTTAAGTACTATCATTTTTTCCGAATCAATTGAATTGCCTTTGACAGTCTTTTGGATTGTACTTTTTTCATCCCTATCTCACTAGTATCACTGACCCATTAAGGGTTTTGGTTTGTCCGGGCTGGCTGATTTCATCGTAAACAATTTTGTAAATATAAACACCATTGGGACTGGCTTTGCCGTTGTAGTTTCCATCCCAGCCGCAGTCGATGTCGTTACATTCGAAGATTTGCTGCCCCCAGCGGTTGAAGATGTTGAGTTGGTATTTGCTGACATAATCGTATTTGGGGACGGCTTTGAAAACATCATTCAACCCGTCTCCATTGGGCGTAAAAGCATTGGGCAGGTAAAAGGGTGCGCCACTTTCACCCCAAAGGATTTCTACAGCATCGGATGATTTGCAGCCTTCGTAGGAAATGACCTCCACAACATAATGCCCCATGCTGTCAATTTGGATGGCTTCGGTGATTTCTCCTGTATTCCAGAGGTAGTATTCAGCACCGTTTCCGGCTTCTAAAAGATAGCCCGGCTCTGCCCAAATTGTGTCGTAATTGGCAAATACAATTTCAGGAAAGGGGTTTACCGTGATTTCAATGCTTTTGCTTTCTACACAATCAATAGTATCTGTAACCGTTAACTGATAGGCCCCATCTTGGTTTTCTTGAATTCCTTTTATGTTAAGTTCTTTATTAGTGCTTACAAAATTTGAAGGTCCTGTCCAATAGAAATCATATTCTCCTGTACCTCCTAAAACAAATGGTGGTAAGTAGATGGTATCACCTTCACAAACTTGTATTTCCGTTGCCATTATTATCATTGGCCGTGTATAGATTCGTATAGCACCCAGTTCATAGTTCGCGGCAATTTCTTCTCCGTTGGCATTGAAAAACTGCCCTTCGCCCGGTTCGGCTTTCCAATCTATTTGGGAAAGCCCTTCTTCCAGTGCACTGAAGACCAGTTCTGCCATTTTTGCATTTTCGGGTAAGGTAGTAGGTATTTCCCCTTTCCAGGTAATATGGACTTCTCCCTGCGCGGGGATAACACTGGCCGTAAAACCGTTTTCCAGTTCCGGATGGACTTGTATGTAACCGTCACATTGGATTACGTTTTGGTTGTAAGTGAGCTGCACATGGAAACTGTCTATATCTATAAAGTTGTTCAATAGTAATTCACTGGATGTGGCATTACCAATGCAGGTGTAACCGTCACCGGCGATGGCATCAATCACCTGGGAAAAGATGCGGTCAATCACAACTGTAAAAGTAGTATCGCAGCCAAAATCATCTTTTACTTTACAGGTATAAGTTCCTGCTGATAAGTTGATAAACAAACCATCGTTGGTTTGGAAGCTGCTGCCATTATCAATGGAAAATAAAATATCCCCGTTTTCCACAATAGCTTCCAGAAAAATGCTGGCATCAGCAAGGTAATCGTTTTCTGGGGAGGTAGTTACATTTGTTATTTTTACACCAGGAATGTTTTCAATAATTACCGGGTTGTCTTCAAACACAGTTTCGCAATCTCCCTCATCGCTCACTTTTATAAAATAATTGCCTGCCGGAAGGCCTGTAAAAATACTGTCGCTTTGCCAGTTGCTTCCGTTGTCGATGGAAAACAGTAAATCAGTTCCTGCTCCCGAACTGGCTGTAATTTCAATGCTTCCGTTTGCTTGATCGCAGTGTGCAGCATTGAAATTGACTTCCGTTATTTCAATATCCCCGGCATCGGTGATGGTATAGGTTTCTGAGATGGTTTCGCAGCTATTATCGTCCAACACATGCAAATAATAATTGCCCACAGCTAAATTGGAAATATCGAGTGTTGTAGCGATCAGGTTGCCATCTCCATCATACCATTCAAAAGTGAGGGGTGCTGCTCCCTCAACAACAAGTCCTTCAATGCTGCCGCTGCCACCACCACAGGAGGTGGGTGTGATCACCATGTTGTCCTCATTAAAAATAGCTTTTTCATACCAACCAACATGGATGGTATCGGACAAACTGCAACCCAAATCATTGATTACTTTTACCCAATAAGTTCCCGAATCCGAAACGGTGATGCTAAATACATTGTTCCCAATACTACCCGTACTCCAGGCGTAAAATCCTTCATCATCTCCCGGCGGTAAGCACCGTTTCCTCTCCTTCACAGATGAGTTGATCAGGTCCCAAATCAGGGCTGGGAGAATCCTTGATAGTAATCACTCTTGAAGTTTCTTCTACCCTGCCACTGGGATAGGTTACTGTGACATATACTTCATATTCACCTCCGTTCTCATAATAATGTACCGGCCACAATTCTGTTGATGATTGCATATCTCCGAAATTCCAAAGGATGCTGGATGGTTCTGGAATAAAATTAGGCTGAAATGCAATGGGATGATGGGCACATTCGCCCTCCCATTCAAAACGATAGAGATGGTCCAACAACATATTAGGGAGGAACCAGTCGGTTGTTCTTCCATTAAGGTAAATTGTATTTGCTTGAAAATTACAGTCCGCTCCCCTTTTCCACGGTTCATGGATTACACTTAAGTAGTCATATTCTGTAGTCAAATAGCCGGTACAATATATTTTTCCGTCCCTGGCCAATTGCAAACCATTCACAGGTCCTTTGGTAATAAGGGTTTCTGATTGTTTAAATTGCGCTGAATCCTCAACATACTGCATATCGTACTGATAAAGCTCCATTACTTCTTTATAAAAGGTAACATATAGCAACTTTGAATCCGGTGAAAATTCAACGGCCCAGGGTTGATATTGGCCAGACCAATCATTTGGGTTTTTACTGATTGTATAAAGTAATTCAATTTTACCACTTGCAGCGTTAAAGCTGCATATATCGATACATTGACTAAAAGCCCCATTCTCTGATTTGTAGTGTCGGTAAGCAGCTGCCATGTATTTCTTGTTATGTGTAATTTTCATGTTTCCCTCGTTGTTCATATCATCTCTCCATTGAACAAGGCTCATAACACCCTCGGTTGATAATCCTGTTGAAGTCAACAAAAAAGCCACATAATATTGGTCGGCTTTAAAGTTTCGGCTAATAATCCAGATGTCCTCCCCGTTGGCATGACGAACGGAAGTAAGTTTATTGCTCGCTGCCCAGGCATCAGCTAAAGGCACGTTTTTCTCAGAAGTAACATCACCCAAACCTCCGTCTAAGTTCATATCCACAACTGAGTAATACATACCAATATTTTCTGGATATTCATTACTAACCGTAAACACATAATACAAATGATCCGATCCGGGTTGCTGGACAATCAAAGCACCCATTGAAGCAACAGTACTGCCTATTAAATTCTGACCATTTGGCATGGTGTTTCCTTCCCTGTTCACTACTTGTATGCCATTGCAAGAAAGCAAAAGATTACCATTGGTATCACACATCACCGACATGGCACTATGCGAGGCTATAATTATTTGATCGTTATAAACAGGGATACCTGAATTGAAGTCGAGTCCGCAATATTGGCTCCAGTACCAGAGGTTGGCTTGGTTTTGGGCGTTTACTACATACCCGATAAAAACAAGAAGAAGCAAAAGGAGGGTGGCGCGTTTCATGGCTTGGTAAAATTAAGGTTTTTATGTGAAAAGTACTAATCTCATGTCATTATTT
>QMPA01000312.1 GCA_003650365.1 Bacteroidota bacterium | reverse complement strand
GATATTAACAGTGGCTTCGAGTGTTTGTTCGGGAACGCTTAAAACTTTTTCCACAACAGGGGTAGGAGTGGGAACGGACTGACTTGTTACAGTTTGATTGCCCTTTGCGGCAACGTAGTTAACGATTTCGCCAAGCGTGCGTAATTCAGTTAATTCAGCAGGGTTGATGTCTGCCATATCAGGATATTGTTGAGTCAAAGCACCGAAAATCTCAACACGTTTGATGGAATCAATTCCCAAATCGGCTTCCATGTCCATGCTCAGTTCCAGCATTTCAGAAGGATAACCAGTTTTCTCACTCACGACTTCGAGCAGCATCTTTTCCAGTTTGCTGTTGTCAACGGCAGTACTCGTTTCTTGTTTTGGTGGAGAAACTGTTAAGACTTCTTCGGGAACAGGAGTCGGCGCAGTAATTGTTTGACTCGCCACTACGGTCTGGCCTTTTGGCGCAACGTAAGTAACAATCTCACCGAGTGTTCGTAATTCAGTAAGTTCAGCAGGATTGATGCCTGACATTTCAGGATATTGTTGTGTAAGTGCCCCAAAAATTTCAACCCGTTTGATAGAGTCGATACCCAAATCGGCTTCCATATCCATGTTCAACTCCAGCATTTCGGCAGGGTAGCCAGTCTTTTCACTAACCACATCCAATAACATTTTTTCCAATTGGCTGGTATCGGTTCCCGGGTTGCTTGCTGGTTGTATTTTTTCTTCCACTATCGTTTCTACAACAGGAGCAGGTATTACTTCTGAAACGGTATTGGCACCATTTCCATTTGTATAAACCGGTGTTTCAGGAACGACAGATTTTACTTCTATAAGAGTACCATTTTGTTGATTATTACTTTCAACTATCGGCGATTCCTTGCCACTATCCATTTGCTGTGATAGCATTTGTAGAAGATGGTTTGCCTGTTGGTTCTGGTCGTTCATAAAGCGCTCAAATATTTCAAGCGATTTCGTTTGATTGGTTTTAAACGAATCCAGTGTTGTTTGTAGCAATTGGAAAACTTCTTTGTTCATTATTTCTTCTTTTTCAGTTTGCGTGTTGATGGCATTACCTGCCGGAACTTCAACTATCTTTTCTACCTCAACGATTTTTTCTACCTCAACGATTTTTTCAATAATCTTGGTTTGGCCTCCCGATATTTGGAAACCATTATTCGAGACCTCCTGATAGGCTTTTTTTGTGGGTTCAGAAACATAATTGTTGCCACTGATTTTCACATTTAGTTTTGTTGCTGCCGGTAATTCGGGCATGTCTTTTTTATAGGGGTCAATATTGGCCAATGGCAATCCCAAAACGCGCAATTGAAGCACTGCCTGCCTGAATTGCAGGTCACTGTCTTTCTTGGCATTTGGATTAACGGCAATGGCGATATGTTCTTTGTCTTTTAGAATATTATTAACCAATTTTGTCAAGACGCCTTTGGGCCCGAATTCGACAAAAATACGCCCACCCGCTTTGTAGATATTTTCAATTTGGTTTTTGAATAAAACAGGTTTTAAAATCTGTTCTTCCAAAATAAATTTCAAGGCATTTGAATCATCAGGGAATGGGTTTCCCGTTGTATTTGAATAAACAGGAATTAACGGCCTGTTGAATTTTTGACGCTCAATAAAATCTGCAAAAGGTTGCTGTGCATGTTTGACAAACTCAGTATGAAAAGCCGCCGAAACCGGCAAATGAATCACAGAAAAAGCTTTCGCCTTTAGTTGCTGCTCAGCAGTAGCAATAGCCCTTGTGCTTCCGCCAAGGATAATCTGACTATTGGAATTTACATTTGCAATACTTAGGCCGGGCATATTTGAAATGGCTTGCTGAACTTGTTCCAATGTTGCTTCCACCGCCAACATGCTGCCTCTATCGGCATCGGGGTTTTCAGTTGACATTACCGCGCCCCTGGTCTTGGCCAGCGCAAGGAAGGTGTTGTCATCAAAAACGCCACCTGCCCAAAGGGCTGTTAATTCGCCAAAACTATGACCTGCTGTAAAATGCGGTTGAAAACCAGATTTCTGTAATATTTTATACTGTCCCATGCTCAAGGCGCCAATTGCAGGCTGGGCAGCTTTGGTACGTGTCAGTGCTTGTTGTTGTATTTGTTTTTCTTCGCTTGAAAAAGCGGGAATCGGGAAAATAGTTTTTGAAAGAGGGACTTCTCCATTTTGTTCGAACAGGACATCTGTTTGTTGAAAGGACTCAGCAATTTCAGGGAAAGTATTCGCCAATTCTTTTCCCATCCCTACATATTGCGAACCTTGTCCTGCGAACAAAGCCACCAATTCCTGAGAGGTCGTATCAATACCGTTCGGGCGATAATGAATTCCTTTGGGATGACTCCATTCGTTTAAGTTGGATTGCAGGTTCTGAAAAGCAATTTGTAGAAATTCGATACATTCTTCACGATCTTTCACCACAAATCCAATGCGCGCATACGATTGATGGGGCACATTATTTTTGGACGCTTTAACCAGGTTTTGGAAAGCAGTATTCCCATCCGGTTTCCGCAGATTGTTTAATTCGCTTTCGCAAAGTTGCTTTAATTGTGAAGGATTTTGCGCCTCAAGCAAGACCGTTTTATAAGGTTGATGCAATCGGTAATCCCTGGGTTTGTTTCCCTCATATTCCTCCAGAACGATGTGAACATTGATTCCTCCAAAACCAAATGCACTTACACCGGCACGACGGGGATGGCCATTCCGTAACCAGGGACGGGTCTCGGTATTAATATAAATAGGCGAATTCTTGATGTCGAATTTAGAATTGGGTTGCTCCACATTAATGGTGGGCGGCAGTACTTTATGGTGTAATCCCAAAACAGCTTTTACCATTCCGGCAGCTCCTGCCGCAGCTTTGGTGTGGCCAATTTGCGATTTTACCGTACCCAATGCAATGTGTTGCTTCTTTGGATTATCCGCACCAAAAACCATATTCATAGAAATGAATTCCGTCGGGTCTCCAGCTTCTGTTCCGGTTCCATGCGCTTCTATTAATCCCACGGTGGAAGGGGCAAAACCAGCATCTTCATAAGCGCGGTTCATGGCCAATGCTTGTCCGGCAGGTCGAGGTGCGTAAACAGATTTGAAGCGTCCGTCACTGGAAGTTCCAACACCTTTTATTACAGCATAAATCCGGTCGCCATCACGTTCCGCATCTTCCAGTCGTTTTAAAACCAACATACTCAACCCTTCTCCAATCAACATTCCATCGGCTTTCTCGCTAAAAGGGCTGACATTTCCTGATTTGGAAAAAGCAGGTGTTTTGCTAAATGACATATACATAAATGGGGAGTTGTCAGTATCAACACCGCCTGTCAGCATCATATCGCATCTGCCTTCAACAAGTTCGCTTAAAGCCATTTTGATTGCACTTAGCGAAGCTGCACAAGCCGCATCAACAACGCTGTTAATCCCGCCAAGGTCGAAACGGTTGGTAATACGTCCCGAAATAACATTCCCGAGTAAACCGGGGAAAGAATTCTCGTTCCAGCCTACATAAGCCTTTTTCATTTTATCCACAATGTGTGGAATATCTTCTTCAGCAATACCACTCTCGCGCAATGCTTTTTCCCAGATTGGATATTGTAAACGGGCAATCAGTGGAGTGATGAGTTTTTGTCCGCCCCCAACGCCCAATAATACACCGGTCTTTTCTTTTAATTCTTTTGAGAATTTAGCTGAACGCTGGCCGTAACCGGCATCTTCCAGGGCATCTCGGGCCGCTACCAATCCCAATAACTGACTGGCATCAGTTACTTCAAGAATATTGGGTGGTAAGCCAAATTCCATTGGATTGAAATCGATTTCAGGAAGAAAGCCACCTCGTTTACAATAGGTTTTGTCCGGGGCTTTCATGTCAGCATCATAATAATCATCAATCTTCCAACGACT
>QMPA01000311.1 GCA_003650365.1 Bacteroidota bacterium | reverse complement strand
CCAAACATATATCCCACAAAAGGAATTATTTCAGCACCTTGAGAGAATGCCAGAACAGGGAAGAGTAATGCAATAAAGAGTATTTTAATTTTTTTCATTTGTATAATCTTAAGTTGTTACAATTATTATGTTTTTATGCCGCGAATGCACGAATGAATTATTCATTTATTCATGGCTAATTTTTCAGTTGCAAAGAAAGACTTTTTTCTATAGGATTCTGATAATTTTACCATTTGAAGTTGTTTCTATCTCAGCCACAATAATAATCTCTTTGGGGATTTCGAATCTGGTAAGTTTGTTTTTAATTAATTTCCAAAGCTGATTTTCATTTGGTTCGGCTTTATTCTTACGCTCAATAACCAGCACCAATTTCTCCCCATACTTATCATCGGGAACGCCAATCAAAAAGAAAAGGTTTTCAAATAAGCCTTCCAGTTTTTTTTCAATTTGCTCCGGAAACAGTTTTACTCCACCGCTAATGACCACATTGTCTTTGCGGCCTAAAATCCGAAAACCTTTCCCGGAAATCTCAATCAAGTCATTTGTCTTCAAGGAAAAAACGCCAATTTGTAACGCATCAATTTGCAAACAGCCGTCATCTGCCAACTGAATATTCACACCGGGCAAAGGCGCAAACCATTGGCTTGCATCTTTTCCATTTACTTTTCGCAAAGCGATGTGGGTGATGGTTTCGGTCATTCCGTAGGTGTGCCAAACTTTGGTTTTAAGATGTTGGATTTGCTGATCCAGTTTTTCAGGAATAAAACTTCCTCCCAGAATAAGCTGACGGATATTGTTCAGAAAACGGATGCCTTCTTCTGATTCCATCAGTACCGAAACTTGTGCAGGCGTCATCGCTGCAAAATCAATTTCAGGTAATTTAGCCATTGGGGTTGAAGATGGTTCGATACAATACAAATCCAGCTTTCCGATCAGTGCCCTGACAATCATCATTTTTCCGGCAATGTATTTTTCGGGCAAACACAAAAGGGCTTTGTCGCCGGGTTTCAATCCAAAGAAATCTAGCGTGACTTTTGCACTGGCTTCCATGTGTTTTTTATTCAGGGAAATTTTCTTTGGTTTTCCGGTTGAGCCGGAAGTATTGGCCGGCATGTTTTCTGCGGCGGACATCCAATTGATTACAAAATGCAACACATCTTTTTTCCATTGCCAAAGACGGGCTTCATTCAGCAATTGGTAGCTGTATTGCAAAAACCAGGACTGTTCAAAGGCTGAAAAATTCAGACGTAAAAGGTTTAGCAGGGATTGTTTCATGTGTTACATTGTGACTGTTTTCAATTCTGTTTTTAATATTACGCTCCTACGGAGCTCCCTTTTGAATTAATGTTTTTTCTATAAATATTTCGCCTCTACGAGGCTTTTATACTATTTTCAAAGCAATATGCACCATTTAAAAATGTTAGAATTATGCCGGCGTAAACCCTCCCCTGCCCCTTCTATGAGGAAATTTTTCCATCATTGAAAAAACACGTGTGATTTTACGGCGCATATCAAATAGTATTATTCTAAGCACCAGAAGTGCGAAATATTTATAGAACAATAAAGCCCATTGAACAAGCTCCGTAGGAGCGTAATATTTTTCAATTTGTTTAGAGACATTTTTCTGTAAATTAGAGACACCGGAGGTTTTTTATTCAATCAAATTTAAATCCCAATCTATTTGCGGATTAAAATACAATTCTGCTTTTTTAATATGCAAGGGTGATGGAATATTATTTGTAAAAAGCTGCCCGGTACCCAAGCCCTGTGGAAGTGAGTTGTTTAAGATGGCTGTCCATTGTGCAATAGCATTCAGGCCAATATTTGATTCGAGTGCCGAAGTTACCCACCAGCCAATGTTTTGCTTTTCTGCTTCGCGGATGAAAATTTCACTTTGCTTCCATCCTCCCAACAAACTGGGCTTTAAAATAATGTATTGCGGACCAATCGTCCATAACATTTTCTCTAATTCTTTTTCAGTTTGAATGCCTACTAATTCCTCATCCAGTGCAATCGGAACAGGAGTATTCTCACAGAGCTTGGACATTTCTTCCCATTGATTATGGCGGATGGGCTGTTCGATAGAATGCACTTGCAATTCAGCCAGTCGATAGAGTTTTTCAAGAGCTTCCTGCGGCAAAAAAGCACCATTGGCATCCACCCTAAGTTCCAGTTCATTTTCGTTGAAATCTTTTCGGATGAGTTTTAACAACTCTAATTCTTTCTCAAAATTCAGGCTGCCAATTTTAAGTTTAATACATTGAAAACCACTTTCAATTTTTTCAATAATCTGCTTTCGCATAAAATCGTATTCACCCATCCAGATTAATCCGTTGATGGGAATCGCTTGTTTTCCTTCAGAAAAAGCAGAAGGAAAAAGCAGACGATTTCCTCCAAGTTGAAGATCTTTTAGGGCTGTTTCCAATCCAAATCGGATGGCAGGAAAACTAATTAAGCCTTCATCCATCCACCACTTATGATTGTTTATATCGGCCACGAGCTTTTTGAGAATAGCTTCAAAGGCCTGCCACGGGTCAGTACTAAGTCCCCGGATAATGCTACACTCACCAATGCCCTTTACTTCCGGATTGTTTTCATCCCAAACAAAAATAAACCAGGAGTCTTTTGATTTGAGTACACCACGTGAAGTTCCCCCGGGAATTTTAAACTGAAGTGTATGTTTTTTAAAGCTGGCCTGAAGCATCTTGGATTTTTTGTAAAAATACAAACGATTTTGCAGTGATGAAAAATCAAATAAGATTGTCAATTTTATAATGCCGCGGATGCACGGATTAAAAAGCTTTAAAATGAGTAGATTTTATCAACCCTCACAGCAATAAGCCCAACACAAAAAGGATAGAAAATACCAATGTCGACAAAGCCAATCTCTTCAAAAAAGGGTCGAGTTTTTGCTGATTGGTGGTTTTCCAGATAGTGTATAAATCACTGAACAATAATGGTACAACAATCAGAAACAACAAATTCCATGGTAAAGAATAATGAAGTCCGATAAAAAGAAGGGCTGCAAGTATTGCACCAACTACCAAAAAAGTGTGGTAATATTTTGCTTTTCGTAATCCCAGTTTCGAGGCCAGCGTATGTTTTCCTGATTTGATGTCGTTATCAATGTCGCGCATATTGTTCAAATTCAACATGCCTGTACTTAACAATCCAACTGAAGTAGCAGGCAATAACACATCCCAACTAATTGACAAAGCATTCAAATAGTAGGTTCCAATAACTCCTGTCAATCCAAAAAACAGAAATACAAAGAGGTCGCCCAGCCCGGAATAACCATAGGCATTTTTTCCGACAGTGTATTTTACTGCTGCTACAATAGCAGCTATTCCCAGGGCGAAAAACACAATTGCCATCAGAAATTGTTCCTTTAATGCAGCGTACAACAGCCAAACACCTGCAAATAATGACAGACTTGCAAACACAATGACAGCCGTTTTCATTTGACGCGCACTGATTTCACCACTCTGCACAGCACGTTCCGGACCAAGCCGGTGTACATTGTCGGTGCCTTTTTGGAAATCGCCGTAATCGTTGGCAAGGTTCGACAGAATTTGTAATAATATAGTTGTGAGTGCAGCCAAAAAAATTACCGTCCAACTGTAACTACCAAAAAAAACTGCAAGTCCACTTCCCATAATAATACTGGAAATCGCCAGTGGTAGTGTACGCAGGCGGAAGGCTTTTATCCAGGATGAAAAGGATGGGGATTTGGTCATTGCTTATTAGTCATTGGTCATTTGGTTGTCATTTGGCTTCGCCGTTATTGGCTGTTATTGGTTATTAGCTGCGCTGTTATTCCGAAATTCACTGCGGTGGACGGTGCGTAGGCAATGAGGAATCCCCTGGGAGTTGGGTTGTGCCCGGGAGGTCTCTCCCTACGGTCGAGATGACAGTGGGGT
>QMPA01000310.1 GCA_003650365.1 Bacteroidota bacterium | reverse complement strand
TTTCAATTCAAGCCCACGGCGCTTGAGTTCTATTTGCACCAAGGGCAGGCCGTTGATCAGAATGGTAACATCGTAGCGGTTTTTGTATTTGCCTTCTATTGCCACTTGCTGTGTGACCTGAAAAAGATTTTTGCACCACTGCTCCTGGTTGATGAATTCAATGTAAATAGAATCACCGTTTTCTTTGGTGAGCTGCATTTTATCACGCAGAATCTTCGCCCTTTCGAATACATTTCCCTTATCAAGGTGATTGAGTACCTGCAAGAACTCATTGCCGGTTAACAGAACATCATTATGCTTTTCAAGCTGTTCTTTCAAATTTTGCAGTAGTTCGGCTTCGTGCCTGAGCTCCACATAGGAATAGCCAATACTGCCAAGCTGCTTGACTAATTTATCTTCGAGTATTTGTTCTGGTTGGTGTGGCATTGTGTTAATAAATTGTTTAAAATGTTGGTTTTTACAAAACTTACATTACTTTTGCGTCAAGTTCATCCTACCGTTCGGAGGAAAGAAATCGAAAAACGCAAGCCTTGATGCTCTGCGTTTTTTGCTTTTAAAGCACTTCGGGTAACTTCCTTTTATACTTTTTCTTAAACTTATTTCGGGCTGCATCTTTTCCCCTTAACGGATATGCCGTTAACAAATAGTACTCGTTCTTATTACGTAATGGTTCTAAAACAATTACATACTTTTCATCAACATCATAGATGTAAGTCCTGACTCCATTTGGCTCTTTAACAGAGAAAACATGCACATTGTCTTTTTTTCTTTCTTCGATATGATGCTTGATCCAATGCAACCGAATGGAGCGGTATAAATCAAATTCCCTACTTCTGGTTTTTTTATCCGTAATTGTCGATGTCAGATGCGTAAACAAAACACTCATCTTTATTTCTCCATCCAGTGGTGTTGGGTTTATTTGTTTTTTCCTAAATGTAAACGATACATTGTGAACAATATCCCTGTTAAAAACACCTAAGAATGATTCTTCCCGGTTGGTTAGTGTCATTGATAATACATCAAGGAGTTCATTGTATTTTTTAAGCAGATTTAATGGCATTTTACCTCAATTCAATAAAAAACAAATTCATTTTTTTCTCGGTTAAAAAAGAAGAGCTCATTAAGCCCTGCTCAGAGTGCATTTTTATTCGATCAATTAATTGCATTTTGGCAATAACTTTTTTATCATCATTATTTAAATGATATGAAAGTGCTCCGGTTATAAAATCTGCTACTTGAAGGATTATACTTTCATGTGAACGGATATTCTGCACATTACGGAAAACGCCAAATTTAATGTTCAATATCTCTTTTAGTTTGTTTACTTTAAACGCACTTAAGGTGTCTTTTATGTCAAGATAAACATTATAAGTGTATTCGCTATGCTTATTATGGTTTAGCAGATAATAATACATCTTATAATAAAAAGTATCAAAGTCCTGATTGTGTTCTTTATTACTAATAGTTGTTTTATCTACAACCACTGCCCTGAACCTGAGATCTGTATCGAAAAAATAATCTACTAATTCTTTATAAAACTGTAATTGAGAATTTGAAACATTAGACCATTTTATTTCGCCAAAATAGTGATGTTTCAATTTAAGTTGTTTTATACGTTCTGTATGACGCTTAACCTGGTTAAATGCCGAGCTTACACTGCCTAAAAGCATAAAACGTTTGTGGTCATTTTCGATATGGCAACTTTCGTCACAGTAAATATTAAATGTTTTTTTTGTCATGCTCATGGTTTTTTAAACAAACATCTGCTGCAACAAGCCCTTTTTGAAAGACTGTGTTTTTTCCAATTGGGTATTTACTAATTCTATTTTTTTATCAGTTGCTATTAAGAAGTCTGCTATTTTTTGTTGTTCTGATTTACAGGGCAATGATATCGGCATTTTCAAAAAATCATCATTAGTAATATTTATCCTATCATATCTCGCTCCAATATTGGCAATACTATTTATGTATTTATGCCACCCTGTTGTATTAAAAAAGAATTCAAAGAAGTCTAAATTCTCAGCATTAATGTGGAACACGGTGTAAAGTGGAGACATTACCCCTTCTTTTAGCTTATTTCTTTTGATAGGACCTACTGGGGCAAAAGAAGAAATTCTTGGATTATACACAAAGTCATCTACTTTCACCACATAATATCCTTCGAGATTATTTTGGTTGGCGATAGCTTTATCAAAGTAGTCATGTTGGCTCACAACACCCTTTCTTGCCGAATTAGTCAATACAAAAACGACTCTGCTTTCCTTGTTTTTGATTGTTATACGAGAGGCTATATCTCCTAACTTCTTCTCCTCCCACTCCGGGAAATCATTCCCTTCATCATCATTAAACCTAATCTCCTGTTTGAAGACCTTTTGCATCACCCCTTTTTTGTATTGCCCCAAAAGGTTTTTCTTTTTGGTGAGTTGTTGGATTTTGTCATCCACAGCCGTGAGGAAGGAGGCTGTTTTTTGTTGTTCGGAGAGGGAGGGAATTGATAACTTCATTCTAAAAAAATCAGAATTTGTTATACTCATCCTATCATATCTTGCACCATAATTTGCAATACTATACATGTATTTATGCCAGAATTTAGTTGCAAAATATTGCTCTAAAAAAGATAAATTATTTTCTGAAAATCTAAAAATAGTATACAGTGGTGACATTACCCCTGTTTCACAATTGTTCCTTTTTATTGGTCCAACAGGCGCTGAAACAGATATTCTTGGATTATAGACGAAATCATTTTCTCTTACAATATAATATCCACTTAAATTATTTTTGTTTGCTATCTCTTTATTAAAATAGTCAGTTTGATTTACAATTCCCTGAATCGCTGAATTAGTTAATACATTATAAAATTCATTAACTTTATTTTTATCATTAACCTTTTCAGCAATCTTTTTCAAAAATTTTTCTTTCCAGATTCCATTAAATTCAGGAAATCTTAACTTGGGTATTTTATCTTTTACTTTCATGATAACTTAAAAGGGAGTTGAAATATTTAGTTGTCGGCAGAAGTCAGCAATCTTTTTATCGGTTGCCTGAATGTCTCCTTCCAGAGCTTTTAATTCATCAGAAACAGCTTCTATGTCCACAGCTGCTTCTTCCTCAAAAGTATCCACATAACGCGGAATGTTCAGGTTGTATTCGTTCTCTTTTACCTCATCCAACGTAGCTATGTGGCTGTATTTTTCAATTTCTTTTCGCTCACGGTAGGTTGTAATAATAAGGTCAATGTCCTCGCCTCTTAATTTATTCTGCGTTTTTACTTTTTCGTAGTGTTGGCTCGCATCAATAAACAAAATATTGTCATCCTGCTCACGGCACTTTTTAAATACCAATATACAGGTCGGAATACTTGTGCCAAAGAAAATATTGGAAGGCAATCCAATAACAGCATCCAAATAATTACGGTCTTCAATCAGATACCTGCGGATATGCCCTTCGGCTGCTCCCCTGAAAAGAACACCGTGAGGCAAAACCACTGCCATGGTTCCATTTTCAGCCAACTGATGAACCATGTGCTGTACAAAGGCATAATCGGCCTTACTTTTGGGTGCAAGCTTTCCGTATTGGCTAAAACGGTCATCAGTCGTAAACAATGGATTGGCACTCCAATGCGCCGAGAAGGGCGGATTGGCTACCACTGCTTCAAAGCGTTGTTCAATGTGTTGGGGTTGTTCCAGGGTGTCTTCCTGCCTGATGTCAAATTTCTGGTAGTGTACATCGTGCAGGATCATATTCATCCGGGCAAGGTTGTAGGTGGTACGGTTGAGTTCCTGTCCGAAAAACTCACCCACATCGTCCACTTCTTTGGCTACCCTTAACAGCAGCGAACCTGAACCACAAGTTGGGTCATAAACCGAACGCAACTTTGTTTTACCGGTTGTTACTAATTTAGCCAATACTTTCGATACTTCTTGTGGCGTATAGAACTCACCAGCCTTTTT
>QMPA01000309.1 GCA_003650365.1 Bacteroidota bacterium | reverse complement strand
TGAGTTATGAGCTTTATAGTTTCAACGGAGAATCAAATAGAGAGTGGGTTCCTTTTTTATATGCAGGTGCGGGTTACAGCAAAAGGCTTGGTGGTAATTCATGGTTAAATGTCCAGGTTTTATTTGATTTGCTCCAGGACGATAGATCACCGTATAAAGCTTGGGAACCTTTTATTAGCGTGGGGGTCGGTGTTGGATTTTAGTTAAAAAACCATCCTTATACAGAGGTATTATGCTGATCGTATAAAGCAGTAAATCCAAAAATTGAAAAAAAGCCATGAAACAAATCCTGTCATTTTTGATGATAATCTTCTTATTCAGTTCATTAATTACCATTGGGCAAGAAGTAACCGATCAGCCTACAGATACAACAAGCAATGAAATTGAAACAATAGCGATATCTCAAATTGCAATTAAATTAGGTGATGCTAAAATTGAAACAATAACCTTTTATGAGGAGATTATTCCTGATGAGGAGATTGAGAAAATCCGGGTGGAAAACGATTCAATGATCTTTTTGACTGACAGCCTATTGGCAATTGGCAAAGCCATTGACCTGGATTCGAAGAACATTCGCTATCTGAAAAACAGGCTTGGTTTCTGGGAAAACGGAAAGGGTATTTTAGATGAAGGGAAATCTTCTCTTGCAGATGTAATCCAAAATCTGGAGGAGAATAAATTTGACCTGGAGCATCAGAAGGTATTATGGGAAAACACCAAATTAGTTTTAGAAAAAGAAAATCCTGAAGCTACAATGCTCAAAAAGATTGATGAATTGATATTCATGATGGACACTGTAATTCTGCAAGTACAACAAAAAAGTGATAAGTTACTTGCCTTGCTGAATCAGAACACCGGCAGGAGTGTAATTGTGGATGGATATATTAAAAAAATAGATCAAATTATCCTCGACAAAAAAGGTCAAATTTTTGTTCCCAACCAACCTAATCTTTTCTCTTCTATACTGTCAGGTAATAGTTCGATGGAAATAAAGAAACCACTCAGGCTTTTTTATCAAACTGAAGTTAAAGAGTTATCAAAATATTTTAAACATAAAATACCAAATGTTATATTCCAATTGATCTTATTGATTTTCCTTGTAATCGCTTTCAAATTGATTAAGAAATGGACTTTAAAAGCCAACATAAACAGGAATTCATTTTACGAAAACACACTTGTGAAAATTTTGTCACGAAGCATAAGCGCAGCTTTCATTATAGGTCTTTTTGCAAGTGTTTTAATCTTCCCGAACCATCCGGAACTTTTCAAAGATTTTATAAGGCTTCTTGTAACTATTCCGCTTATTTTTATTGTTACCACATTTATCGACAAAAAATTCTTCAAATATGTTTTCCTGTTTGGGGCTGTGATATTTTTACAAATGGCTTATTTTATTTTTCCTCCCGGCCATTTAATCTATAGTACATTAATAATAATCGTTGCTTTAATTGAAATGTTTGTACTTGGAAACCTGGTGATATATTTCTACAGGAATTCTTTATCAAGAAAATTTTTAAATACGCTGATTATCCTGGCACTAATTCTTAACTTTGGATTTGCCATATCAGGGCTTTTTGGTATATTATATGGAGCTACAATGCTTGCTGAAACTTCTTTAAATGTTCCCATCGCAAATATTTTTTCAGGTATTCTGGTAATAACAACAGCAATTATTCTCAACGGATTGATAGAAATGGGAATTAGAAGTCCCTACATCCTGAAAGCACATGTTTTCCGCTTAAATGGTAATTACATAAAAACGAAAGTGGTCAAAATTATAAATTTTGTCGCCTTTGTACTTTTGTTATCTGTTGTATTAAATGTTGTGAATTTATACCGACCTATTTTAGATGGTGTGATTGCCTTTTTTGGTGATGATATAAAAATTGGTACTGTTTCCTTCACATTAGGAAGTATCGTTTTGTTCTTCTTCGTGATCTGGCTTTCTGTTGTCATTTCCAAAATGATCCGTATTATGCTGGAAGAGGATATTCTTAAAAGATTGAAACTCGCCAAAGGTCTTCCGCATACAATAGCTATGATGGTACGCTATAGCCTTATTGTAGCAGGTTTTTTTCTTGCCGTAAGTGCTGTCGGAATGCCCCTTGATAGCCTTACCGTACTTTTTGGTGCTTTTGGTGTGGGTATCGGTTTTGGATTACAGAATATTTTCAACAACCTCGTATCCGGATTGATCCTTTTATTCGAACGGCCAATTCAAATTGGTGATACAATTGAAGTAGGTGCATTGCTGGGAGTTGTAAAATCGATTGGTATCAGAGCGAGCAATGTTAGGACTTTTGATGGAGCAGAAGTGATTGTACCCAATGGAAATCTAATTTCTAATGAAGTGGTAAACTGGACACTCTCCGATCAACGAAGAAGGATTGAAGTGGTTGCAGGGGTTGCGTATGGGTCTGACCCACATAAAGTAAAGGAATTGTTTTTGAAAATCCTTGCTGACCATCCTGATATTATTGATGACCCGGCTCCAAGTGTATTGTTCAAAGAGTTGGGATCTAGTTCACTGGATTTTCGTTTGCTGTTTTGGACTTCAAATTTCGATGAATGGTTAGGCATTCAAAGTGATATAGTTTATGGAGTTCATGACATACTTAAAAAAGAGGGTATTGAAATACCTTTCCCGCAACAAGATTTGCATTTACGGTCAGTTGATCCGGGAGTTGAAATAGTTTATAAGGGGAAATAATTTAAATAAATGGTGCTTTTATGATCTGGGCTTTATTAATTACGATGCTGATTAAAATGATTGCCGGACCGGAACAACTGTTTACGGTGCCAAAGCTGGAGAAGGAAATCAAAACACATATTTCTGATAAAGAGCGAAAGAAAGAATTACTTTCAATTGTTAAAACAGCCAAAAAAGAAATCAAGGCTTTTAATAAAGAAACTGACAAAGCCAAAAAGAAGTTGAAGAAATTAACCAATTCAAGGGATGATGAATTGGACGAGATCAAAACACTGTTTGATGTTAATTTTGAATCCAGGAAAAAATTCCAGAAAAGCATGGTGGATAAACGCCTGGAAATGCAATCCCTGATGACGGATGAGGAATGGAAGAATGTGATTGAAAATGCAGTATCTCCTACCGGAAAAATAGAACGCAAAGCAGATAAGGAGGATGATAAATTTGATAAGCAAGTGGATAAATTGATGGAGGACATCAATAAAAGCATTCAAAAGAAAGTTATGGATTCGCTCAGGAAAGAACATGTTGTTGTGGCTTTTAATAATTATAATGAAGCTTTAAAAACTCACATCGAAGAAGGCTTAAGTATTAGTTACGAAAATAATGAGGTCGCCCGCAAACGAACTGCTACCCGCGAGGAATTGATGGAAATATATATTCAACAAAATGAGTTAAGGAATGTGGTTTATAATGAATTTTTGGAACTGTATAAAACCATTCTGGCTTTCACAACAAAAAATGAACGAAGAGCAATCCGGAGTGAACTGAAAAAGATGTTTGATTAATCATATCTACTTTTTTATGTCTTATCCAGTGCAAACACATCTAATCTGAAATATTACGTCCCTGACGGGACTCTGTATAAACACCTTAAATCCGCAAGCAAATCATATAAAAGCCACGAATGCACGAATTTAGTTCAAATTCCCATCACTTAATATGATGTATAAAAAACTTCTCAACATGCTAATAATCATTACACTAATTAAAATCCTTGCGGATTTAAGGAGACATACTTGATTATATATAATGCGAATCAAGGGTTGAAATTTTCATATTCAGGCTGAAAGCCTTGTTTAATTCAGCCCAATGCAACGCATTGGGTCTAAAATTGACATAAAGCAGCGTCCTGTAAGGACAACTTAGTATAACCTGCCTTTTCAAGGCGAATGTCAGGATTTTTATTATTTCAACCCAAGGCGTTGCCATTGGGCTGAAACAAGCCGCACTTTCAGTGCGATTTTA
>QMPA01000308.1 GCA_003650365.1 Bacteroidota bacterium | reverse complement strand
TTATAATAATTCCCAAATGTCAGCAAAAGATATTGACAGTTTTTGTTTGTTGAACGATGCCGGAAGGAATCTCTTAAAAACAGCCATGGAAAAACTGAGCCTTTCTGCCCGTGCTTACGACAGAATAATAAAGGTCTCCAGAACAATTGCAGATTTGGAAGCTGCTGAAAATATTGGAACAGACCATCTCGCAGAAGCCATTCAGTACCGCAGTCTCGATAGGGAAAGTTGGGGATATTAATACGAATGGAAAGGTGGAAGAATGGAAGTTTGGAAGACCTTCCAGCGTTTGCAAAACATGGAAGCGTCAGTTAAAAAAACCATGAAAAAAGCAAATTGCAAATTCAAATTGACTTACTGACAATGAAGAATAAACCAACAATTGAAAAACTGAACGAATTGAATCAGGGAACAATGATGGAGCAACTCCAGATTGAATACCTTGAGATGGGCGATGGTTTTTTAATGGCCAGAATGCCGGTAAATGAACATACCTTTCAACCGGATGGGATTTTGCATGGTGGTGCAAGCCTGGCATTGGCTGAAACAGTAGCAGGTTTGGGTTCGGCTTTAGTTGTTGACCTAAAAGCCTTCGATGTAAGAGGGGCACAAGTAAGTGCCAACCATGTTGGAATAGCGAAAAGTGGATGGGTTATTGCCGAAGGGCGATTGATTCATCGTGGAAAAAACACCCATATCTGGAATATTGATATCAAGAACGAAGCGGGTAAAATGGTTTCAATTTGCCGGATTACAAATTTTCTTGTGAAGAAGGGTATGTCTGAATAAGTGCTTCATCGTTCATTATAAGCTGTTTTCCTCAAGCCGCTTTCTAATTTCCATCTCCAGGCTTATTGCTTCGTAATCAAATAATTTGTTCAGTATTTCAAAATCTTTCGGTACCCTCTCAGCTAAATCATGAGGGAAATTATTGAGCATTTTTAAACTTTTATATAAAAACCTCACGAAGGGAGTAAAGGGCAAAAGTAAAAACGAAACCACATTAATAATGGTGAGTGGAATTGCCGAGTGTTTAATCTTTTTCCCGCTGATTGAAGAAATTTGTTCTGCCACTTCCGGGAAAGTAAATGCTTGCGGTCCTGTCAGCCTGATTCGTTTTCCTTTTAAATCATCCCGCAAAGCTGTCTGTGCTGTAATCTCTCCCACATCCTCTGCAGAAATACTTGGAATTGCACGCAGTCCTCCGCCCGGCACAGTCATTTTCCCGTTTCTGATAAATGCAAAGAAAATTTCAAATGAGGGCGCACAACCCAGTATTGTCCAGTTGAAATCAGAATGGGAAATTTTCGATTCTACCTCGATTTTTATTTCGCCAAATTCCGGTATTTTCAAATCACGCAACAATTCTTCCCTCATTTCATAGCCCGACAAATAAATCAATCGCGAAATGTTTTGCTTTTTGGCTTCTTCCATTATTGCCAGCACAGCATCCCGCTCAATTTGTTTCATCTTTCTAATCAGTTTATTACTCATTGCCGAAAGACAAATTACAATTGTTCTTGCATTTTTCAGGGAATCAATGATGGTCTCACGATTGCAAACATCGCCTTCAAAAATCTCAACTTTATCTCCAAGAAGTTTCAATGCATTTTCCCGGTTTCGGCTTACAACCTTAACAGTCTGTCCTTTTTGAATTAATTGCTCAACAACTATTCGTCCATAATGGCCTGTGCCGCCAAAAACGATTATTTTATTTTTTAGACTTTTCATAGTATCAACTTATTTTAATCTTGTGTGATAAATCACTATGAATAATAATAATTTGCTGAGATAAAAAGTGCTTTATATTAATTAATGGCTTTAAAAACCCCACCCCACCCCTCCCCCAAGGGGAGGGTGCGGAGATGCTCGCAAGCCTTGTGAGCAAAGGAAGTCCTCCCTCTGGGGGAGGATTTAGGTGGTGTAATTGACTGATTAATTACAATTTTGTTAATCAATATTTCCCACAAATCCCAAATAGCTTTTCAATACCAACTTTATCATTACTAAACTGACACTGTGCTTCATGAAGGTATTCGAAATAACTTCCGGTAATGCCTTCAACTTCATCAGAAGTAGCCAGCCAAACAGGGGTGGCAGCACCATATTCCGGGCTTTCGTGTCCACCAAATCCCAACTGATTGCTCAGCAATGAATTCACCTCACCGGGATGACAAACATTGACGGTAATTCCATCCGATTTCAGTCGCTCAGCAAAGGCAATGTTCAACATGCGATTGGCTTGTTTGCTTTGACGATAAGCCGTTCCGTTATTGTAATTTCTCCGGGTGAATTCCAAATCATCCAATTCCAAATTGCCCGCCCAATAAGAAGCGACATTGACAATTCGTGCCGGGGCAGACTTTATTAGAATAGACGTAAAAAACTTTGTCATCCAAAAATAGCCCAATACATTGGTGGCGAACTGCATTTCGATGCCGGAAGAAGTCTCCAATCTTTGACGTGGGGTGGCAGCTGCATTATTGATTAAAACATGCAAAGGTCCTGTCCATCCTTCAGCCACTTTTTGAATTTCTTTTTTAATTGATATGTCGGCAATAATGAAAGAAATATTTTGATTTCCGGTACTTGCCTTCAAATCATTTATTGTTTTTTTGGCTTTCTCTATGTTTCTGGCAAGAATGACAACTTTATAATTCTTCGTTGCGGCAATTGATTTGGCGATAGCTTTTCCGATGGCCCCGGTAGCTCCTGTTATCAGGACAGTTTTTTCTTTTGATTCGTTCTTGGGCATGACTATTGGTTTTCTATGATTCACAAAGTTAGGAATTTTAGGTTTGGAAAATAGCGTACTTTTGATTTTGAACACTTCGCCAAGTAAATTATGTCAGAAAACAACACTTCTTTTCTTCAATTGTTTTCCCGCAAAGGATTGCCATTTGTGGTATTTCGTTTGCCAAATACACAGAAGCTGATTTTTATTGCCCAGAAGAATAGTACACTGAAAGAAATAAAAATCAGCAAGATAGACAGTGTTATTGGTTTTCTGATTGCCGGATTTGAACAAGCAAATGCAGGCAGTACTTATTTTATACGGCCAGATATTTTATTGAGTGATGGTGTGCTTTCAAGTAAATTACAGAATGAGTTGGAAGCTTTACCCGACATTCCCGAAATGCCAGTCAGTGCTGGTCACTTCCAAACGAAATCAGCTTACCTGAAATCTGTTCAAAAACTAATTGATAAACTGAAGTCTGGCGAATTGCAAAAAGTTGTTTTGTCGAGGGTAACTCATTCAGAAACAGTGATGATAGACAAAGGAGAACTTTTTACAAAACTTGAACAGAAATACCCGGAAGCCTTTGTTTATTTAATGCACCTTCCCCGCATGGGAACCTGGGTAGGCGCAACACCCGAAACCTTACTGAAGCTGAATAAAGGTTTTGGTAAAATTGCAGCTCTTGCTGGTACTACTTCTGCTGATGCGATTTTGTGGACAGACAAAGAAAAGGAAGAGCAGCAAATGGTGACTGATTATATTGAAGAAACACTTGTAAAAGAAGGAATTAGTGATTTTCAAAAATTTGGCCCCTTCACTTTAAAAGCCGGAAATGTGGCACATCTGAAAACAACTTTTCAAATCCCATTTATACAATTAAAAGGAAAAGTAGGTGGATTGATTACCCGATTACATCCCACGCCGGCAGTTTGTGGATTACCAAAAAATAAGGCTTTCGATTTAATACAACAGCTTGAAGAGCACGATCGGGAATTGTACACGGGTTTTCTCGGACCGTGGAATCTTAAGGGAAAATCGCAGCTATTTGTGAATTTGCGTTGTGCCCGATTGGAAAAATCAGCGGTAAGGATTTTTGTTGGTGGTGGGATTACAGCAAGTTCGAATGCCGCCGCCGAATGGGAAGAAACAGAAAACAAAGCCCAAACACTCTTGTCAGTTCTCAAAAAATTGTGAAATTTGCCAAAGCGCATTTTCGCTT
>QMPA01000307.1 GCA_003650365.1 Bacteroidota bacterium | reverse complement strand
TTGGCTGGCCAATTCAGTAGTCCGAAAATCAAACCCCGGAAAGAATGATAAATTAAGAACTGTTCCCATGCATTTCGACAGGGATATGTATAAAGGCTTTATAAATATTGCCTGGAAAGGGGTTCAAACAGGATTGGTACATACAGTATCTCCTGCGGGAAAAGTGATTAAAGAAGAGAAAAAGACAGGGAATAAGAATGCAGGGAAAAAGAAGGTGAAACCAGCAAAAGAACTGACCAAGAAAGAACAGCGAAAAAAGAAGCGGGAAGAAAAGAAGGAAAAGAAGTAAAAGAGACCTAAGCCTTTTGGGCATGAAACACTAATTCAACCTATAATTATACAAAACATTTCCCGCTGCTGTAATCAGATTTATTTCCCGGTTGTTATTTAAACTTCCAACAACAAAAGGTATTTCGCCAACCAGGCCCTTGTTAATTGTAATATTCCCCTTGTTGTCAAACAGATAAATGGTTTTTTCCGCATCGGCGACAATTCCAAGTACTTTTTGATTTTTTCCAATCCTGAAAAATACTGGTTTTATTTTTATTTCAGATTTGAAATGGTAGCTGAAGATCTCTTTTTTCATGCGGTCGAAAACTTTCAATTCATTCTTGTCGAGATAAATAAAATCGATGGAACCGTCACCATTAAAATCTTCGTAAAGAAAGAAGTGCTTGGACGAAAAGTCTCCAAAATCAGTTTGCTTCAATCGCCCATTTTTGCTAAAATAAACCAGTTTACCACTTTCGTTGGTGGTAAGAATAATCCCTTTATTGTTGGTTTTATTTCTGTAATAACCCGAGTTAGCAGCCTTATTTGGATTCTCTTTTAAAGTGATGCGTTCTTCCCCTTTGCGGTTCACAATTTTCACATTGTTCCTTTCATCAGTAATAATAAGATAATCTTTCTTCTTGATTAGCAGCCGTGAAATCGGTTCGTAAACTGGATAATTCATCCGTGGCTTTCCCCAGCCTTTTACCTGGTTTCCTTTAAGCGTATAGTTGTAGGTCCATTTATCTGCCTGCGAAATCAGCAAGCGGTAATCGCGTTTGTTGTTGTAATCAAAAAGGCCCAAGCCATTGGTTGCCGATGGGTTGAGTTTCCTTGGGAAATCTTTCACCATTTCACCGTTTTTGTCAATTAAATAAATAAAGTCGGCAGTATTGAAAAGGTATTGAATTTTCCCGTTTTTAAAGAAATCCACTTCGTAAATTTCACTGATCGGTAGTTTGTCTATTCGCTTCTTCCAAAGAATAACACCATCAGTAGAAATCAGGTACATATTTGCATTTATGTCAAAAATAATTACATTGTATTTATTGGTGCTGTGGTCTTTAACAAGATGTGGCTGTCCAGCAATTTTATCAGTGAGACTAATTTTCCATTGCGAAATATTATCGCTACGCTTTGAAGCACTGTGGTTCAGGTAGAAATTGGAATAAAACAAGGACGACTCACTGCTACTGAATTGAAATGCCAATCCCGTAAAACGATTAATTACTTCAGCATTCTTCATAAAACTCGTAGCTGTTTCATCGTTTAAAAATTTGGGAAGCAGTTTTGCCAATCCTGCCGGATTGATGTAAAAACTGATGTTCGCAGAAGATGAAAGGTTGTCAGAAAACAATTTATATTGCTCACTTAAATCGAGTGTTTTCCCGGTTTTATAGGCCTGTAATAAATTGATAAGGCTGTTGGTAGAATTGGCAAATACAATATAATCGCCAACATAAACATAATAGTTATTTTTAATAACCGAAAACATTTTTCCGAACAATGTAGGGAGCAAGTTTTTTTGCTTAATCTGCCGGATGGTATAATCCTCGAACTTCACTGTTTTACCATTCCCTTTTTTTGCAAAATTGTTAAAGGCTTTTTGGGCTTCCTTTTTGTTCTGTAAGTTGACAATAGCCCAAGTGCTTTCTTCAAACTCCTTTTCGTTTGACGCATTGGATGCCAGGGTAACTTCGCTGCCAATAAATTGACTGAGTTTGCCAGAATAAAGCCTGTCAGATTCGCTGTTTTTTGCTTTGATTTGCACATCATAAAAAGCTGAAAAATCAGAAAAACCCTGCCACAGCATGATGTTTGTATTAAATGGCAGAAAATTGATGGACCTGTTTTCGCTGCTCGATTGATTTGTAAAATCATTCAGGAAACAATTTTCTGATTGGACATAGTTTGTAAAACCACTAAATAACAGTTTGTTATTTTTAAGAAACAGATCGGTCACTGTCCAGCCAGCAAAATTATTCAGCCAGTCCATGGCATCAAAATAAACTTCGTTTGAGAACGATTTAAACAAATTGCCCAGCTGTTTGTACTGAATAAACAGGCGTGCATCAACTTTATTTCCCGATGTGCTTTTTAGTTTGATAAAATCCAACGATTGACTAAAATGCGGCTGCTGTTGCTCATAAGTGTTAATGGCCTGTTCGATTATTTGCTTTTCGGAAGAGGCGATCATTATCCCATCATTAAAAACAAAGTAAAAGCTTTGATCCATTTCTGCTGTTGTAATCTGAAAACCTTTAAAATCATCTCCATTGTATTCTGAAAGGATAAACCCGGGTTCAAGGTTGTTTTCCAGAAATGTCTGAATATCTTTTCTGTAAGGGATATCGCCTAAATCTGATAACAAAAGAATTTGTGTTGTCTGGTAATCTTTGTCAGGATGAAAAGAAACAATGAGCGGGCTTGTTTTGAGCTGATCGAAATATGCAGTTTTGACATTAAGGAAAGTACCCAATTGTAAAATATCTGATTCAATATTATTAAATACCGGAACCTGGGTTAGTGATTTCCATATAGTGGAGTCGGCAAGCATTTTTCCAAAAACATATCCGGGTTGATCAAGTTGTAGCATAATTGCTGAATTTTCGGGCACAAAAAGAAAAGGGTCAGCTTCAGTCTTGTTCAACTCTGAATAGAAGATGTAGCCGGCAAATGCAACAGCAAGAACAACGGCAGTAATGGTAAGAAGGGTATTTTTCAGGCTCATGATCAATAAAATATTGGCTTCACCAAAAGTAAGCCAAAGCAGTGCTTTGAAACTGTCGTTTGGTATTGAAATTGAACAAATGATTGTTAATAAAGAAGGTCAGTTTGATGGAGTATTCCAGAGTTCCCGGAACATCTTTAAAAATCCAACTTTAACTGCAAATGGTAATTGAAAGTCTTTCTGTGGAGCGGATTTAAACCATGTTTTTGGATGGCAAGTTTGTGTGCAAGCGTCGGGTATCCTTTGTTGCGATCCCAACCGTAAACAGGGAACTGCTGATGTGCTTTTTTCATATAATCATCACGGTATGTTTTGGCAAGAATGGATGCAGCGGCGATAGACAGGTATTTCCCATCCCCTTTTATGATGCAGTGAAATGGGATTTGTTTGTAGGGATTAAAACGAGGGCCATCAATTAAAAGCGATTCTGGTGTGATTTGAAGTTTTTCGATGGCACGGTGCATCGCCAGAAACGAGGCGTTAAGAATATTGATCTCGTCAATTTCTTCCTGATCAACCTGTGCCACGGCCCAACTGAGGGCTTTCTTTTCGATCAAATCTCGTAAAAGATAACGTTGTTTTTCGTTCAACTTTTTCGAATCGTTTAATAATTCATCTTTAAAATCAGAAGGTAATATAACGGCTGCAGCAAAAACAGACCCTGCCAGACATCCCCTGCCAGCCTCATCGCATCCGGCCTCAATTATTCCCCTGGTGTGAAAACTAAGCAACATAAAGCAAATAGGAATAATGATTAAACAGAATGAGCAAGGTAATGAACCAGACCGACCATTCGTACCACTTTGTTTTTCTTATCCCCGTTAATGTAGAAGCTATAATAAGAGAAGCAGGAATTGCCAGAAACAAGATGTAAGCACTATTTGTTGCGAAAAGTAAAACAAGAACAAATGAAAGAGCGAGGTAGTTTAAAGAAACAGTCAGCATTTGCCGGATGTTGATGTTTTTT
>QMPA01000306.1 GCA_003650365.1 Bacteroidota bacterium | reverse complement strand
CATCCCGACAATAATACTCCGGCTATTATCACGCTAAAAATAAATAGTCTTTTCATTCTTCTCAAATTAACTGATTTTGTGCAGAGTAAAAATAAAAACGAAATATCCAAAAATTACTCCATATCATCCAGTCTATTCAAGCCTTGCACAGCAAGCGGGTAATTGGGCAATAATTGTAGTGCTTCCCGATATTGGAAGCCGGCCTTGTCATACAAACCCATAGCTTCATAAGTCCTGCCCAGGTTGAACACCGATTGCACATGATTCGGATTTATCTCAATAACCTCTTGAAAAGCCTGTTCTGCCGATTTAAAATCTTCCAACTCAACCAAATAAATATAGCCAGAATTGTAGATTGCGTTGATATTGTTTGGATAGAGGTCAGTCAGTATTTGGTAGGTTTGTAAAGCATTTTCAAAATCAGCATGTTCCTGGTAATACATTCCCAAATAATAGAGTGTCCTTTCATCATTGGGTCTTACAATCAGGGCCTTCACGTAATAGTCTTTACAGATCGTGTCATTTCTCGAATTGTAAATGGAGGCAATTTGCATGAAAGTCATATAATTTAAGGTATCCAGCCGAGCAGAAATTTGCAGCATATTCAGGGCATCTGTAGTGTCGCCAATTTCCAGTCGCGAAATGGCTTTTAAATAGTAGGCTTCTGCATTTTCCCGGTTTATCCGAATGGCTGATTCAGCATATTTCTGAGCGGCAGGATATTCTCCTTTTAGTAAGTAAATCTCAGACAACTTCAGAAAAGCAGTCTGATTAAGGGGGTCAATTTTGAGGGCTTTTTGTAAGGCATCAATACTGTTGTGCGGCTTTCCCAGCAGGAAATAAATATCAGAAAGCAAGAGATAAATTTGGGGATCGTTCTGATTCAATTCCAAAGCCTGCATCAAATCGCGCAAAGCTGGATCGATGTTTCCCCTGTCAACCTGAAATACTGCCCTTCGCAGAAACAGTTTGTAGTCAGTTGAATCTATTTGAATAAGTCCCGTAAGTATTTCAACAGAATCAGTTTTAACAATTGAATTTGCTTGTTCTTTTTCCTGCTGTTTTTGTCCCTGTTTTGGAGAGCACCCAAAGGCTAACAAAATGGAAATACTGATTAATATGCCTAAGTATTTTTTCATCTCTATACGTTGTTCAGGTATAATTTATTATGGCCGCAAATACGCAGATATTCATCCGTGCATCCGCGGCCATTTTTTCCAACAGAATAATTTGATAATTAAATATTCTTTCTAACTATTCAACTTCTCCATAATCAGTGTTTCCAACTCATCCATCAAATCAGGATTATCGAGTAATAGATTTTTTACGGCATCCCTACCCTGTCCCAGCTTTGTTTCACCATAACTGAACCACGATCCACTTTTCTTCACAATGTCATATTCAACACCAAGATCGATAATCTCACCAACTTTTGAAATGCCATCGCCAAAAATAATATCGAATTCTGCTTTTCTGAAGGGAGGAGCAACTTTGTTCTTCACCACTTTCACACGGGTACGGTTTCCCTTTACCGTGTCGGCATCTTTAATTTGTCCAATCTTTCGGATATCCAAACGGATGGAAGCATAAAACTTAAGGGCATTTCCACCGGTTGTGGTTTCCGGATTACCAAACATAACGCCAATTTTTTCGCGCAACTGATTAATGAAAATACAAATTGTTCCCGTTTTGCTGATATTGGCTGTTAACTTCCGCAGTGCCTGCGACATTAAACGGGCATGCAAACCCATTTTTGAATCACCCATTTCGCCTTCAATTTCACTTCTTGGTGTAAGGGCTGCAACGGAGTCAATCACCACTACATCAATAGCCGCCGAACGAATGAGACTGTCTGTAATTTCCAATGCCTGCTCGCCATTATCAGGTTGCGAGATCAAAAGGTTCTCGATATCAACACCCAGATTTTCAGCATAAAAACGATCGAAGGCATGTTCCGCATCCACAAAAGCTGCAATACCACCGGCCTTTTGCGCTTCGGCAATAATGTGCATGGCAAGCGTAGTTTTACCCGATGATTCCGGGCCATAAATTTCAACGACCCTGCCTTTAGGGATACCGCCAACACCGAGTGCAGTGTCTAATCCAATAGAGCCCGTTGAAATGGTCTCGACTTTTTCTACATTTTGATCACCCATTCGCATGATGGTTCCTTTTCCAAAGTTTTTTTCAATACTGCCCAAAGTGGCTTCAAGGGCTTTTAACTTCTGTTGTTTTGCAGCTTCTGCATTTGCTTTTGCCTTATCGGTTGTCATATTATTTATTTTAATTTATTTTTTCCAAAATCTGATTGGTATGATCCTTTGTTTTCACCTTAGTAAATATCTGCTCAACAATTCCATCTTCGCTAATTACAAAAGTGGAGCGCAGTAAACCTTCGTATTCCCTACCGTATAATTTCTTCGGGCCCCAGGCACCATAAGCTTTGATAATTTCTTTTTCAGTATCTGAAATTAACGAAAAAGGTAAGTCAAACTTGCTAATAAACTTTTGATGTGCAGCCTGTTTATCAGGACTAACGCCAAGCACTTTATAGCCTTTTCCCAGCCACATTTCGTAGTTATCACGTAAGTTACAGGCCTCAGCATTACAGCCCGGTGTATTGTCTTTTGGATAAAAATACAATATCAGTTTGCTGCCTTTGAAATCTGTTAATTGAATGGAATTTCCATTCTGATCAAGTCCGTTAAAACATGGAGCTTTGTCTCCAATATTAAGTTTCGTCATGTATTTTTTGTTTGCCACAAAGATAAAATTATTTCACCGAAAGTAGCCTGTCAAATACGATTTCCAGACCTACTTATTAACAGTAATTTTCCTGGAATAAAACTTGCAGAAAGCGGTCAATCCACATTCTTCACATTTTGGTTTTCGTGCCAAACAAACGTATCTGCCATGAAGGATTAACCAGTGATGTGCCAATGGAATTATTTCTTCAGGAATGTGTTTCACCAATTGAAATTCCGTATCGAGTGGTGTTTTAGAATTTGTCGTCAAACCAATTCTTGCCGAAACACGAAATACATGGGTGTCGACCGCCATGGCCGGTTTATTGAAAACAACTGATGCAATTACGTTGGCAGTTTTGCGACCAACTCCTGGCAATTTTTGCAAGTCAGCAATATCAGAAGGCATCACGCCATCAAACTCCGACAGTAAAGTTCGGGCCATTCCCTGCAAATGCTTTGCTTTATTATTAGGATAAGAACAACTTTTAATCAACTCAAAAATATGCGCAACACTTCCTTCTGCTAATGTTTCCACAGTGGGAAAGGATTTAAAAAAATCAATTGTTATGACGTTCACTCTTTTATCAGTGCATTGTGCTGAAAGGATGACTGCCACAAGTAATTCATAAGGTGTTCTGTAAGTAAGTTCAGTTTCTGCTATTGGACGATGCTCTTTGAAATATTCAATTACTTTCTGATACCTTTCTTTTTTTGTCATTGGATAATTTTTTGCAAAAGTGGAGAAAAAAAAAGAACCGCAATCATCCAACTGCGGTTCTTCTTTCACTGATTCTTTTTGTCAATCAGTTTAACAGGATGCTTAAATTTCCCAGACTTTTTGTTTTTAAAACTGTTAGCGCCGCAGCATAACCAAACACAATTTGTAACGCCAGTGGCGATGGTCTGCATCCGGTTACTGCCGGGGCTTTTTTAATTTCTTTTCTTTTGGGATAATCCTGTGTCTTTTTTGGAGTAAAGGATTTCATCATAGGCAATTTTTCGATTTGCTTTTTACGTTTCTATTTAAACGGGCAAAAAGAAAAATTATTTTGGTGCCGATAGAAAATATTTCAACATCAAAGATGCCACCACCAAATAAATCTAACTAAATATCTGGAAACAATGGTTTTCAAAAAAAAGGCGGCTATTAATTTGTCAATACCAAATTCTTCTCTTCAATCATTTTTCTTAGATTGATCAAAGCATACCTCATACGACCAAGGGCGGTGTT
>QMPA01000305.1 GCA_003650365.1 Bacteroidota bacterium | reverse complement strand
TTCTTATTGTTTATTGAATGTTGATTATTGAATATTTACCCATTAAAATACCAGTAGAATTCCAATTATTAAGAAAAAGACCATTATGCTTTTTCAATCCTTTGGCTATCTTTGCTCCCCATGAAAAAACACTATTTGTACTTTCTTCTCATTCTCCTTGCCTTTAATCAAACCCATGCGCAAGATATTCAACTCGCACTGCTTAAATACAGTGGTGGTGGTGACTGGTATGCCAATCCTACTTCTTTACCAAACCTCATAAAATTCTGTAACCAAAACCTAAAAACCAATTTAAGCTCAGAAATTGCTACGGTTGAAGCAGGAAGTATCGACCTATTCAATTACCCTTTCGTCCACGTGACCGGACATGGAAATATTATTTTTAGTCCGGGCGAAGCCGAGAACTTACGTAAATACCTGATTGCCGGTGGGTTTTTACATATCTCAGACAATTACGGACTGGACGAATACATCAGAAGGGAGATGAAAAAAGTATTCCCCGGCATCGATTTTGTAGAACTGCCCTTTAACCACCCCATTTATCATCAGCATTATAATTTTCCTGACGGCCTGCCAAAAATCCACAAACATGATGACAAGGATCCCCAAGGATTGGGAATTATTTACGAAGGACGGCTCGTTTGTTTTTACGACTATGAATGCGATTTAGGTGATGGATGGGAAGCGGCAGATGTACACCACGATTCACCAGAAAAGCGTCGCGAAGCCCTGAAAATGGGAGCCAATATTATTCAATTTGTATTTGAACAATAGACTGAAGTAGGAGTAGCTATTAGTAAGGCGTGATATGTTTTGTGTTTTGTGTTTTGTGTTCTACTTACACTGGCAAGCGTATTTTGCACTTGACAATATGCATGCGAAAAATTCGTACGCTAGTGAAAATAAAACAATGAAAATCATGTCGAAAGTAGGTTCATTAAGGGGGCCTATCCAGGAAACAATTGTTATGGCTTTGAACAATCCAAGCATCCAGAAAAAAAACAACCGTTCATTTTCTTAATTCTTTGGTTATTTTTGCGCTTTCAAAATTTAGTCTTTACACTAAAAAATGTAAGTAAAAATCAGTTTTTACGTCTAACAGAAAAATCGTAAAAGAAAACAATCACCTTAAACAAATGACCATGAAAAAATTAGCAACAACTTTTGCAATATCAATTTTATTACTGACAACAGCCGGACTTTTTGCGCAAACTTCTGCTGCACTAAAAGCAGACATTAAAGACTTAAACGATCCAAAATACAGCAAAGAGACCTTTAACTCCGTCCTTGATCAATACAAAGGAAAAGTAGTTTACCTTGACTTTTGGGCCAGTTGGTGCAGTCCTTGCAGAAAAGAGATGCCCCATTCACAAAAGCTTCAAGAAACCTTCAAAGGACAAGATGTGGTATTTTTGTATATATCTGTTGACAGAAACGCCCAGCAGTGGCTGAATATGATCGAGAAATTGTCGCTTACCGGGGAACATTACCGCGCAAATAATATTGTTCACACACAACTGAACGAACAATTTAGCGTACGTAGTATTCCACGTTACATAATGATTGATAAGGAAGGTAAAGTTGTGTCGGCCCATGCCAACAGGCCCAGCAATTCTGCTGTAGTTGAGGATATTAAAAAGTTGCTGTAAGAAAGACCTTTGAGCGTGCTTACACCTGGAAGCGTTTGATATAATGAACGATAATTACTCAACGCTTCCATGTCCTTTGGACGATAGAAGGTTGTGCACAATTAGGCTGGTGCTTGTGTATATAAAAACCGTTTGATCTTCTTAGTAGCTGTTTTTACAAACTCTTCTTTTTGTGGCATAACCTCTTGAATTTTCGAGAATTTACTCACCCGGGCATTTACGTACTCCCGCAATTCTTTGCTGAGTTCTTCATATTTTTCTGAGAACTCACCCTTCATGTGTTGGTATTTACTTTCAATTTCTTCGCGGTTGAAATGAACCATGGCAACCAGTTTTCCTTTCTGTTGAATAACCAAAGATTCGGCAACATGCTGGAAATTATTAATAACCGATTCAATGTCTTCAGGAAAAATATTCTCGCCCCCTGGTCCAATAATCACATTTTTACTACGCCCCCTGATGTATAAAAAGTTGGTATCGTCAAGTATTCCCAGGTCTCCGGTTCTGAACCAGCCGTCTTCTGTCATTACTTCCTTTGTTAATTCGGGCTCTTTATAATAACCCTTCATCACATTGGGGCCTTTCGCCCATATTTCTCCTTCACCGGTTAATTTTCCCGGGTTGTGAATCTTAAGAGTAATACCTTTCAGTGGCGGACCAGTTGATTGCAACCTGGTATTTAAGGCATTAACGCCGGCTAGCAAAGGCGATGTTTCAGTAAGTCCATAACCAATGGCATAAGGAAACTTTGCTTCACGCAAAAATTTCTCCACGGTTTTGTCCAATTTGGCACCACCAATTCCAAAAAATTTCAATTCACCACCAAAAGTTTGCATGAGTTTTTTTCCAGCTATCTGGTTAAGCTTCTTCCGCAAAGGCGGGATGGAATATAAAAACTTCATCAACTTGCTCTTGGTAAAAGTCGGTAATACTTTACTTCTGTATATTTTCTCAATAATTAAGGGAACGGTCAACATTAGCGTTGGGCGCACCGTTTTAAGAGCCGGAAGCAATACAGCAGGTGTTGGGGGCTTTTTAATGTAGGCGATACTTGCGCCACAAAGAATCGGTAAAAGAAATCCAATTGTATTTTCATAAGTATGCGAAAGGGGCAATACCGATAGGAAGCGATCCTCTGAATTAATTTCCTGAATTCCGCTGCTGGCTACAGCATTGGAGCAAACATTCTTGTGGGTAAGCATAACCCCTTTTGATTTTCCTGTAGTCCCTGAAGTATAAATAATTACAGCGAGATCGTCTTCCGAAACAGTATAGTTTTTGTCTGGTTTTGTACCTTCTTCAAACAGAATACCCGAACTGTTCGATTCCAATATTGAAAAATCTTCAATTAATATACGATGAACCAGCGTATTGTTTGAAAAGTTCTCAATTTTTGACTTCAAGCCTTTTGAAGTAAAGATGGCTTTGGCACCAGAGTGGTTCAATACGTTGTCAATTTCTGTCTCACTAAAATCGGGTAATATGGGAACGACAATAGCACCCATCGAAGCAATTGCAAAATAAGTTATTCCCCAATGAGGCATATTGGCACTCAAAAGTGCCACACGATCACCGGGCTGAATTTCAAGCTTTTCCAGCAGCGCACTTACTGAAAACCTAATGCTATCAAACTCCGAATAGTTTAATGGCGTTTCATCAACAAAAGCAACTGCCGGCTGTTTAGCAAATTTTTCAACAGATTGCTGCAACAATGCTGGCAAAGTTAAAACAGGAATATCTTTCATGATTTTAATTTAGGAAGAGCAAAAGTACACAATAATCTACAAACTCTGAAGTGCCTTTCTGTACTTGCTGATTGGCACTATAACGCAAAAGCTTGTGATTAAAGACCCGCCGGGTTGAAAAAAACCCGTCGGGTCTTAGGTGTTAAATCTGCTCAATCAATGACAGAAAAAGCTTGATTAGATCCTCTTCGGCAAGAGCAGCGTTGCTCAGAATATCGTCAATATTAACAGCTTTAAGGTTGTCGGGATCACACAAATCGGTTACCACCGAAACGGCTGCTACCTTCATCCCCATATGGTGGGCAACAATTACCTCAGGTACGGTTGACATGCCTACTACGTCAGCACCCATCATTCTGATAAAACGGTATTCGGCACGTGTTTCAAGGCTGGGCCCCATCCATGCAACATAAACACCTTTATTTATTTCTATTCCGCTCTTAACTGCAATGGCTTCCATTTTCTCAATCAAAACAGGATCATAAGGTTGGCTCATATCCAAAAAACGCGGACCCAGTTTCGAGTTATTCTTTCCAATTAATGGATTATCCGGAAGCATATTAATATGGTCGTCAATTATCATTAATGAAGCTGGTTTGTAGGCTGGGTTA
>QMPA01000304.1 GCA_003650365.1 Bacteroidota bacterium | reverse complement strand
GGAAATTAGCCACGTTATTCGAGGCGAAGAATGGTTGCCCTCACTGCCTTTACATGTTTTACTGTATGAAGCCCTGGGATTTGACAAACCCCAATTTGCCCACCTCCCTTTATTGCTCAAACCCGATGGTAACGGAAAACTCAGCAAACGCGATGGCGACAGATTGGGTTTCCCCGTTTTTCCTTTGCAATGGACTGCTCCCAAAACTGATACTGTTTCTACAGGTTATCGCGAAGAAGGATACTTTCCTGATGCTTTTATCAATATGTTGGCACTGCTGGGTTGGAATCCGGGTGATGAAAGAGAAATCTTTTCCCTGAAAGAATTGGCCGAAGCATTTTCATTGGAGCGCGTTGGAAAATCAGGATCCAAATTTGATCTGGAAAAAGCCAAGTGGTTTAATCATCAGTACTTGATTCAAAAAAGTAACGAAGAACTGGCAACCCTGTATCTTCCTGTACTCGAACAAGAAGGCATTGAAACTGAATTTTCAAAAGTTAAGCAGATTGTTGGCCTGATTAAAGAACGAAGCCACTTTGTTTCTGAATTCTGGGAACAGTCATCTTTCTTTTTCAATGCCCCCACAAGTTACGATGCCAAAGCTGTGAAGAAACGTTGGAAAGTAAGTTCATTCGATCAAATGACTGAACTGAAGGAACTACTCTCCGGAATTGAAAATTTCACTTCTGAAAACACAGAAACCATCACCAAAGTCTGGATTACTGATAAGGAATACGGCATGGGTGCAATAATGAATGCCTTTCGCCTGCTCATTGTCGGGGCACCTAAAGGACCTCATCTTTTTGATATTATTTCAATTATTGGAAAAGAAGAAACCCTGCGTAGAATTGAGCAAGGATTGAATGAATTAGGCAGGAAAGAGATTTAGGTTACAACTCATTTATTTATATAACCTCTACGAGGTATTAAGATATTTAGGGATGCTTTTTATTTACACTAATTTATCGCCTACGGCGAATTCCGCATAGCGGATAAATTATTGTAAAAGAACGAACTAATAATATCATCTTTTTCCCCGTAGGGGATATTCAAATCTTAACTGGATAATATTGATAAAGAATCAAAAACAATGTCAACAATAGCAATAGAAGGAATGGAGTTTTTTGCCTATCACGGATGCTTTAAGGAAGAGCGGGTAATAGGCACAAAATTTAGTATTGATCTTTTTCTGAAAGTCCATACCAATGAAGCTGAGAAAAGTGATAAACTTGAAGATACCGTAAACTACCAGGCAGTTTATCAATTGGTGAAAGAAGAAATGGAAAGCAAATCCAATTTGTTGGAACATGTTGGCAGAAGAATACTTGAAAGCATTAGGGAAGCCTTTCCGCAGATTGACAGCGCCAAAATAAAAATCAGGAAACTCAACCCCCCCCTTGGTGGTAAAATGGATTTTGTGAGCTTAGAATTAGATTATTGATGAAACTAAATCTTACAGAAAAAGAAACCTGTCCCCGCTGTGGTGCAAAATTCGATTGCGGCAAATCAGGAAAATGCTGGTGTTTTGAAGTGGATGTTCCACCATCAGTTCTGGAAAAGATTGATGCAGAATATAGCTCCTGCCTTTGCCCTGATTGCTTGAATGAGCTCTCTTCTTCCAAAGCTGATTTACCGATATAGTTGACTTTTCCCTTTTCATATTGTATCTTTACGGGCTGATAATTATCATTCATTAAAAAAATATATGCCATGGAAAAAGAAAAATTACAGAAAATCCAAATGATTTACGGTTATGCCGTCTGTTTAGTTACGGTAATTACATTTCTGATTTCGGTAACATCAATGGTTTATGCGCTCATGGATTTAACCGATCCCATCAATGCCCACAGAACATATGGCAAAGATGTGCCCAGCCTGGCATCTTACAATAATTATAAAATAGACATTATCAAGTCACTGGATCCCAAACACGATCTTGATTTAGACGACACTACATTAAAGTCAATGTATGAATCTGCCAAAGAAGATGCCATTGCAAAAGTTAAACACAATGCTTACCGGACCATCATTGTTAATAGCCTGCTTCTTCTGATTTGTATTGTACTTTTTACAACTCACTTTATCTGGATGCGAAAAATATCCAAAAAGGCGACCTGAACATTAACGAAAAAATATTAGCTTTGCACTCCCAAATTAAAAGGGTACCGTGGCCGTCCCGATAGTTATCGGGAGGCTAGGCGGTAAAAAAAGGTACCGTGGCCGAGTGGCTAGGCGGTCCCCGATAGCTATCGGGGGCAAAACCAAAACCACATCAATAATAACCGCAGACCACGGTAGCAAATATTAGAATTGAATAAAAGGTACCGTGGCCGAGTGGCTAGGCGGTGGTCTGCAAAACCATTCACGGCGGTTCGAATCCGTTCGGTACCTCAATTTAAACCCTGTAAGCTAATGTTTACGGGGTTTTGTTTTTTAGGTGGTAAGAATATTGGTAAGAACGTTTTCAGTTTGAGGGCTAAAACAACTGATTCAGGCCAAACCCCAGCTGATTCAATATTTTCAAATTGTGATTATCGTCATTGATCAAATTTATTTTGAATGCGTTAAATTCTCTTCTGATTGGATAATCACTACGTTGATTTTCAAATGTTCTGATTGAATTGCGCAGTGTTTCATCATCCGTCGTTATGTTATAAGTTACCAGGATTGCTTTGTTGATCACTTCCTGGGCCGTCAATCCCTCCGCATTAATATTGATGTTTTTGTCTTTTGGTAATGGAATGTTTTCCGGAAACCAATTGTTTAGATTAAGATTGAAAAACCTACTTAACGCCTGTACACTCATAGCCGTTCCCATAGCTTTACCATCAGCAGAATAACCGGCAATGTGGGGCGTTGCAATATCGACGAGACGAAGGAGTTCGATATCAATTTCCGGTTCGTTTTCCCAAACATCCAAAACCGCAGCTTTAATTTTGTTTTCCTTCAATGCTTGTTTAAGGTACGCATTTGACACTACTTCGCCTCTTGAACTGTTGATGATTATTGAAGCTGCTTTTAATTTGCCCAGAAAACCTTCATTAAAAAGGTAGTGTGTTTTGTCAGTCCCACTTTTGTTTAAAGGTACATGAAACGTAATAATGTCGGCTTCTTCCTGAATTCTTTTTAATGAAACAAATCCTCCTTTTCCTTCTTTTCTTTCGCGGGGTGGATCATTTAGAAGCACTTTCATTCCAAGAAGTGATGCCAGCCGGGCCACCTTTGAGCCTACATTGCCAACACCTACAATGCCTATGGTTTTTTCGGCATAATTAAAATTATATTTATTGGATAAATGCGCCAATACAGCAGCAATGTATTGCATGACCGATCCAGAATTACATCCGGGTGCGTTCGTCCATTCTATTCCTTTTGATGCACAAAAGTCAGCATCAATGTGATCGAAACCAATGGTGGCCGTAGCAATAAATTTTACTTTGCTTCCTTCCAACAGACTGGCATTGCATTTTGTACGGGTCCTGACAATTAATGCATCTGCATCCTTAACCATTGCAGCAGAAATTTCATTACCAGAAGCATAGATGACCTCCGCAAAAGGTTCAAGAACCCCTTTTAAAAATGGAATTTTACTATCGGCTACAATTTTCATTATTCTTTTTTATCTCCGGGCTGAAACTCAGGGCAACTTAACTGATATTATATAAACCTATCTTTAAATGCCCACAAACCGATGGTGGGATTTGAAATATAAAATATCTCCTCCCCATCAACTGTGCTGAATCCGTCTTTAAAACATCGGAATTGTATTTTTTCATCATTTCACCCAAATTGAAGGATGATAGAAACGTCCTGTTTTTTAACTGCATTCACGACCCCTTTCAGGGTTTCGTAATTGTAAAAATTTGTTGTCAGGAAGGCCTTGTTTTCGGCTTTGAGTGACTGGAGTTTTTCTTTAAGTTTCATATGTTTATAGTTTTGTAAGCTGTTGATTTACACCCTTGTGTGTTTTGTCATGATTTTCGGCTTCCCTTCGACAAGCTCAGGGCAGGCTTCGAAAATCACGCCAAAACGGTTT
>QMPA01000303.1 GCA_003650365.1 Bacteroidota bacterium | reverse complement strand
CGTAAAGTAGCCGATAAACTGGCTGAACTTTTCAAAAACGACCGCAAAGCTTTCGAAGAAAAATGGGATGACATCAAAGTGTTCATCGAATACGGAATGATTTCAGAACCTAAATTCTACGAGAAGGCAGAGAAATTTGCCCTTTTCAAAAATACAGAAGGTAAATTCTTCACATTTGAAGAATACAAAAAGCACATCGAAAAAACGCAAAAGGACAAGGATAAAAAGCTCATTTATCTCTATGCCACGGATGCTGATGCACAACACACTTACATCGAGTCAGCCAAAGAAAGAGGTTACGATGTATTAATAATGGATGGTGTACTCGACAATCATTTCATCCAAAACATTGAGCAAAAATTTGAGAATTCGGCCTTTGCCCGTGTTGACTCAAATACCATCGACAAACTAATCGCCAAGGAAGACGAAGCGCCTTCAAAGTTGGATGATAAAGAAAAGGAAAGTGTAAAAACTGCTTTTGAAAGGAACATTGAAAAACAGAAATTCAATGTGATGTTTGAAAACCTGAGCGAAACCGACCTGCCTGTAATGATTGTGCAAAACGAATTTATGCGCCGCATGAAAGACATGGAAGCCATGGGCGGTGGCGGCATGATGGGCATGGGCGGACTACCGGAAACTTATGAAATGGTGGTAAATGTAAACCATCCCCTCATCAGTAAAGTATTGAACGAAAAAGACGAGAAAGTACAGGACAAACTGATTAAGCAAGTTTATGATTTGGCACGTCTTTCAAAAAACCTGCTGTCAGGAAAAGAGCTGAGCGAGTTTGTAAAGCGCAGCCTCGATATTATTGAGTAATAAAATACCTTTGTTGGTGGAGACACCAACCCAAACACCTTCGTTGGTGTCCTCACCAACGAACAGCCTTATCCAGTTTTCTGTTGGTGAGGACACCAACAGAGGCACATGCACAATAAGGAGAAAAACAAAAAGAGTGTTGGCACAAAGCTGACACTCTTTTTTTTAATGTACAGCAACATCTGTCGTTTAGTTCTGAGGCAATTTGCAAAAGCCAGTGCGGAGGGGAGTGCCGCGAGAATCTGTTCTAACCCATTGTTGGTGTCCTCCAACAAGTATTTCTCAAGCAACATTTGTTTCAAGGACTTCAAAATAGGCGATGATAAATTCTATTTTTGCATAGCCATCAATTCGCAATAAAAATGAACAACCTCCGCGAAATCCTCCTCTCTGAAATGTCACGCAGAAATATTGATTTTGTGGTGGAAATTGTGCAAAACAATCCACAACTATTTGATGAACTGTTTGAGATGGTCATCCAAAACACAGAGCCACTTTCCCGCGGGGCAATTTGGGCGCTCGATCATTGTGCTGAAAAAGAACCCAAATTGATGTTGCCTAAAATTCAGAAACTGATTGAAGCCTTCCCAAATTTTAAACATGATGGATTAAAAAGACACAGTCTGCGCATTTTAAGGAATTACGAAATACCAGAAGAAAAAATCATTGTAATGATAGATTTGTGTTTTGGACTACTTCATTCCCCTAAGGAAAGTATCGCAGTAAAAGTACATGCCATGGATATTCTTTATCGCCTTTCTGAAAAAGAACCCGGACTTAAACCTGAGTTGGCAGCCGCTATTGAATTTCAATTGCATGAAGCATCTGCCGGTTTAAAAAACCATTCTGAAAAACTATTAAAAAAAATATATAAGGAGGAAGATAGGGACAGCTAATGCTCAAGACTCATCTGAGAAGCTGTCTAAAATTCATCCTTCAGTTTTCTTATGTGTCTTTTTTGCCATCTCATCGTTATTTTTTCAACCCGTAACTACGGTTATGCATCTCAAAAATGCCTCGATCTGACAAAAAATACATCATAATAAATTCCAAAAATGAAATTTAGACTCATCTGAGAAAAAAAATGATTAAAAACTTTTAGGAGATTGATTAAAGGGCATATCAATTCATTCTAAGCATCGCCATATTAATTTTCAGTATTATTATTCAAATATTATTTACCTTCGCTCATTAAATATATTCAATATGAAAAAATCATGGATCATAATTGCTGTTGTTGTCCTACTGGGTTTCATCTTATACAGCTCAATTAAAGGAAGCTACAACGAAATGGTAACACAATCTGAAGCTGTTGATGCACAATGGGCGCAGGTAGAAAATGTTTATCAACGCAGAGCCGACCTGATTCCAAATCTTGTAAACACTGTAAAAGGTTATGCAGGTCACGAGAAAGAAACCCTCGAAGGCGTAATTGAAGCCCGGGCTAAAGCAACCCAAACCAATATTAATGTGGGAGATATGACACCCCAAAAGATGGCGGCTTTTCAACAGGCACAGGACGGATTAAGTTCTGCACTTTCTAAATTAATGGTTGTGGTCGAAAAATATCCCGACCTGAAAGCCAACCAGAATTTTCTGGAATTACAAGCCCAATTGGAAGGAACAGAAAACCGCATTGCTGTAGAACGCAAAAAATTCAACGAAACCACACGCAGCTACAACACCTTGATAAAACACTTCCCAAAAAATCTGATGGCCGGCCTGTTTGGATTTGAAGCAAAACCATATTTTGCGGCACAAGAAGGCACAGATCAAGCACCAAAAGTCGAATTCTAATCATTTTTTTTGTAAACCAAAACCCAACAAAAATGAGTCCGCATATCCGTAAGTTTTTTAGTAAAGAAGAAAAGGATGACATTAAAAAAGCCATCCTGAATGCTGAACTTGACACTTCTGGTGAAATCAGGGTGCATGTAGAAAGCGAGTGCAAAGAAGAAGTACTTGACCGGGCAGCTTTCCTGTTCAAGAAATTAGGAATGGAGAACACCAGTTACCGAAATGGAGTACTTTTCTATCTCGCTGTTAACTCCCAAAAGTTTGCCATTATTGGCGACAAGGGCATCAATGCTGTCGTCCCTGATAATTTCTGGGTAGACATAAAAGCACAGATGTCAGCACAGTTCAACAATAGTAAATTTACAGATGGCCTGTCAGAAGCCATTGCTGCAACCGGGAAACACTTAAAAAAGCATTTCCCCCACCACATCGACGACATTAACGAACTGACCGATGAGATTTCTTTTGGCAAATAGTAACATAGATGAAAAAACACTTTTACACTTTATTCGGTCTCCTTTTATTCCTAAGCATCTATTCTATAGAAGCGAAAGCTGACATTCCTCCAAGGCCAAACCCGCCACGGCTGGTAAATGATCTGGCCAATGTTTTGAGTCCAGAGCAGGAAAAATCTCTTGAATATAAATTACGCGAATTCAACCACAATACTTCCAATCAAATTTTGGTAGTGACGGTGAAATCACTTGATGGCGATGCACCTTCAAACTATGCTTTTGAAGTAGGAGAGAAATGGAAAGTCGGACAAAAGGAATTTGACAATGGCATTGTTATTTTAATCAAACCCAGATACAGTAATACCGACAAGGGACAGGTCTTTATTGCGACCGGATATGGTTTGGAAGGAGCCATTCCTGATGCCATAACTGAGCGAATCATAAACAACGAAATGATCCCCTATTTTAGAAACGACGATTATTTTGGAGGCATCAACAAAGCCACTGAGGTACTGATGTCATTGGCTTCCGGCGAAATTACTGCCGAAGGTTACAACAAACAATCAGAAACATCGCCCCTGTTTACTTTTATACCGATTATTATTTTCATCATTATCTTTTTATTGATTAGGGCTAGCAATGCCAAATCATACAGCATGGGACGGGGCACTTCGTTCTGGACAGCCCTGTGGTTAGGAAGCGCATTGAGTGGAGGCTCACATTCCGGTAGCTGGGGAAATTTCAGCGGAGGAAGTGGCGGCTCTGGCGGCGGCGGATTCGGCGGCGGATTCAGCGGATTTGGTGGTGGCAGTTTCGGTGGCGGTGGTGCCGGGGGGAGTTGGTAATTTCTTCGGCATTGGTTATTGGTTACTGGTCATTGCATATTTATTATTAAAGAATCCACCCTCAAAGAAGGTGGATTTCAAATGAACATTAAACATTGATTATTGAGTTTTTAAGTTT
>QMPA01000302.1 GCA_003650365.1 Bacteroidota bacterium | reverse complement strand
TCACTGTTTTATAGAAAAAATCAATATCCTTTAGATAAGCCTGCACATCTTTGCTGATGGGAATTTCTCTGTTTTCATCAAGGTCGTCCTCAATTTGTACCTCATCATTTTCAAACATTTTCAAAAAACTTTGGTTAATGATGATATCTTTTTCGGACGCAACCTCATTGGGGTCGCCCAGAAAATTCAAAGTTCCTTCGAGGTATTTCACCATTTGTTTGCTTTGTTCCGAATAGGCTTCCACTTCCTCAGCGGTTATTTGTGGTTCGTCCTGTGCCCGTATCAGGAGGGCAAAAAGCATGAATCCAATAAGCAGTGTTATTTGTCTAATGCGCATAATCTGTAAGATTTAATCAGTTCTTTTTTTGTTTTATCGTCAACGTATTTCAGATTGGAGATAAGCCAGCCCGAATTGTTGTTGTTGCGGTTAAACCAGGAAAGTTCAAAATACCAGTTTTGAATCTGGAAAAAATGAAACTTTACTGAATTGATTTCTTTGAATTTAAGTTGGCCGGTTTTCATCTGGTAAAAAAACAAAGTCAGAAAATCAGGACGGTAATCACTAGAAGCGTAATATTCAATATGTCCGGGGTCTTCCAGTGCTTTGTGCAGGTTCATAAAATCAAGCTCGTGACTTTGCGGATGGAGAAAACGGTTATTGTATTCGCTTGAGTCGATCCTTGGAAAAAGCTGCGGAAAATAGCTGTAATACACATTGCTGATAATCCATTTGGAGCCCAGATTTTCTTCTTCGAGCGTTAAGTAAAGGATAATATTTACCTCATCGCCATCGGCAATAAAAGTTACCGAAAGCTCAGCATACCAGTTTTTATCAAGAAAATTCAGGTAAACCGGATTTTTATTGTTGGTCACATCATCGATAAAAAATTGCTGCAATTCGCCCGAAGTACGTGCATTGTACTGATCAAACAATCCCGGAAGCATTTTTTTACGCTGTGCATTGTTGTGGTATTTTTTATCTGAAGCGGGAAGTGTTTTCCCATACTGATCTTCCTCCAGGTTAAAACGTTTCACAAATTGCCCCACCTGTTTATTCATGCGATAGAGCGTGGTTTCGTCTTCACTGAAATTGTTGTACGAATTGCTTTGTGCCTGCATAAAAAATGCAGCCATTAAAAACGCAACTCCTAAAATGATTTTTTTGAATTTGAACATATTGAGATTTAAAAGATTGCGAAATTACTTTATTCCATAAAACGGAATATTTCGTTAATGCAGTATTTTTTGGTCAATTTATTTATTCCAACAGCCCAAATGCTGATCTAAAATATTCATTTACTTGACATATACATCTCAATTTATTACTTTTACAGTTCAATAAACAATTAAAAACTACTGTTATGAAAAAACTTTTTATTTCCGCTTTTCTGTGCCTGATTACTTTATTAATGTCTTCTTTATGCCAGGCACAAATATCGTATGTGTATTCCCTGTCAGGTAATTTTCAGTCTACCCACTCCGATGCCCCTGATCTGATTCAACTCCCTAATAATGATGGCCTGATGGGTGAATTTGTCTCTCGTGTGGTACCTGAAACAACATGTGGGCAAATGGGTAATGCTGATGGTTATTTTTTTGAGGATGATGCCGGTTTGCAATTCAATAATCCTGAAGGATTTATCGACCAGTCTTATTCTGTTGCATTTAATTTCCAGATTGATGAATTTATTACCCCGCCACCCTGGGTTCGGATATTGAGCTTTACACATATTGATGATGTTGGTGTATATATAAAGTTAACAAACCCGCCTAATAATGGAACACTTGAGTTCTGGCCATTTGGTACAGTTGGGGAAACCGATTTTTTTTCTCCTACTGACTTTTATCAAATAATCCTTGTGCGAAATGAGGTAGGACTGATTAAAATATTTGTAAACGGAACTGAATTTGCAGAGTATGATGACAGTGAAACACAATCCTACGTTCCTCAGAATCCTGATAATTTTATCATCTGGTTCAAGGACGATCCTTCTGTTTTGGCGGATGAAGCCTCGCCGGGTTTTGTTTCAGATATTGTTTTGGCTGATTTTCCATGGACAACTCAGCAAGTTGCTGATAAATGGGATGAGTTTTGTTCCGATCTTTTATCAATTGAAGAACAGGAATTTTCGGATTGGGAGATTTCACCAAATCCAAGTCAGGATATCATCAATATATCACAACCATCAAACTTGATTTCAGAAATTGAAATAATGGATATTTTCGGCAAAATATGCATGAGTTCTAAAGTTCGGCAGAACAATACACGCATGGATGTGGCTTCCCTAAATGTTGGTATTTATTTTGTAAGAATAAAAACTAAAGACGGGAAAGTTGGTGTTAAGAAGTTTATTAAGAATTAATTGCACAATTTTAGTCTGGTAGTTTACTTCTGTAATCCAATCAGATAGGGGATAAAAAAACCGCGTCAAACAATTGAGGCGGTTTTTGAACCTTGAAAAGAAAAGGATTTTTATTTCGATGTTTCCTTTACGCGAATATCTCCAAGCAGCACATCCCAGAAACCAATCAAACGGCCACCAATTTGTGTCTCTTTGCGTTTAACATAAACGGTGATGTCTTTTTTGGTGGTGTCCTGGTAAATTAATTTACCTTCTTTGTCATAACCTTTAAATTTCTGGAAAATGGTAATTACGCCCACATAAGTTCCATCGGGTTGCTTTTGCAGGTCGCTTACGTATTCAATATTGTACCAACTGATTTCGACTTTGCCATAGTTCAAGCGCATCAATCTTTCCAAATATTTGCGAACACCATAGTAACTAACTTCAGCGCGCACCAGTGAGGATACACCAATTTCACTACCTTGCATAAATAGTTCTTCGGCACGGTCAATCACGCGGTTGGCTTCGCTCCAGGGAGTTTCTTTATCACCAATAATGGTAATGTATTTACTCAGATCGCGTACTTTTTCCAGGGCCAGACTATCGACAGCCTGTTTGCGTTCGGGGCTCAGGTCATCCTGTGCAAATGCTGTAGAACTCAGGCCAATGCCAAAAACGAATATCAATAAATAACTTAATTTCTTCATCTTTCTTTATTTTACAATTAATTCCATTTCGGTGATTTTTCCAAGGCCGTCACGTTTTACAGACTCAACTTTGTATTTGTATTGTTTTTTGTCTTTCAGGTAGTTCAGGAATTTGGAAATGGTGGTCGGACGGTCGTAATCGTTAAACCCACCGGCCTGGCTAATAATGATCAATACAGGGATATCAGGAGTAGCATATTGGTTTAAGGAGGTACTAATCAACATATTGGCTTCGTCAATTGATGCTGCACCTGCGATGGAACCCAGTTGATTGTCAATTACCGAAAACTCTGATTGGTTTGCCCTTAACCTGGCTTCCTCCTCTTGTCTCAGTCGTTCTTCTTCTGCTAAGCGATCTGCTTCGGCACGTTTTCTGCTAATGGCTTCTTCAGCTTCTTCAATCAGCCTGTCAACCTCAGCATCACCTAAATTTTTGGATTTAATGGCAGCTACTTTTTTGGCTTGCTCGTCTAATGTCCAACTGCTACTTCCATCGATAATTTTATTCAGGTCTTTAACAGCCCGGCTTACATCGGCAGCATGTTCTTCAGCAGCCAGTTTCTTTTTACTTGTACAACTTGTTGTGCCACCAATGGCGATGGTCAGCACCAAAATTGCCAATAGCATTTTGGGAAAAATCTTAAGGGTTCGCTTCATTTTCTTAAATAATTAATGGGGATACTTAATCTGGTTATCTTTAAACTTTTATAAGAATGCAAAAGTATTGAAAAAATTGTATGAGTTTTGTGAAAAAATGTGAATTGCTGAGTTTTTAATTCGTTATAATGAAATACGAATAAAAGGCCTAATTTTCTAAATCAATCACCTGCGGTGAATAAATTCGTTTAAGTTGGCATTTTTACAAAAATGATAACCGCTACGCGGTATAATCTTGTTCAAATTTTGCCTGTAGGGCATAAATTTTTGTAATCAATCAATATAAAAGAAAGCAATTCCCCGTAGGGGATTAATAAGAAAGTACAATTATAATAATT
>QMPA01000301.1 GCA_003650365.1 Bacteroidota bacterium | reverse complement strand
TCATATTGTGATCGGTGGTTAGCGGTACTTGCGTAAATGCTTCACCACTAAATATTACAAGACTTACGCGATCGTTGGGCCGTTTTGAAATAAATGAGGCTGCTACTTCTTTGGCCGCTTCCAGTCGGTCGGGTTTGAAATCTTGCGCCAGCATACTTCCTGAAACATCCAGTGCCATTACAATGTCAATGCCTTCGATGTGAATATTTTGTTTGGAAGAAGTGGCTTGTGGGCGTGCCAGGGCAACGATGATCAAAGCCAGGGCAATCATCCGCAAACCAAACAATCCATGAATAAGCCATGTTTTTGGGCTTCGTGGAATTCCTGAGAAAAGGTTAAGTCCTGAAAAACGAAGCTCGGGATTGCTGTTTTTCTGACGGAACCAATACCAGGCAATCAGTACCGGAATGATTAGTAGCAGCCAGAAATATTCAGGGTTTGCCCATGTGTCGATGTTCAAATTCATTCGCTTTTTTCGGTTTTGGGTTGAACATCTTTTTCTTCTTCGGCTTGTGCCACAATAACTTCCTTTGTTTCGTTCACAAAATCAACGCAATGACTCAAACTCAAGTCATTCTCAAGAGCTGTTGGTTGTGCTTTGGCAAATTTTACCAGATCGGCCAAATGTAAGGAAGCACCGAGTTTGCCCACGATTTCTTTGTTGGCTTTTTGTTCTTTGAGTGTCTCAAGAATTTCATCGGTTGTCATTTCCAAAGCATCAAAATGATACCTGCCCTCCATGTATTCCCTGGTAATATCGGTAAGTTGGGTGTAGTATAATTTCATTCTTCCCTGTTGCCATATTTTGGCAAGGCGCAATTCTTCCAGCTTTTTAATGGCTGTAATATGCGGTGGCGGTAATGGTTTAGCTTTCCGTGAAAAAACTGGTTGATTCCTTTTGCGTTTTCGTAAATACCAGATCACCAGAATTACAATCGCCGCAATGGCCAACGCCAATAAAATCCATGGCAATGCTTCTTTAAAAGTGTATGGCTCGCTAATGGGCCCTTTAATAATTTTAAATGCCTGGCTGGTATCAACAACCGGAGTATAGACATTGAGAAAAAGTTTGTTGGTGTTGGCAGTAAATTGTGTGGTGTCGCCCTCATGTTTGAAATTGAAAGTAACAGCAGGTATTTCAAAGAAACCGGAATCGAAAGAAGTAATGAGCAGGCGTTGTTTGAGGGTAAGTTTTTCGGTCTCAACCAAGGTGTCGATCTTGTCGGTTTTTAGGATTTCGATATGGCTTGTTAAAGTGTCGGCAAAAGTTGGCCAATCGACGGTAAAACCATTTGGGATTCCGATACCTATTTCCATAGTTACCTGGTCGCCAATCATGATCGATGTACTGTCGATGGAAGAAAATGCCTCTACGTTTTGAGCATGCACAGCTGGTGACAGTATGATTGTCAGCATAAATATCAAGATGGAAATGGCTCTTTTCATGCTATCTTCTCGCCTCCCTTTTCTTAAATAAATTAATCAGTGGCTTCACATAATCGTCACCGGTAAAAACTTTCACCTGATCAACACCGTTTCGCGATAAAAGCATGTCCAGCGCTTCCCGCCTGGTTTTGGTCTGATTTGCAAAGTGTGAACGGACTTTTGCGCTACCCGTATCAACCCAGACTTTTTGATTGGTCTCTGCATCAAGCATCCGCACAAGGCCCACATTCGGGATTTCAGTTTCCCGTTTGTCAGTTACCCGTACGGCAATTAAATCATGACGAAAATTGGCAATTTGAAGTGCTTTGTCAAATCCTTCATCCATAAAATCAGAAATCAGAAAAACGGTGGCTTTCTTCTTAATAGCATTGGTCAGGTAGCGAAGCGCTTCTGCAATATTCGTCCCTTTACTTTCTGCCTTGAAATCAATCAACTCTCTAATTATCCGTAAAATATGGGAACTCCCTTTTTTTGGTGGGATGAATTTTTCAATCTGATCGCTAAAGAAAATAACCCCCACTTTATCGTTGTTGTTAATGGCAGAAAAAGACAATACCGCTGCAATTTCTGTTACAACATCTTGCTTCAACTGGCTCTGCGTTCCGAAACTGTTGGAGCCGGAAACATCAATAATTAATATCACTGTCAGTTCGCGTTCCTCTTCAAATATTTTTACAAAAGGATGGTTGAAACGGGCTGTTACATTCCAGTCAATATTCCTGATATCATCACCATATTGGTATTCACGCACTTCACTAAAAGCCATTCCTCTTCCCTTAAATACACTGTGGTATTCACCCGAAAAAATCTGATTCGACAAGCCACGTGTCTTGATCTCGATCTTTCGTACTTTTTTGAAGATTTCTTTGGCCGTCATTGTTATTAATTTAGTCTACAGTCTTCAGTCGGCAGTCCACAGTTGGCAGTCTGATTAACTGTACTTTTCAGGATTGTTTAAAATATTATTTAATAATTTTCCAATTTCAGATGAGCGGTTATTGTATTCAATAAATTGTTCTTTTGAAATATATTTACAGGCTAAGGCAAAATCCAACCATACTTGTGTTTCTGAGTTTTCCATATCTGCATCAGAAACTTTGCTTATAAAGTGAGCAGGATATCTTCTTTTCCTATAGCCTTCACCAAGGTTTGAGCAAACTGATCTTGACGAATTTCTGATTTGCGAAATAAGGCCAAATTTCTCTTCTTTGGGAAATGTTTTAATCAACTCAAAAATATCCATTGCCAACGAAAATCCTTTCTGATAAACCAATAAATTTCGTAATCCTGTTGCCATTTTTATGTTTTATTTTACTCCCTCTAACTATTTACCGATTGCCGACTGCCAACTGTAGACTGAAGACTGCCGACTGCCGACTGCCTACTGCCTACTGCCGACTGATTAAGGTACTTCAACTGTATTTAGTATCTCATTAATAATATCCTCGCTTGTTACATTTTCGGCTTCGGCTTCATAGGTCAGGCCGATGCGGTGGCGCATAACATCGTGGGCAATGGCACGGACATCCTCGGGGATAACGTAACCACGGCGTTTGATAAATGCATAAGCTTTGGCAGCCAGTGCCAGGTTGATACTTGCCCTTGGCGAAGCTCCATAAGCGATCATGTTTTCAAACTGCCCCAGTTTATAATCTTTTGGATAGCGTGATGAGAAAACAATATCGGTGATGTAGTTTTCAATTTTTTCGTCTAAGTAAACCTCCCTGACAATTTCACGTGCTTTTATAATTTCTTTGGTTGTTAAGACTTGATTTATTTTTGCCTGTTTACCGGTAATATTTTGCCGAAGGATTATTTTTTCCTCTTCTTTTTTCGGGTAATTGATAACGACTTTCAGCATAAAACGGTCAACCTGTGCTTCGGGTAGGGGATAGGTTCCTTCTTGTTCGATGGGGTTCTGCGTAGCCAATACCAGGAAGGGTTCATCCAGTTTAAAGCTTGTGTCTCCGATAGTTATCTGGCGTTCCTGCATGGCTTCCAATAAAGCACTTTGTACTTTTGCAGGTGATCGGTTGATTTCGTCAGCAAGGATGAAGTTGGCAAATAGCGGTCCTTTTTTGATTACGAATTCCTCCTTCTTTTGGCTGTAGATCAGTGTTCCCAAAAGGTCGGCAGGCAAAAGGTCGGGTGTAAACTGGATACGGCTGAATTTGGCATCGACGGCACTGGCAAGCGAAGTGATGGCCAGTGTTTTGGCCAGTCCGGGAACACCTTCCAGTAAAATGTGACCATTGGCGAGCAGCCCGATAAGCAGCCGCTCAATCATGTGTTTTTGGCCAATGATTACTTTATTCATTTCCATTTGGAGAAGGTCGATAAACTGACTCTCGCGCTGTATCCTTTCGTTCAGTTCCCTGATGTCTGTTTCTAACATGTTTTTGGTTTTAAATTTTCAACAGGCAAAGATAGAAAGTCCCGCTTTTTTATGGCTGTTAATTTTTGTTAAAGGGGATTAAACAGCAGCTAACTATTTCTATTTGAATAAAATGGAGGAATGATTTAAAATAGCAAAACTCAAAAAAAAGCCGCAGATACACTAATAATTATTTGTGCATCTGTGACTGTAAATTTATTTGAACCAAATGTACGTTTATTT
>QMPA01000300.1 GCA_003650365.1 Bacteroidota bacterium | reverse complement strand
TTCAAATATTACAATACACTTTTTGAGAACTATGGGTTCAAGAACTATTTCAACCAACTCACCTTTCACATGTCACTGGTTCCCGGAATAATGGATCCGGTGATTTACGAAAAAGGAAAACGAATCAGAAAGCAAAAAGGCTATGAATTCAGGCTGATTGACACGAATAAACTGGAAGATTTTGCTGAGGATTTTATGATTGTCTTTAACGAAGCCTGGGCAAAGTTCCCGGGTGTTAAAGTAATTAGTAAAAAACAAGCACTTAGCGGATTTAAAAAAATGAAACCCATCATCGATCGCCGAATTATGGTTTTTGGTTACTACGAAAACCGTCCCATTTCATTTTATTTAATGATACCCGACCTTTTCCAGGTGACGAAAAAATTCAATGGAAAATTTCATTTAATCAATAAGTTACGACTTTTATTTGACCTTAAAGTGCGAAAAGTTTCAACACGTGCCGTTGGATTGATTTTTGGGGTTGTCCCCGATTTTCAAAACAAAGGGGTAGCCGATGGCATGATTTTGACTTTTGAAGACGAAGTAGCCAAAAAAGGTTTTGAGTACACTGACTTGGAAATGAACTGGGTAGGCGATTTCAATACAACGATGATTAAACTAATTGAATACATTGGTGGCAAGGTCAGAAAAACACATATTACCTACCGCTATTTGTTCGATAGAAACAAAACTTTTGAAAGAGCAAAAAAGTTGAATTGATTTCTTTATATTTTTACAAACTGTCTTTACCAACATTTTTTAAAATGGCAACTAATTATAAAATTGCATTTATTTTCCTGACTTTATTTCTGTTTTTGTATTCATCCTCTGCACAGTCTGAGACAATACAACAAATATCCCCTGAGGGTGACACCATTGTTTTGGAGGCCATCGCACTTGCGCAGATAGCTGCAAACCTTGAAGCTGACTATATTAAGGTGCAGGATATTGATAAACTCTACAAGAATGAAAACTTGGATATTCATGATTTTGATTCTATTTTTAAGATTCAGTCTGCTACTATCGAACAGAATAAAAACATCTTTGAAGAAAAAAAAGAGTATTATTCTGTCAGGGAAATAAACAACAGCCTTGCTGAATGGAATGCTTTCGAAAAAAAAGCAACCGATTGGAAGGAATTAATCAATGACCACCTTTCAGTTATCGATAAAGATTTGTACACGCTTGTCACTTTAAATAAGGTTTGGGAGTTGACGCAAAAAGAAGCGAAGGAACAACAAGCTCCGCCCGGTGTTTTAAAAAGTATTTCAGAAATATTGGGAACTATTAAAAAGGCCAATCGTGAATTGAAAGATTTACAAAATAACATGCTTAAAAGGCAAAATGAAATTAGTAAAGTGTTGTTAACAATTAACGATGTTTTGTCATCCCTTAAAAAACTTGAAAAAGAATTGCAATCCGATTATTTTTCTCTTGACAGCCCACCAATCTGGCAAGCGGCAGATTCAACATTATCCCCCAAATTATTAAAAGAATATCTTTTAAAGGCAAGTGACGAAAATATTCGGGGAGTTAAGTTGTTTTTTGAGTCATATCAAAAAACTGTTTATTTCCACATTTTTTTATTTTTAATTATTTGGCTCTCATTTTTCTTCTTACGTAAACAATCAGTCATTTTAATTGATGAGGAAAATGAATTTGAATTGCAACAAGCAAAAAAAGCTATTTCACGGCATTGGCTGGCAGCACTGGTTATTTCCATGATTCTTTCCATTTGGTTGTATCCTGATTTAAACAGTACTATTTCCGCTATCCTTCAATTGGTTTACATCCTTATCGCAATTATTTTCTTCCCTACGTATATCGACAAAAAAATCAGGCCAATACTTTATGCAATTCTGGCTTTATACTTTTTGGATCAACTAGAAGTATTCTTTCCGGTAGAAATGTTTTTTTCAAGATTGGTTTTGTTTTTAAAAGCATTTTTGGCAGCATGGGTTCTTTTTAAGATGTTAAGGTCACAAGATATTGTTGCCAAAGATTTGAAAAGAAACAAGATGGGTATTGTACTTTTTTTTATGCGCTTGTTCTTGGCTTTCCTGATCATTTCAATTCTGGCAAACATTATCGGAAATTTAAGCCTCTCAGTCTTATTGTGTAATACTGTAGTGATTGCCATAATTAACCTCATCATCATATTACTGGTAGTAATTATGCTTAATCGGACTTTCATTATTTTGCTCAGAACAAAATTTGTTAGAAAGTCTAATTACATAAATAACCACTGGCAACGTTCTGAAAAGCGCATGACGATGACTATATTTATTCTAGCTCTTTTTTTATGGCTAAAAGGAATCCTCAATCACCTAAACTTATACGATCCTTTAATTGAATGGATTACAGAAATTGGGCAAACCAGTTGGAAAGTCGGCGAGAGCAGTATTGAAGTTGGCGGGATTATTGATTTTTTCATTGTTATTGTTTTAACATATGTTGTTTATAGCTTTATTAAAACACTATTGGACGAAGAACTGTTTCCCCGGGTAAAACTTCCACGCGGTGTACCAGGTGCAATTTCAATGATATTTGGCTACGTTATTGTTGCCTATGGAATTTTTCTTGCTATTGCAGCAGCCGGTATAGATTTAAGTAGTTTCGGATTAATGGCCGGAGCCCTTGGTGTTGGTATTGGTTTTGGTCTACAAAATATTGTCGCTAATTTTATTGCCGGATTGATTTTAGCATTCGAACGGCCTATCCAGGTTGGCGATACTATTGAAGCAGGAACAGTGATGGGTGATGTAAAAGCCATTGGCGTTCGTGCCACTACCATTCGTACTTTTGATGGTTCGGAGGTAATGGTCCCCAACGGAAACATGATTGCCAATGATGTGATTAACTGGACACTCAGCGACAGAAAGAAAAGGCGGGATATTTTTGTTTCAGTGGCCTATGGAAGCAATCCACACGAAGTACTTGCCTTGCTTAAAAAGGTTGGGGAAGGAAACCCCAATGTTCTACAAGTTCCCGCTCCCTGGGCTTTGTTTGAAGGATTTGGAGACAGTGCATTAAACTTCAGACTCAGAATTTGGACGGCGATGGATGTTGGAATGACAACAAAAAGTGATGTGGCCATGGGCATTTACGATGCTCTGGCTGAAGCCGGTATCGAGATACCATTCCCACAACAGGATTTACATGTGAAATCTTTTGACCCTACTGTTCAGGAAATAATCTTTCCCGGTAGAAAGAAGAAGGAAAATGGGAATACAGAAAACAAGGGAATCAGGGGCAATGAGGAATTAGAGGATGATGATTGATTAAAAATTGAAGTTACAAAATAAAAACTATGGAAATTGATATAATTAAAAAAAGTTGGGCAGGTATTAGGTTTTGGGTAATTGCTGCATCCCTGGTAATTGTTATTGCCGGCATGAAAGCCATGAGTAATCTCATATTAATGATCTTGATGGCACTGTTTATTACAGCCGTCTCAATAGCACCGTTTCTCTGGTTGAAAAAAAAGAAAGTGCCGGAAATTTTAGCACTTTTCATTGTCATTCTTATTATTATGGGGGCTATTTATCTGTTCTCTATTTTGCTGGGGGCTTCTGTTTCCGGCTTTACTGAAAAACTTCCATTTTATGAAGAAAGATTTGGTGAAATATGGATGTCTGCACATCAATGGCTTATCGAAATAGGATTAATCGACCAAAATGCCAATATGATGAACATGATTAAATCAACCAATTTAATGAAATCGTCGGGTGGCGCCGTAGCAGGATTGGGAAAATTAATAAGTGACCCGCTAGTTACGATGTTTATCTATATTTTTATGATGCTGGAGGTTTCTATTTTTGGAGACAAAATGAAACTGATGTCGCCAAAAGCATTGGGAGGCATACAAGAAATTATTGCCAATATTAAAAAGTATTTTACAATCAAATTTCTTACCAGTTTCGCAACCGGCTTGATTATCTATATTGGCTTGCTTATCATTGGCGTTGATTTTCCCTTATTATGGGGTCTTATTGCATTCATTCTAAATTTTATTCCCAGCATCGGTTCTATTTTCGCAGCAATTCCTGCGGTTTTACTGGCATTTATCCAATTAGATCCTTTCAGCGGACTAATGA
>QMPA01000299.1 GCA_003650365.1 Bacteroidota bacterium | reverse complement strand
TATAGATCATTCAACAACAAGCACAAAAAAAATCCCGGCCACTTTTCAGCAACCGGGATTTGATCTTTTTTCTCTAATTTCTACTCAGCCAAAATAAGTACTTTGTTCTCCAGTACTTCTATTACACCGCCATTAATTTCGTAAAACTTTTCTGTACCACTTTTTTTGACTTTGATTTTTCCTTTTTGCAAAGCAGAAATAAGCGGGGCGTGGTTGTTCAATATTTCAAATGAACCATCAATCCCGGGAAGTTGCACCAATTCGGCTTCCCCTTTAAATATTTCTGTATCCGGTGTAATTATTTCAACTTGCATATTTTAAAAATTACAAATTACAAGCACCAACTTACAAATAAATCTCAATTTTCAAAATCCCAAAATTCAATGTAGTTTGTAACATTTGATAATTGATATTTGGAATTTATTTGCTATTTGTTTTTTGTGATTTGGTGCTTTAATATTTCTCTTAAAAGCAACCCACGTTTCCCCCCACCGGGGGGACTAAGAGGGGTTATTTTGCTTCCTCCAACATTTTCTTACCTTTCTCAATGGCTTCGTCAATATTACCAACCAGGTTAAAAGCTGCTTCCGGATATTCATCAACTTCACCATCCATAATCATATTAAATCCTTTGATGGTATCTTCGATGGAAACAAGGGTTCCCTTTAAACCTGTAAATTGTTCAGCAACATGGAAAGGTTGTGATAAGAAACGCTGAACTCTACGCGCTCGGTGAACGATTAATTTGTCTTCTTCCGACAATTCGTCCATTCCCAATATTGCGATAATATCCTGTAATTCTTTATAACGTTGTAAAGTCAATTTCACACGTTGGGCAGTATCGTAATGCTCGTCACCAACTACATCAGGGGAAAGAATCCGCGATGTTGAATCCAATGGGTCAACAGCAGGATAAATTCCCAATTCCGCAATTTTACGGCTCAATACCGTGGTGGCATCAAGGTGGGCAAATGTTGTTGCAGGAGCAGGGTCGGTCAAGTCATCAGCAGGTACATAAACAGCCTGAACAGAGGTAATTGAACCTCTTTTGGTTGAGGTAATCCGTTCCTGCATCAATCCCATTTCGGTAGCCAAAGTAGGCTGATATCCAACGGCAGAAGGCATACGTCCTAACAAAGCCGAAACTTCAGATCCTGCTTGTGTAAAACGGAAAATATTATCGATAAAGAAAAGAATGTCACGACCGCCTGATTTTTCATCTCCATCACGGAAGTATTCCGCCATGGTCAAACCCGAAAGGGCTACACGCGCACGTGCTCCGGGAGGTTCGTTCATCTGTCCGAAAACCAGTGTGGCTTGTGATTCGATTAACTCTTTCCTGTCTACTTTCGACAAGTCCCAGCCGCCTTTTTCCATGTCCTCTTCAAATTCCTTACCATATTTAATAACGCCCGATTCAATCATCTCTCGAAGTAAATCGTTTCCTTCACGGGTACGTTCACCAACACCACCAAATACCGAAAGACCGGCATACGATTTGGCAATATTGTTAATCAGCTCCATAATGATAACCGTTTTACCAACACCGGCGCCACCAAACAAACCAATCTTACCACCTTTGGAATAAGGCTCAATCAGGTCAATAACTTTAATACCAGTATAGAGTACTTCTTTGGTTGTGGTCAATTCCTCAAATTTTGGGGGATCACGGTGAATGGGATACCTCTTTTTCGAGTCAACATTTCCCAGTCCGTCAATGGCATCTCCAATAACATTGAATAGCCGCCCTTTTACCTCATCACCGGTTGGCATCGAAATAGGTGCTCCAGTCAGTTTGACTTCAGTACCCCTGCTTAAACCATCAGTCGAATCCATTGCAATGGTACGAACGGTATTTTCCCCAATAGCCTGCTGTGCTTCAAGGATTAGTTTATCACCATTTTCTCTAGTGATTTCAAGTGCGTCGTAAAGGTTAGGAAGGTCTTCCTCGTTTTCAAAAACTACGTCAACTACAGGACCAATGATTTGGGCAATTCGGCCAATGTTTTTGTGCTCCATAAAATGCAATAATTAAAGGATTTCAATTGTCGGCAAATATAAAAAATATTGATTTAGTTAAATGAACTATTTTGAAAAATGACAGAATCAATCATGCTAAAGGTTTTGAACACAAATAAGGATGTTGGGATAGATAAACTAATTAAGTAACACTCCTGAAAACTTCCGGCTTCCAGCTTCTGACTTCCAGCTTTTTTCAATTACTTTTGCAGAAAAAAAGAAATATGTCTGAACCCGAAATGAACCTTACAGATCTTTCAGCCCTTGGCGAATTTGGCCTGATTGACTTCCTGACAAAAAATATTCAGACCAAAAATAAATCGACAATTAAAGGAATCGGTGATGATGCTGCCGTAATTGAACCTTCCCCCGACAAACTTACACTCGTTTCGAAGGATCTGCTAATTGAGCGTATTCATTTTGACATGATGTACACGCCAATGAAACATTTGGGCTATAAAGCTGCTGTTGTTAACTTTTCGGACATGGCAGCGATGAACGGAATACCAAGGCAAATTGTTGTTGGTATTGGCGTTTCCAGTAAATTTTCGGTGGAAGCATTGAATGAAATTTATGATGGGATAAAAAAAGCTTGCGAAGTTTATCAGGTAGATTTTGTTGGGGGAGATACAACTTCAAGTGAACAGGGATTGTTTATTTCTGTAACAGTAATTGGCGAAGCTGAGAAAAATAGCATTGCATACAGAAGCGGAGCCAAACCCAATGACCTTTTGTGTGTTAGCGGTAATTTGGGTGCTGCTTATCTGGGCCTTTTAATTCTGGAAAGAGAGAAGAAAGTATTTGAGGCAAACCCCAAAATGCAACCTGACTTATCGAATAATGATTATGTCTTGGAAAGGCATTTAAAGCCCGAAGCCCGTACAGACATTGTGAAACTGCTAAATGAAAAAGGCGTTGTCCCAACTTCAATGATTGACATTTCTGATGGACTGGCTTCGGAAACCATGCATTTATGCAAAGCATCGAATACCGGCTGTATAATTTATGAAGAGAAAATCCCCATTGACCAGCAGACTTACGATCTGGCCAAAGAATTCGGGATTGTACCTTCGGTGGCTGCACTAAATGGTGGTGAAGATTACGAACTTTTATTTACGATCAGCCAAAACGATTATGAAAAAATTAAAGACGTGCAAGATATTTCGATGGTTGGTTATATGACTGATGCATCGGAAGGCCAGCAAGTTATTTCGAACGACAACCAAAGTTTTGAACTGAAAGCCCAGGGGTGGGATGCTTTGAAAAAGAGAGAGGTTTAAAAAAAGTGCGCTTAAGTGTCCAAAATATTTAGAATACTTAAAGTTCAGCATGAACAACTTTAGGCTCTTTAAACGCTAGGCACTTTAGGCACTTTAAACGCTAGGCACTTTTTATGGAATGGATTGAAATCACCGTCTTAATCATTTCCGGTTTACTGGTAGGGTTTATCAACACATTGGCTGGAGGCGGAAGCATTATTTCCCTCTCGGTTTTAATGATGTTGGGACTACCAGCTCCTGTTGCCAATGGCACCAATCGCATCGCCATTACTATCCAGACTTTAACAGCTGCAACTAGTTTCAGACAACAAAAAGTACTTCCTTTACGAAAAGCCGTTTATTTATCAATTCCGGCTATTTTGGGTTCGCTAATCGGTGCGTGGATTGCAGTGGATATTAACGAGAATATTTTCGAAAAAGCCATCGGGGTGGTGATGCTTATCATGTTAGTGTTTGTTTTGTTCAAACCTCAGAAATATATTTATGGAAGAGCTATTATTTCTGACAAGCCATTCACCTGGAAAATTTACATTGTCTTTTTTCTGATTGGTATTTATGGTGGTTTTTTGCACATGGGAGTGGGCTATTTTTTACTGGCCGGTATTGTACTTGGAGCTGGTTTAGATTTGGTAAAAGCCAATGCCGTAAAGGTTTTCATCGTGTTGGCCTATGCTCCTTTTACCTTATTTATTTTCCTCTGGCACAATCAGGTCAACTGGAAATACGGGCTCATCCTTGCCATTGGTAATGTTGTGGGTGCTTTTGTCGCTTCGCGGATGGCAGTTTCCAAAGGAGTCGATTTTGTGAAATGGGTGATAGTGGTTGTTATTTTGCTTACATCGGGTGATATGTTTGG
>QMPA01000298.1 GCA_003650365.1 Bacteroidota bacterium | reverse complement strand
CTGAAACGTTATGCCACCGAAACTGCTGCTACGGCAGAAATCACACACGAAATTGTGAATCCTGAAATCAGGGAAGCCAATGGCAAAACAGTGGGTATTGTTGGTGCCGGGCCTTCTGGTCTGACTGCTGCTTATTACCTCGCATTGCGTGGTTACGATTGCACCATTTACGAATCAAGCGCAAAAGCCGGTGGTGCAACCATGTACGGAATTCCAAAATACCGTCTGCCGATTGAGAGTCTGGTAAAACAAATTCAATACATTCAAAGTATTGGTGTGAAGATTCATTTCAACACCAAGGTTGGTAAGGACATTACATTCAAAGAAATCTATAATAAATACGATGCCGTATTTATGGGTGTAGGTTTCCCCGATGCCTGGACACTCGGTGTTGACGGCGAAAATGCCAAAGGCTCGATGCAGGCATTCCGTTATCTGTATATGATTAATGCCGGTGAGAAAGTTGATATTGGTGACAAAGTAATTGTTGTTGGTGGTGGTAATGTTGCCATCGACGCTGCCAGGGTAAGTGCCCGTATGGGAGCGGATGTTACCATTCTTTACCGTCGTCGTGTGGAAGACATGCCAGCCGACTGGGAAGAAATTGAAGGTGCTGATGATGAAGGAATCACCATTATTCCTCAAGCCATTCCTATTAAAGTTATTGAAGACAAGAACGGCCGTGTACAATCTGTTGAATACTTATTGGCTGAAATGGTAGCTGATGATAAAGGCGGACGTCCGCGTCCGGTTGCTATCGAAGGCAGCAACACCATTATCGAAGCCACAGCCGTAATGGCTGCCATTGGACAAATGGGTGATTACAGTTTCCTCGAAAAAGAATTTGAAGACAAAATCAAGATTGAAAGAGGACGCTTTGTAGTGGATGCTAAACAACAAACTACCGACCCGAAAGTGTATGCCGGTGGTGATGCAGCAAATAAAACTGCCGATGCCATCAGCGCCATTGCTGACGGTTTCAGAGCATGTAAATCTATTGATGCAATGCTGACGAAGAAAGCGTAGAAAACCACTTCATATTTTAAGATAAAAAGGTGAGCCAAACGGCTCGCCTTTTTATGTTTATGCGCTCTTCCAGATTTTCAATCTGGAAGTAAGGAGTTTAGGATTTTGAATCCTGTTTTTACAAGGCACAAGCTCTGCCTGCACACAGGCTTGGCTGGAAGACTCGCGCCAGTTGTGGGACATTACGCTCTTCCAGATTTGCAATCTGGAAGCAGTGAGCTTAGGATTTGAAATCCAGTTTTTGTGAATTAAAGAGGCAATCTATAACAGGTTGCCTTTTCTTTGTTTTTGTGAATTTTAACGGTTCTCCCCGAGAGGGGAAATCTGAATTTTAACAAATAAAACTGCTTTAAAAAGATAATAATCTTTCCTCAACCAAATTGTAAGTACTTTTGTAGAAAATAATTGAACAAATAACCTTAAAAAAAATGACTATGAAAAATTACCTTTTAATACTTCTGGCAGGAGTTTTATTCCTCGGCGGATGTTCGTCAATTACAGTTGTTTCCGATTACGATAAATCAGTTGATTTTACAAAGTTTAAAACTTTTGAATACTACGGTTGGGCCGATAACAGTGATAAAATTCTTACTCCTTTCGATAAAGAGCGTATCGAAAAAGCCTTTGGCGATGAGTTTAGAAAAAGAGATTTAACTTATGTGAAAGAGGGCGGCGACCTTATAGTAGCACTTTATATTGTTACCGAAAAGAAAACAGAAACGACAGCCAATACTAGCAGCATGGGTTATGGTGGATATGGCGGTTATGGTGGATATTATGGTTATGGTCCTGGCTGGGGCTGGGGTGGTGGCTATGGTGGAATGGGCATGGGTAACTCAACAACCACTTACAGCACCTATGATTATGTTGTTGGAACGCTGGTTGTTGATGTATTCGACAAGGCTGGCGAAAAATTAATTTGGGAAAGTGTGGGAACCGGAACCGTTGATAATGACCCACAAACAAGGGATGACAGTACGCCAAAAACTGTTGCCAAAATAATGGCACAATACCCGGTGGAGCCTATAGTGGAGAAAAAATAGGCCATCTGGAATAATCACCGGATTATTCCTGAAAGTATTGGATTACTGTTTTTGGTTTGACTGGGCTTGTTTTTTTTAATCAGGCTTTGACGTACTATTTCCCAAGAATACGGGCGTTTGTTCAAATAAAGAAAACATGATTCGCAAAACGACCTTCATGCTGTTGATTTCATTTTTTGGCTACAGTTTAATTGCTCAACCAGAAACTGATAAACCTGTAGTGCGTGAGAATGATCATGAAGCATCACATTATTTCTCCTCTCCTTTTACCTCAAACTACGATATTAAATACCACCGATTGGAATTGGAGATAAATCCACCTGTAATTTTTATTGAGGGAAATGTGACCACATACTTTGTTGCGAAGAGTGATATGAATTCAATATATTTTGACTTCAGGAACAACATGACAGTTGATTCTGTGAAATATAATGGGCAAAGTATCACCCATTCTTTTTCCACTACTGTAGAATTGAAGATTGATTTTCCTGCTACAATTTCAAAAGGAACACTGGATTCATTAACAATCTATTATCAAGGTGCTCCGGGTTTCGGAGGCTTTGGTTCTTTTGACAATGACAGCACTACCTGCTCAAGCCAGGATTCTGTCATGTGGACACTTTCGGAACCTTATGGTGCAAAAAACTGGTGGCCCTGTAAAGAGACGTTGAATGATAAAATTGATTCAACAGAGGTAATTGTTACCGCCCCGCTTAAATACCATATTGGCAGCAATGGCGTATTACTGAGTCGTGATACTACAGGAAATAAAATTACGGACCACTGGAAACACAAATATCCAATTCCGGCCTATCTTGTCGCATTTGCTGCTGCTGAGTATGCAATTTATAAAGACACAATTGACCTGTACAATGGCGGGCAACTTGAGGTGCTTAATTATGTATTTCCTTGTGATTCGGCTTATGCACATTCACAAACCCGGCAACTGGATACAGTAATGAACTTCTTTATTTACAAATTTGGCGCCTATCCTTATGAAAATGAAAAATACGGTCATGCGCAATGCAAGTTCGGTGGTGGTATGGAACACACAACCATGACATTTATGGGGGGCTGGTGGTATTATATTTTAATACACGAACTGGCACACCAATGGTTTGGCGATAAAATAACCTGTGGCAGTTGGCACGACATCTGGCTGAATGAAGGTTTTGCTACTTACCTGGAGGGCCTCACTTGTGAGCAGCGCATCCAATCAACAATATTTCATGATTGGTTAAGTGACAAACGCAGCAGTGTACTGAGTAGTAATTATGGTTCTGTTTACTGCGACGATACCACCAGTGTCAGCAGGATATTTAGTTCAAGGCTATCATACAGCAAGGGTGCGTATCTTCTTCATATGTTGCGGTGGGTATTGGGGGACGATGATTTTTTTGCTGGTTTGTATGCTTATATCAACAATCCAAATCTTGCTTACAATTATGCGCTTACTTCTGATCTCCAAACACATTTAGAAACTGTCGCCGACACAACGCTAACAGAATTTTTTGATGATTGGTATTTTGGCGAAGGTTGGCCGGATTATAATGTAGCATGGTCTGTTGATGTTTCTTGTAGCAATAAACTTCGGGTAAACATTCAACAAACTCATTCGGCTGGAAGTGGCACTTTCTTTGAAATGCCCGTTCCAATAAAGTTTAGCAATGGTGTATTAGATACGGTTTTGGTATTCCAACAGAAAAGCCCATCTGATACGCTCTTCTTTGCAAACATCAATTTTGCAGCCAATAGCGCTGTATTCGATCCAGACCTGTGGCTTTGTGCGCAAAGTTCAATTACTAAGAAAGATGTACCTGTGAAGACGATTCACTGGACAGGCGAAACAGGAAATAATTGGAACACAGTTTCAAATTGGGATTGTGGTATTCCGGCCTTGATTGACGAAGTAATCATTCCGGCAGGTAAAGCGGATTGTATTATTTATACCGGCGAAGTTGCCAATTGTAAACGCTTGTATATTAAAGACGGGGCAATACTAATTACCCAGCCCAATGCCACCCTTAATGTGGTGTATTAATAACCTGAATTCGATTTAAGGTACCTCATCTATACTTTAGATATTCAATTACTTGCAAGAAGCTTCCTT
>QMPA01000297.1 GCA_003650365.1 Bacteroidota bacterium | reverse complement strand
CCGATTTTCTCAATCTTATTGTTTTCAAGCACAGACTTGAAAATATGCAGGAATTCCCGTGCTTCATTGTAATTTTCCGAAACGGGAACATACCAGGCTTCGTGTGCTTCGAAAGCAAAAGAGATTCCAACCAATTCGCTTTTATTGGCATCCACCCCCGTGGTTTCCGTATCGAAGCAAAACGATTGCTGTTTGTTCAGCAGTTTGGCTAATGCTGCCGCTTTTTCGAGGGTGTCGGTTAAATGATAAGTGTGGTCGGTATCGTCGATGGTTTTGTATTCAGATTGGATTTCCGGTTCTTCCGTAGGTAAATCGGCAAACAACTGGCCTTGCACAGCTTGCTCATCAGCACTATCTTCTATCGAAAGTTTACTGAAATAACGCTGGGCAAAATTCCTGAATTCCAATTCGTCGAACAATTGTTTCAATTCCTCAACATTTGGCTTAGTGATTTCCAGTTCATTTTCTTCAAAAGCGATGGGGACATCAAGGATAATGGTTGCCAGTTCTTTTGACATCAAAGCCTGGGCTGAGAAATTCTCTACATTCTCTTTTTGCTTTCCTTTGAGGTCATCCGTATTTTTCAACAGGTTTTCAATCGACCCATATTTTTCAATGAGTTTCATCGCTGTTTTCTGACCAATACCCGGCACCCCCGGAATATTATCGGAAGCATCTCCCCAAAGTCCTAAAATATCAATAAACTGTGTGGGCTCTTTCAAATGGTAACGCTTGCATATTTCTTCCACGCCCAATATTTCCGGGCCTTTACCCATTCGGGCAGGTTTGTACATGAAAATATTTTCAGAAACCAATTGCCCGAAATCTTTATCGGGTGTCATCATATAAACTTCAAAACCGGCTTTTTCAGCTTCTTTTGATAGTGTACCAATCACATCGTCTGCTTCGTAGCCATCCACCGAAAGAATGGGAATATTCATTCTTTTAATCAACTCCTTCACATAAGGAATGGAAGCCGAAAGGTCTTCGGGCATTTTCTCGCGGTTGGCTTTGTATTCGGTAAAACTGTCGTGCCTTACGGTTGGGGCTTTGGTGTCGAAGGCCACGCCAATGTGGGTCGGTTTTTCTTTCTGAAGAATTTCAAGGAGCGTATTGGCAAAGCCAAGTACGGCAGAAGTATTCAGTCCTTTTGAATTGATACGCGGATTTCTGCTCATTGCAAAGTAGGCCCGGTAAATCAGCGCCATGGCATCCAGCAGGAAGAGTTTTTTTTCGGTTTTCATAAAATGAATTCTTAAGCAAGCAAATTTAATGGAATTTTGGAGTTGGAAGTCAATAGTCGGCTGACCACAGCTTGACTCAGCGTATAGTGGTCGGACGACTGCCGACTGAAGACTGCCGACTGAAGATTGCCGACTTATTTTTACCAACGCCACTTTGTTAGAAACTTGAAACGATTTCACAAAAACCACCTGATTTACATCTTAGATTTACACACGCATCAAAACAAAAAACCTATGGCAACAAAACGCAGCGCCGATAAAGCAGCGGCAAAAGCAAGCAAGATATTCGTTCTCGACACATCCGTTATTTTATACAACCACAATGCAATCATGGAATTTGCAGATAACGATGTGGCGATTCCCATCACGGTTCTCGAAGAACTGGACAACTTCAAAAAGGGAAATACCATCAAGAATTTTGAAGCAAGGGAATTCATCCGCTTTTTGGATTCTATTTCCGGGACATCCACCATGAAAAACTGGCGACGGCTGAATGGTCCCGAAAAAGGCAGGTTCAAAGTTGTGATGAACGAAAACAGCAAAACCGATGCCCGTTCGATTTTCAACGATAATAAAGCCGACCACCGTATTCTGAATGCCGCTTTGAAGTTGCAAGAGGAGAATCCTGATAAAAAAGTCATCCTTGTAAGTAAGGATATTAATCTCAGGTTGAAAGCCAAGTCGTTAAGCCTGACTGCCGAAGATTTTGAAACCGGCAAAGTTCAAAACATCGATTCCTTATATACTGGCAGTAGTTTTGTGGAAGACATTGAGCCCGATGTAATCGACAAACTTTATGCAGAAGGATTTTGCAGTGTCCAAGATTTGGGAATTGAAAAACCCTTTCCCAATCATTATTTTGTTTTGAAAAGTATTCGTGCTTCTGCATTGGCTTATTTTAATCCCATTACCGACCGCATTGAACGGGTAGAAAAACGGGCCGTCTCGCGGATTATGCCACGCAATGCCGAACAGGTTTTTGCTTTGCATGCCATCCTAAACCCTGAAATCAAATTGGTTACTTTACAGGGTGTTGCGGGAACAGGAAAAACCCTGTTGGCATTGGCCGGAGCCTGGGAGCAGCGAAGGAATTTCAAACAGATTTATCTGGCCCGACCGATTGTTCCTTTAAGCAATAAAGACATTGGTTACCTGCCGGGAGACATCCACGAAAAAATCAATCCTTATATGGAGCCTTTGTGGGATAATCTCAAATTTATTCAAAGTCAGTTTGGCGAACAGGACAAAGAGTACAAACGCATTGCGGATGCCATTGAGAGCGAAAAACTAAAGATTACACCTTTGGCTTACATTCGCGGGCGCAGTATTTCCAATGTTTGCTTTATTATTGACGAGGCCCAGAACCTGACTCCCCACGAGGTGAAAACCATCATCACGCGTGCCGGCGAAAACACCAAGCTCATCTTTACCGGTGATATTTATCAGATTGATACACCTTATCTCGACTCCCAATCCAACGGCCTTTCCGTCCTCATCGACCGCATCAAACACCATGACATTTACGGTCATGTTTTATTGGAAAAAGGGGAACGCTCGGAACTGGCCAATTTGGCGAATGAGTTGTTGTAAGATGAAGTACTTAAAGTGCACTAAAGTTTGGAGTGTCTAAAGTTATTGTTCTGATAGCTGAAGACAGAATTTCAATTTGATCAATAGAATAAATATTCAATAATCTATTTTGAAATCTGAATTGCATTACCTTTGTCCATCAATTCGAAGCAAATGCCTCACATTATCGAACATACTCAGCTTTCTCACCGTTACGGCAGTTGCCTGTTTGAGTGCTGGATATACTATGGTTCGCACTAAATCCCTGGATTAAGTCTGTGACTTAATCCCCCATCCGCTCAAAAGATTTAATCTTTTTTCATTAATCTTCATTCTCCTCCATGCTTGGAACAATTTTCGATATTAAACATTACGCTATCCACGATGGCCCTGGCATCAGGCAAACTGTTTTTCTTAAAGGTTGCCCTTTATCGTGTTGGTGGTGCCATAATCCGGAAAGTCGGGGAAGGGAAATCTTTTCCTATGAGAAAGAGGAAAGTATTGATGGAAGGAAAGTCCACCAAATAGATACAATTGGGAAGCAATACGCTGTCGCGGGATTAATGACCGAAATTGAAAAAGACCTGATTTTCTTTGAAGAATCAGGAGGTGGCATTACTTTTTCAGGAGGTGAACCTTTGTTGCAATTTGACTTTCTGATGGAAGTGTTGGAAAAATGCAAACAGAAAAGTATCCACACTTGTGTAGATACAACCGGTTTTGTTTCTTCAGAAAAGATGAAGAAAGTAGCTGAGTTGACCGACTTGTTTTTGTTCGATTTAAAAATAGTGGATGATGAGTTGCACCAAAAATATACAGGCATTAGCAACCACCTGATTTTAGAAAACCTGCAAATGCTGGATAAACTAGGGAAAGACATTTGGATTCGTTTTCCACTCATTCCCGGCATAAATGATGACGAAAGCAATATTTTCAGGATGCTGGAATTTTTAAACCATTTGCAAAAAAAACATCCGGTACAGATTTTACCTTACCACAAAATTGGAAAACACAAATACTCCCGATTTGGGATTGATTACAAAATGGAGGGGGTGGAAGAATCATCCCTACAGCATATTGATAAGATCAACAATTATTTTAAGGAAGCGGGCTTTGAGGTGAGGGTTGGGGGATGAACCGACACACCCCAGGCTGAAGCCTGGGGAAACTGATGATGGGTACGCTATCAGTTACCCCCGTACGGGGGATAAAAAAGAAACCATGAACAAAAGAATAACAATACTCAGAAACCAGAGCCAGCAGGCCACACCACGTATTTCGGCAGAACGGGCATTGCTGGTTACAGAATTTTACAAAAGCGATTTGGCTCAGCAGGTGTCTATTCCAGTAAAACGGGCGATGGCTTTCCGGCATAT
>QMPA01000296.1 GCA_003650365.1 Bacteroidota bacterium | reverse complement strand
TCTTTCAATAACAGAAATAGAGGGTGTTTCGAGTTTGTAGTTACTGCTTACCCAATCGCCAAATCCTGCTACATTTGTAGTGATAGTTGGAATTTTAAAAGCGATGCTTTCCAAGGGAGTGTAACCCCATGGCTCGTAATAAGATGGGAAAACAGAAAGGTCTTGTCCAATCAAAAAGTCATAATAATCCAGGTTAATCACCCCGTCATTTCCATTCAGGTAAGCCGGAACAAAAATGATGTGGACCTTGTCTTCGCTACTGTTGTTCAGGCCTTGTTTTGCAATTTCGTGCAGTATGGGGTCGTGCTCAGGATGATTGAGTTTGTGGGTGAAGTAATTGTTTCTTTTTTCTCTTCCCCTAAAAACATTGGCAGGTCCGCGGTGGTCGGCAGGAATAGTGATATAAGCAAGTATTTCACGTTTTATTGATTTGTCCCTGTTTAAATTGCCAAGTGCCTCGATAAACAAATCCAGGCCTTTGTTGCGGTATTCGTAACGTCCGCTGGAGATGACCAGAAAAGTGTCATCTGAATATTTTTTTCCTGTAATTACCTGCGCCGTTTCAAATGCTTTTTTTCGGGCAGCTTTCCGTTTTGTATCAAATTGTTTTCCTTTTGGGACGAAATCTTTTTCAAAACCATTGGTAGTAATTACATCAGGATTTTTGCCAAGTAGTTGCTTGCATTCAATTCCTGTAATACCACTAACGGTAGTGAAAGCATCGGCTTCATGGGCAGCAATTGTTTCCAATGAATTTTTACTGATGACACCAAAATTTCTGGCTGTTGTATGGGCATCGTATTCTTCTATTTTGGAATAGAGGGGTAGTCCGTTTCCGGCAATTGAGCGTCCGAGGACAGTAGCATGGGTAGTAAAAGCAGTACCAATTTGTGGAGCTTTGTTCTTTAGAAATAAAACACCGGCCCCGGTCATCCATTCGTGGAAATGGGCGACAACCTGTTGCTGTGGTTCGAGGTAAAACTCAGTAAAACTTTTAATGACTTCGCCGGCATTGTAGCCAAACAGCACGGACTCAAAATAATCCCAGCCACCGTGAATGGAATCTAGTTTGTGGGTTTCCCAGAGTTTGCCAAGTATTTCGTCTTTTTGTTCAAATAAATAGGAGAAATCCAATAGGATAACAATGGGTTTCCCTGTAATATTCCAACGGCCCGTTTTGACTCTTAATCCTTCTTTTGCGGCTTTTTCTTTCCAATCAGCAAAAAGGCTGGTATCTTCTAAAAAATCTGGGTTTTGCCTGGTTTCTTTCCAAACATCAGGTCCAATTAAAATGTAATTGTCGTTGTATTTATCAACAACACTTTTTGCTTTGGTTGAAAGCACAGTGTAAATACCGCCAATTTTATTGCAGATTTCCCAACTGGTTTCAAATATATATTCTGGTTTATTATTCATTTATTCTTTGTTAAATTTATGGGTTTTAGTTTTAGAAAGGGTTTTCTAAACAAGCTGGCAAAAATATAAAAATATGGATTGGACTCCGCTCTTCTGGATTTCAAATCCAGAAGCCAGGAGTGCGGATTTGAAATCCGCTATATGATAAGTCGGGATTACAAATCCTGACCAGCAAGCCTTTTTATCTTTAACCCGGCGGGAATAAAAAACCCGACGGGTTTGGATTACCCAAACAAGTCTTTCAACTTTTTCTCGATATTGTTGCGTACCTTTTTGATGTCCGACTTCTTCACCTTTTTGATTTCGTCTTCTAATTCATCAAATTTCTTTTTGGCTCTTTTCCCAAGGTTGGGAATGACTTTTTCAGTGAGTTCTTTTCCTGCACCTTTTAAAGCAACAGTCAATTCTTCAGCATCAATTTCTTTCAGAAGTTTCTTCACTGCCGAGTTAGACATTTCTTTGATGTCTTCAAACTTGATCTCTTTGCTTTTGTCAACTGTTGCCTTCACTTTTTTGCGTGTGGCCTTTGCTGTTTTCTGTACTACTTTTTCCGCTTTTTCTGAAAAATCACTGACTGCTTTTTTGAATGTCTCAAAATCATCTCCTGTTGATCCGGAACAGTTTTCAACACGTATAATAAAGTCAGAAAGCACGTTCATATAATTGATAAAAGCATCGTAGGGCGAACCATAAGGATTGAAATATTTATGCACGGCACCATCCGAAAACCATTTGGTACACATATAGTAGAAATGGTCAGAAGTTTGTAAAAACAGCCAATCCTTTTGAATTTGCGGGTCACTACATTGCTTTACTTTTTCTTCAAGTAAATATAATTTTCCGAAGGCTTCATCTTGCAAATCGTTGCCCAACCAGGCAGTCAGATCGCGTTCTTCATCAGCCCACGAAATGGCATTGGGAACATGGATGACTGAAACGGGTTGTAATTTTTTTGCCAATTCAGAAGGGGTTGAGAAAATAAAGTCAGAATCAGAAAACACCCTGGCTGGCAATTGGCGCATGAAATCAAAAATTCCGGTTGCTTCCCATTGGTGCTCCCCAAATGTTTCGTAATCCATAAACAGGTTGATGGTCTCTGAATTCTCGTCTGTTTCTTTCAGCCAGTTTACAAACTTTTCCGGTGTTAAAGTCTCGCCTTCACCATCAGGGTGTGCAAAGCGGAAAGCAATATCGTCGCTTAATTGGAAATTCTTCAGCAATAATTTCAGCTTGGGGTTGATGGCATTGGTGTACATCAGATTGGGACTTCTCCAGCTCAATACATGTTTGGCACCTTCTGTCAGCATCAGTTCATAGCCCATGTCGGCTACCATTTCACCAATTTCATCAGAATAAATAAGCTCGGTGTTTCTAAAAGTTGTCGGTTTCTGTCCGAACAATTGTTCCATTTTATCGGCATGCATTTGAACCTGCCTTTTGAATTCCTCTTTGTTCTTAAGTGAGGCCAGGGAATGAGCATAAGTTTCTGTCAGAAACTCAACATTACCTGTGTCAGCCAGGCGTTTGAAACTTTCCAGTACTTCTGGTGCATAAGCTTCAAATTGCTCAATTGCTGTTCCCGAAATAGAAAAACTAACTTTGAAAGCAGAACCGTATTCTTTGATTAAATCGAGCAGAATATTGTTCATGGGCACGTAGCTCTTTTCGGCCACCCTTTGCATGATGAAACGGTTGTTGTAGTCATCAAAATAATCATGCTTTCCGCCAATATCAAAAAAGCGGTAAGTTCTTAAACGATAGGGCTGGTGAACCTGGAAATAAAAACAAATGGATTTCATATTGTTGATTTGTAGTGTGCGATATTTATATTTATATTTTACATTCCCTGACCTGAAGGACAGGGTAATTGATTTGTGTTAAGTGGTTTATTATCTCGCTGCATCCAAAGCACTTTCGTAAACAGCTTTCACCTTGACAGCTGCATTTTCCCATTTCAGGTTTTCGACTTCAATTTTGCCGTGCTTTTTAAACATGCTGGAAAGCGCATCGTAATGAAGCAGTCCGTATATGGAATCGGCCATGGCATCCACATCCCAAAAATCAATTTTTAGGGCATGTTCCAATACTTCGGCTACGCCGGATTGTTTGGATATAACCACCGGAACATTAATGCGCATGGCTTCCAGTGGAACAAGGCCAAAGGGTTCGGAAATTGATGGCATGACAAAAACATCACTTAAAGCAAACATCTTGTCCACATCATCACCTTTCAGGAAACCGGTAAAGTGAAAGCGGTCGGCAATACGCAATTGGGCAACGCGTTCCACCATTTTGTTGAGCATGTCACCGGAACCGGCCATTACAAAGCGTACGTTTGGGTCTTTCTGTAGAATTTTGTAAGCAGCTTCGATGTAATATTCTGGTCCCTTTTGATAAGTAATTCTACCCAGAAAAGTAACCACCTTCTCTTTCATCGTCCGTTTGATTTCGGCGATTTCTTTGGTAACATCCTGTTCAATGGCATTGTGAACAGTAACAACTTTTCCGGGATCGATGCCGTATTTATTGATAACAATACTTCTTGTCATATTACTGACGGTAATCACGCGGTCAGCCGCTTCCATTCCCTGGCGTTCAACTTCATAAACTAAGGTGTTGACATTTTCACCTGTACGGTCAAACTCAGTAGCGTGCATGTGTACAACCAGTGGTTTTCCGGAAGATTCTTTGGCAGCAATTCCAGCAGGGTAGGTGTGCCAGTCATGGGCGTGGATGACATCAAAGTCTTCTTTTAATGCAAGCGCCGATCCGATAAGGGCAAAACGTGAAATTTCTTCCATTAGATTGGGGCCGTAGCCGCCTGCAAAGGTAAACTCCGTTG
>QMPA01000295.1 GCA_003650365.1 Bacteroidota bacterium | reverse complement strand
TCTGCCGAATCCTCTTTCACTATTTTCTTTTGACAGGAAAAAGGAATTGTAATTGCGATTAATATGATAAGAAAAGGGAGTACTGATGTCAGTTGTTTTCGCATCTTTTTCATTTGTTAATGGTATCTTGTTTTATCAGGCTGAGGTTTACTATTGAATCTGATTTTTACGTTTTGTTAAATTCTGAACTAAACAATATCATTTTCAATAGCCCATTTAACAAGGCCTGCTGTATTTTTAACGCCTACTTTCAAGAAGATATTTGCCCGGTGACTTTCGACAGTACTTTTTCCAATACCCAGATGTTTGGCTATTTCTGTTGAGCTTCTTTCAAGGTAAATCTGTTTAACTACATCCAATTCGCGATTACTAAGATCGGGAAAGAAATAGTTTGACCGTTTTGTTGTTTTTGAGCTTTCAAAAATATTTGGCAATTCTTCACTGAGAAAAAGGCCGCCATCGTGAACCATCTTAATTGCATCTGTAATTTCTGATGCGGCAGAGTTTTTTAGGAGGTATCCATCGGCTCCTGTTTTGAGCATTTGTTTTACAAATCGTTTTTCATCGTATTGCGAAAATGCAAGAACTTTGGTTTCAGGATACTGTTTTTTGACTTTTTTGGTGGCATCTATCCCGTTCATTACCGGCATATTCACATCCATCAAAACAACATCGGCCTCCTTGAGTTTCAATATGTCCAATAATTCGACACCATTGTTTGCCTCAGCTATAAGGGATATTTCTTTGTCCTTTTCCAGAATTGTTTTTAAACCACCAATAATCATCGGGTGGTCATCCGCAATAATTAATCGTATCAATTTGGTTTTTTTCGGCAATTTACGATTATTAATTTATTTGACTAACCGTCAAATAAAGTTTTATTTGAATTAATTCAGCAGGATCGCTATATCAGCATTTTGTGCCGCATTTACTTTGATAGCCTTAATGCCCTTAGGTAAAATATCCATCCGGTAAACAACTGATATATCCCATGCTAGCTTTTTCTTTGATCTGCTTTCTTCGCCCTGAATAACGAAGTTGAATTCGAGGATTCCATCGGTAAGGCTAGTTTGCTTGCTTTTAGTAGGGATTAGTTTGGGCTCGCCAATATGCTCATTTTCTGAGCTCCCACTGGCATTAATCACCAAAAGATTAGATTCTGTGTTTACTGCTAGACGATTCAGTACATCAACTTTTCGACTTAATTTGAAACTGGTGTTGACTTTAATCATTGTTATCTGCAAATTTTAGATGCCTAGGTAGGCTGTGCTTTGTTAACCTGAGGAACTATTGTTAGGATAGAAGTTTTCTTCTTAGGTTAACTGAATTTATAGTTCAGATTGAATACACAAAGGAAATAATAAAAAACACCAATTAAATCCATATAAACAACTAAATAAAAAAATAGTTGTTTATGACTACTGTCGAGATTAATTCTTGCTCAGAAATTTTTTGGAATAGTACTAAATTGTCCTCAGCGATTCTTCGGGTAACCACCCTGTACTGCCATCAGGGATTTTAATTTTTATCCAACTTTTAATCTGGTCCAATATGGTTACTTTGGTTCCTTCGTGAACTACGAATAAGTCAACGGCATTAAGCGTTGGCGAACTTTTAACAGTAATGGTTGGCGTAAAAATAATGGCTTCTTTATGTTCTTTGGTGTAGTAATACTTTTGAGAAGCTAGGCCAAAAGTGCCAATACTCAAAAATAGAAATAATAAGCCAAAATAGAAAGAAAGTTTTTTTGTTGAACGCGATTTTGTAAGTGCAAAAACACCAACGAAAAACAGGAGGATAATCCAGATACCGATAGATATTATTGTCCATGTATTTGCATCAAGAAGGTTGTAGAAATAGTTCCACCAATTTTTATAAAAAAGTACCGGAACCTTTTCAATTTTATCAACAATCATGCTGTTGGCAATGCCAAGATTGTATTCAATATCTTCATCATTTGGTGCCAGTTTTTTTGCTTTTTCATAGTACAAAATTGCCGAGGCAAGGTCGTTGTTCTTGAAATAAGCATTTCCCATATTGTAGTACAATCCACCCGATTCGAGATTTTGTTCCTCAATAAGATGATAAACGTTTAGGGCAGAATCGTATAATCCTTCGGTGTATGCATTGTTTGCAGAGGCCAACAACCCTTGTGGGTCGTCTTGTGAAAAGCCATAGTTTGAGGCAAATAACATCATGATAAGGAATGAAAATAAAGTAATTTTCTTTGCCGATCCTGAAGCAGGTTTTCCTTTGGAAAGTGCTTTTTCGGCTTGTGTAATGGCATGCATGGCCTCATCAAAAATGGTTTTCATCTTACCACTTGAATCGCCAGGGGCAAAACGTGCGAATTCGATGTTGTTCAATGTATTCAAAAAATTACCGATCACTTCATCATTTACACCTTTTTCTTTCAAAGATTCTTTCACGGTTTCAATTGAAAGTACAGATTGTTTGATATTGAATTTATCGGCAATATAACCCCATAGTGCTTGTGCAATTTCGTCATAAAATGCTTTATCGTTGTCCGCATCTTTATACTTTGCGGCCTTCTGTAAACGTGCCTTTGCTATTTTATTGGCTTTGCGGTTTTTCATCATGCCTTCATTGCCTTTTTGTTTTTCTCTTCTTTTCCAAAAGACAATAAAAAGAAGCAGGAACAATACAGGTAATGAAATCAGCAGGTAATAGCTTGTTGAAGCAAAAAGAAAAGCACCAACAGGTTTTAATTCGGCAGCTGTAATTTTTATGTGATGAATGTCCTGCCCGATAAAACGAATGTCTTCTTGCGCTGATGAACTGTAGGTAATTCCACCTCCTGTTGCATTGTCTCCCTTTTCTACATGGATGCTGTAACGCTCCGAAGAATAGCTGTGGTATTTATTGTCTTTTGGATTGAAATAGCTGAAAGTAACAGGGGCAATCACAAAATCGCCGGCATTGCGCGGGATGGCAAGATATTCAAACTTTTTGCGGCCCGACAGCCCACTCGCTGAAGTTTTAATATTGCTGCTGGTTTTTGGATCGTAAGTTTCAAAATCGCTGGGAAACTGGATTTCTGGTGCGTTGATAAGCTCCAGGTTTCCCCTCCCGGAAATGCCAATAGTTAGCGTCAAAGCTTCGTTGGCTTTCAGTTGGTTGTTGTCAAGGTTGTCGGTAAAGTTAAAGCTGCCCACGGCCCCGGTAAATCCTTCAGGTTTCCCTTTTTGGGGAAGTACCCTTACATTAAGTTTGATGGGCTTTGTTTTAAGGCTTGCTTTTATGTTTTTTACATTCCTGTTGAAAAATGGATCATTAAAAAAATCCTCAAAAGGATCATTGCTGCGACGTCGTTTTGACTGTGTTCTTAATTGAACAACACATTCCATTTCAGCTGGATCGATTGTAAGTTCACCGGTTTTTTGTGGAAAGAGGGCGTACTTTCCAATGATTGCTGTTGTATATTCCTTACCATTAATCACTTCTGTAGATTGTTTGTATTGGGTGTTGTCATCGGTCAGACTCTTTGACCAGAAACCACGAAATGATGAAGATTTTTTCATGGACAAATTGGAAACCGGAACCTTGGTGTAAATACGGTAAGTAACAATTATCTGCTCGCCAATGTAGGGATTCTTTTTGCTGATTGAGGCTTTTATGTAAATGTCATCATCTTGTAAAACACCATCATGGCTGCTACTTTGCGTATTTTTTCCGCTTGTTCCCTGTTGGCTGCTGTTTCCTTTTACTACCTTAATAACAATGCTGTTTGACTTATAGGTTTTGCCTTTTACTTTTACTGATGCCGGTGGTATCTTTACTTCTCCAACTGCCGTTGCCTGAACCACAAAAGTATAGGTTTGTGAGTAAGATTGCTGGTAGCTGCCATTAATGATTTGAATACTTGAACTACTGGAAGTGTTGGGGCCTGAAAGTTTTTGGAGTTTGCCGAAATTGGGTGTAGCAAAACTGCGTCCTTCAGCATTTAGTTCGTAAACAATGCGGAATCTTTCGCCTACTTTTACAACTTGTCTGCCAGTACCCACCAAACGAATGTCGTCGTCAGCAAAGACAAAGCCTTGCGATGCGAAGAAGATAATCAGTATGAGCAGATATTTGGTTTTCATTTTATGAAAAAAATAATTTGCAAAAGTATTAAAATGTTGTCAGTTGTCAGTTAGTAGTTGATAGTTAGCAGTTGTTAGTTAGTAGTTGTTAGTTAGTAGTTGTTAGTTAGTATTTGTGTTAGTTGTCGTATTTTGTTCCTCGCCTTCCTGAATTCTTAATTGCCTTTATTAGGCCATTAATC
>QMPA01000294.1 GCA_003650365.1 Bacteroidota bacterium | reverse complement strand
GAAAAAGCTGTAGATTTCAAAGATATTGTAAAGGCTGGCCGCACACATCTGATGGATGCTACCCCTCTTACTTTAGGACAAGAATTCTCAGGTTATGTTTCGCAATTAGATCATGGTTTGAATGCATTAAAAGCTACGCTTGCTCATTTGTCAGAACTGGCATTGGGTGGCACCGCGGTTGGTACGGGAATCAATACACCCCCAAACTATGCTGTCAATGTTGCTGGAAAAATTGCTGAATTGACTGGTTTCCCTTTCATTACAGCAGCCAACAAATTTGAAGCCCTCTCGGCACATGATGCAATTGTAGAAACCTCAGGAGCATTAAAACAGTTGGCGGTTAGCTTAATGCACATCGGCAACAATATCCGAATGCTGGCCAGCGGACCACGTTGCAGTATTGGCGAAATTCAATTGCCTGCCAACGAGCCCGGTTCTTCCATTATGCCAGGAAAAGTAAATCCAACGCAAAATGAAGCATTGACAATGGTTTGCGCACAAGTAATTGGAAATGATGCTGCAATTACTGCAGGAGGAATGCAAGGTCATTTTCAACTGAATGTATTTAAACCGGTGATGATTGCTAATTTACTGCAAGCAGCCCGATTAATAGGTGACGCCTGTGTATCATTTACCAAGAATGCAGTAGTGGGAATTGAGCCCGTTACCAAAGCTATTCAGCATAATTTGGAGAATTCATTGATGTTGGTAACGGCACTAAATACCTACATCGGTTACGAAAAGGCAGCCAAAATTGCCAAGAAAGCCCATGCTGAAGGAACTACCTTGCGTGAGGCTACTTTGGAACTTGGTTACCTTACAGATGAAGAATTCACTGAAAGGGTTGACCCCGCTAAGATGATTTAGCATTTCTCTAACCTGCCGGGTTGACTTGATCCCGGCAGGTTGAAAAACCCAAATTAGAAACTCTCGAATGGGTAACTCGGACAAACTCACCCCCCTTGTTGGTGTCCTCACCAACAAATAGAATTATTTCAATCCGAACCCAAAAGGATCATCCGGAATTTTTTGCAAGTTTTTCAAACGGAAAACAAAAGCTCTTTTTACAACTTTGTTTCCTGTATAAATTTGGATAGTGTCAGCAGACTCTACTGTTTCAAAATAATCTTCAAAAACACCAAAAGGTGATCGATAATCCCGACTGTCGGTGATGTAATAAGCATCCATCCCTAAATTAAAACCACAATTTTGTTGATTGATCCAGGCATATTTATGAATGTGATCTAAAGAGCCAATTCCATAAACTTTCATCCCTATGGGCGATGCGGCATAATAATCGTAATTAGCCAGGGGAAACCAATTGTTTCCTGTTAATATTGCATCGTCAGGCATTGTTCCATTTAATTGGTCGCGTTGAACAATCTTCGCAAATTTTTCGCCAGTTTGATGGAATCCTGTCAAATCAAGCGAAGGATCATGTTTTCCTAAATCGTGGTAATTTGTTGAATGATCAATTTTAAAAGGAGACCAACGAATTTGTACAAAGCCTAAAACCAGAACCAAAGTAAGAAGTGACAAAGCTAAGGAGAGCGGCACAAAAGTCATAAACTTAGACACTTCTTTTTTCTGATCGAGCCAAACAGCAGCCAATAAAACCAGGGAAGTATATCCAGGTGCACACCAATGTGGAAGGGTACTTCTGAAAAGTGAGAAAAACAGAAAGCTAAAAATCAGCGGTAAAGTTGTCAGTAAAATAATTTGACTGTACGCTCTATTTATCTTAAGTTTTCCCTTGAAAGCAGCAAACACAGCAATCATAATTAGCACAAAATTTACAGGATTGTTGTAAAAAAAACCCCCGCCTAATTCTGTTAAAAAGTAATTAATATTAAAGCCCGTAGCAAAAATATTCACCCGTTCTCCCTGAAAACCAAAACTGACAAAACCATTTTGCATATTCCAAATAAGAATGGGCAAAGTGATTAAAAATGAAATAAAAATAGATAAATACAACCATTTGCTTCTCAGCCATTCACGATTAAAAAAGAGGATGTAAAGTATTATTCCAAACCAAAGAAAAATTGTGGTGTATTTTGACAACATGCCGAGACCTAGCAAAAAACCTAAACCCATCATCCGAATTCCAGATTTAGATTGGTGTGGACAAAAATGCAAAGTTCTCAACATTTGTCGCAATGCCAGCAACCAAAATAAACTCTGCGATGTATCGGGTAGGATAAAAATACCGGTGATTACAAAAGCGTAAATGGAAGCCGTGTATAATAAAGCAGCATAAAATCCGGTTCTTTCATTTCGGATTAATTTACCAATATCAAATACTATCCAAAGGTTTATCGCACCAAAAATCAAAGAAGACAAACGCAGGAAAAACTCACTGTCGAAAAACAAATTGAAACTAAATATCTGCATCACCAAACCAACCATTAACGGATGGTCGAAATGCGACCAGTCAGGGTAAAGGGCGTACAAACGATAGTAAACTTCATCATTACCCAACTCGAGTACGGCAGCCAACATCCCCCTGATTAGCACCGAAACCCCAATCAGAACCCATAAATATTTTCTATAGTTAACAGCGGTTTTCATGAAATTATTTAGCCGTTTTTCTTTGCTTCCACTTTGTGTAAAAAAACACTAACGATAAAATAATGAGAAAATAAATAATCCTTAATCGCAATGTTGCCGACGCATCAATAGTCGCTGTTTTTTTTGATTCCGGAAAATCGCCTTCATAACGCACAACAGGATTTAAGAAAAAGGTGTAAGTGTAAGCAAAACTTACTTCTGCACGAATATAGGGGTCATCAGATTGAATAATATAAGACGCTGATTTAGCCTTCGAGACCATCTTTTTGACGACACCATTTTCACCAATAAACCTAATTTGTCGTGCCATTCTACTAAAAGAAACTGCAAAAGTATCCCCAATTAATTCAGCACTTTTCAGGTAAGGGAGTTTCTCTAATTGCACTATTTTTTCGGTAAATGTAACATCTGTACTGCTGTAATAATCAACCGCATAATTATTCCCGGCTTTTAAACTCGCAATAATTTCATCCGCATCAGTACTTTTGGAATTAATGAGCGTAAACTTACGTCCAACTTCTGTTGGGGAAAGCACATCGTGTGCATCATCATTTCCCATAATCCATGCCGGCTGCCCGGATGATAAGGCCACATCCCAATGTTCAATCGAAAGAAATACATAGCCCAACACCTCCATCATTCCATAATTGGTCAGGTATTTTAGATTGTCCAAAGTGTAGCCATTGTTTAAAAGTGGATGAGCAAGTACTACAATTTTACTATGTTCATTTAGCAGGTCGATAACCCATTGCTTCATGCTAAGGGTCTGAAAAAATATGAAATCTGTCCACAGCACTTCATCGGCACCAATACAAACCTGATGCGTTCTGAAGATATTGTAACCATGTTCGTAGGTTGGAATATAGTTCGATTTTTCTTTTCCATGGGTGTTTATCTTCTGATAATCTGATGTAGCCACATAATCAAATCCAAGTGCATGATAAATACTGTCAATTAACTCATTGCTGTTTTTTCTGCCATTGGTCAGCCCTCCCCATGCTTTTGACTGCACCTGGAAATTATACAGTTTCCACTGATCTGCATCCATTTCTTCATAGGGATTGTAAAGCTTTTCACCCTGGAAAGGCTTAGGACCTGAAAACTCATAAACAGGTGCCATCAAATAAAACGAAATCAAAACAACAACAAGCACAAAGAAAAACAGTGCAATAAAGCGGAGAAAAAAACGGAGGAGTTTTTTCATTTTCTTAAAAATATTACAGCAAAATTAACAATTACTACTCATTTTCTTTAGGCTGCAAAAACTTCCAATAATTGGGATTTAAGAACTTTATTGGCTTTTTGAGTGTAAAGCGGTAAGCAAGGTTCAACTTAAAAATTCCTGTTGAAAATAAGGAAGAAGCATTGTTGATCGAGAGATTATGATAGAGATTTTGATTGATAAAAAAAACACCAACGTAAAACTTTCTACTGTTGTATCCAAAACCTGTTCTGAGCCCGGCATTTACGCCAAAAGTGACGCCCCTCTTTTTTGACAAATCATCTCCGTATTCTTGTATAACCGAATAGCTTAACTGCGGTCCGGCCGACACGCCAATTGCCAAAAACCAATGCCGCTTAACCACAAAAGTATGACTATAGCCAACATTGGCACCCAGGTTAATCGACAATGAATTATCAAAATGATAACCGCCTAAGAATTCCGGAGGATCAACCTGGCTGGGGATAAACGAAGAATCGCCCTTGAAATGCGAATAAAAGAACTCGCCACCCACAAGGAAT
>QMPA01000293.1 GCA_003650365.1 Bacteroidota bacterium | reverse complement strand
TAAAGTTTCAGTAGTCCCGTTAGCTAAGCTTCCAACATCCCATAATCCTGTGTTTTCGTCATAGGTGGTTCCACCGGTAGCTGTATATGAATCGAAGCTTAACTTCGGTGATAATACATCGTAGACCTCCACATCGGTCGCATCATCAGGGCCATTATTGGTTACAGTTATTGTAAAGGTTATAAGATCACCTACTACAGGGGTTTCATCATCTACTGTTTTGCTTACTTCTAAATCGATGGTCTCCATCATTCCAAGATTTTGATAGAGATCACAGGTTCCCAGAACAGTAAAATTAACAGTTCCGTATTCCAACAAAGACGGGATATAATCAGTTGTACCTGAAAGGTCCAATTTTGTAATATAGCATCCTGTTGCAGTGGTGGTGAAAGAATATCTGCCATCTACGCCTGATGTTGTTGTTTGAACAGGTGTATCTTCACCTGCATCAATTGTTCCTGAACAATCAGTATCGGCATACAAATCAACCGTAATACCATTCATCAGTGTTTCGCCGGGATTATAAATGCCGTCATCGGGTTTTACTTCTAAAAACACAATACCGCCCACTTTGTTTTCAGCAGCACCTGCATCGCAGTTATTTACATATACAGTGGCTATATCGCAAACACCACCATCTGTAGAACTACATACCTTGTAAGTAAATGAATCATTGTTTGTGGAACCGGTATTTGGTGTATAGGTGATAACTCCGGCTACAACTCCGGTTGATCCAAAATTTGGAGGTGTAATTACAGTAACAGTGGTAGCATCAACATCTCCAAGATCGTTATCTAGTACAGCTATTGGTAAAGGTGTGTTCAGTGTATAACTTTCAAAATCATCAATGGCATCAACAAATGAGTATACTGTTGGCGACATGGATTCGGTAGCTGTAACTGCGTCTTCAAAGCCTTCATTGGCGGTAGCATCTATTGTCCAGCTACCAACTTCAGAAGGTGTCCATTCGTATTCATATATCTTTTCGCAGCCAATGCTTGAAACAACATTTGCACTGCTAAGGGTAATACTGCTTGTTCCTGCTGATGGATCAGTAAAATCAAGGTCTGTACTTGTAATATCATAGGCGCCAAATGGGTCGCTGGTTACAATGCGCACATAGGAAGGCGCATCGATGGGCGCTGTTGTAATAAGTGTACCGTTGGGATAGGGTGCATCGTACAGTTCATAACTATCTATTGTAATAAAGGTTGGTGTACTTATTTCTACCTTTGAGGGTTTGGTATCGCTGTCGTATTCTATTGCGAAAGAAACACCAGTTTGTGCACTGCTTATTTGTAATACAATGGTATCGCCTGCTGGGACTGTTACAGTGCTGGCTATTGTACCTGACCAGGTAAGAATACTTCCTGCATAGGATGGACTGCTTAATGAAGCAATTGTTGTTGAACCATATTTCAAAGTAGCTGTAATATTGGGACTGGGAGGCATAGAGCCACTTAAAACATTTATATAATTAGTAACCGTTATTGTACCACCTGAAGAAATAGTAAAATCACTACACATAACCGGTGCTTGTGTAAAGCTAACTGAAGTAGCTGGTATGTATGGCTTGATTGAAACTCCACCAATGGCCCATTCTTTATCTCCCGTAGTCCAACTCATGGTAGTTGAAGTGGAGCCGCTCTTGGTGCTTGCTCCACCACCAACCTTATCTGGGTTGGTACTCCATAGCTCATCCTGCAGGCCATCAGCGCTGGCTGCGACATCTTTTACGGCAACGACATCAAACACCAACTCCCCGGTTGCCGAAGTAACATTTACAGTAGGTGTGGTTGATTTTGCAGTAGCCGGAGCAAAGGTACCGAGTGGTGTTGCTTGGTCCACACCAAGGAATGTAGTTGCACCCATAACTACACCCTTGTCAGGCGAAGCACTGAATGTAGCCTCTACTGTTGCTGATCCAACAGGAGGATCGACCATTTGATAGATCGCAATCCTGGCCTTGTTTCCATTCGCAACCTGACCTACAGAGGTCATTGGCGAACCACCGTAGGTAACACCAGTAACGAGCGCATCAGCTTTATCCCTTTGCAATGAAATACCAACAAGAAGCAATCTATTGTCTCCCGCATCAGAAATATGTGTTAAACTAAATGTTGTTCCCGGATTGTCTCCGGAATTACTGGTTGTAGTACCCTCAACTACTGAAGGCGATGCATCAATATTTATTTCTACAGTAGTAGATGTAGTCCCATCACCTGTTGCTACAGGATCTATTCTATCCAATGTGTCGGATTCAGACAGATAGAGTTGTTTGGTTACCTGTGCATCAAGCTGAAATCCAACACCAAAAAACAAAAGCACCGCTAAGGATGCCAGAAGTTTTTTAAAGGTTTTGCTTTTTAGAAAGTTGTTGTTTTCTTTTTTATTAACCGAAAAAATGGAGTAGAGATTTGATTCCATGGGACTTTGTTTTATAAAATTGGTTATATTCTTCTTAAACAATTAATTTAAGCCGTCAATCCAATTCGCCCAACAGAAAATCATAAAGCGCATGCACGCGCCTACAAACACATTCTACTTCCTTTTTTTGAGGAAGCAGAAAACGAATGCATGGCGTGCTACTGTTCTAAATACTTTAACTTCAACCGAATGGTAGAAATTTTCATATTAAGTTTATTAGATTGGTCAATAAATTGACATAAATTGGCGTGACAAATATAACATGTTTGTATAAAAAGCAAAACATTTTGTTGTTGATTTTTCAAGAATTTGATATGAGAAGCTTAATAGTTTAAGACGAGAAGAATAGTTATTCTGTGATTAACAGTGTCTTAAGAAAGTATCGTCTGGCAGAAAAAAATAGCTGTTAATATCTAAGCATTTCAAAGTTCCTAATGGTATTTTCGTGGCCGAATAAATAATCAATAAGCAACACGCAATAAACAATAATCAAGTAAAAGGAGAGATCAAATAAGACAAGAATTTATATAATATCTGAATTTCTGTCTGTTAGCATCAATAATTATACTTTAATTTGTTGTCATTATCCTTCCCAATTATTCTAGAATTAATTCATGTAAGAACATTTGAGAATTGAATATTGTTTATTGAGTGTTGAGCATTTTTAAGTTTTAAGCTGTGCCATTAAATTCGTGTTATAGCCAAATAAAATATAACCAACTTCTACACAAATTATGAATTTTCTACGCTCATTTCATTACTTTTGTTTCCCAAACCTAAAAACACAAAATCATGAAGAAAATAGCATTTGTATTAGTCGCCGTTTTTTTAACATCGGCAATGGGCTTAATGGCACAACAGCCTGAAAACGGAACAATTGGAAAGCCTGACATTCAATTAAAAAGCGATTTAATGACCCCCGAAGCATTGTGGGCATTTGGAAGGGTGAGCGGACAGCAGGTTTCGCCCGATGGTAAAACTGTACTTTATGGCGTGAGCTACTACAGCATCGAACAAAACAAAGGCAACCGCGAATTGTACAGTGTGGATGTTAACGGTGAAAATGGGAAACAATTGACCAAAACACGAAAAAGTGAATTCAATGCTGTTTGGCGACCCGATGGAAAAAAGATTGGCTATCTGACTTCGCAGAGTGGCAGTGTCCAACTTTGGGAAATGAATCCCGATGGCAGCAGCCAGCAACAAATTTCGTTTATTGAAGGTGGAATTACAGCATTCAAATATGCACCTGATCAAACAAAAATCCTGTTTACGAAAGACGTTCCGGTAGAGGAAAAATTTGAGGATTTATTTGAAGGATTACCAAAAGCATCCGGCCGGCTGATGAACGATTTAATGTACCGGCACTGGGATCATTGGGTGGATACTTACAGTCATGTTTTTTATGCCGATTATGATGGTCAAAAAGTATCAAACGAAAAAGATATTTTGGAAGGGGAACCATATAATTCACCGCTCAGCCCTTTTGGTGGAATTGAGCAGGTGAGTTGGAGTGCCGACAGCAAAACCATTGCATACACTTCTAAGAAATTAAGCGGAAAAGCGGCTACGCTTTCAACCAATTCTGATATTTATTTCTACAATATTGAGACCGGTGAAACCAAAAATATTTCGGAAGGCATTATGGGCTTTGATGTCGCACCACTGTTCTCTCCTGACGGAAAATATGTTGCCTGGGAGAGCATGGAAAGAGATGGTTACGAATCGGACCAGAACCGGCTTTTTATTATGAATATTGAAACAGGAGAAAGGTTCGATGCCACAAAAAACCTTGACCAAAATGCGGGCAGTCTGCTTTGGGCAGCCGACAGTAAAAATATTTACTTTACCAGTGACTGGCATGGTACATTCCAGATTTACAGTTACAATCTGAAAAAAGATAAAATTGACAAACTAACAGAAGG
>QMPA01000292.1 GCA_003650365.1 Bacteroidota bacterium | reverse complement strand
TTATCAAAAATAACACGCTGCAATTTGTTGTATTGCCCAAAGCGACAGGGGCCATTGTGATCGGGCATAAAGAAACTCGTCTTCTTGGGATCAGTTTCGGGATCGTAGAGCTTTTTCAGAAAACTACCGGTAGTACAAACCATCGGAAAGCACTCCCTAGCTGAAGTATTTGTTCGGCCCAATTCCATATCCACAGCCGTCTGCATAGGAAGCACTTCTGCATGCATCCCGACGCTACGACTGGCAGCAGCAATGGCGTATGCACTATCGCTCATATAAGGGAAATACAAGGTGCGGTCTTTCATGGGGTCAGATCTTTGAACACCCGGCCTGTAAATCTTTCTCTTTTGTTTCTTCACTAGTTTAGATCCCCTCAGGCTATCTAAAAATGCCTCGTAGCGAGTCACCATTCCTGCATCGGCACTGTGCTCATCAATCTCTAATTCAAGATAAGGTTTCCCGGCCATTTCTTCATGTACAAAATGAGCGAGAAATGAATCGGGGCCACACCTGAAATTCCCCATATAAATGGCATGGAGATTCGGGTCGCGGGCGACTATCCTTGCCCCTGCCAAAATCTTTTGTCCGTTGGGCCAATACATTTGCGGATAATCATTCAAAATATGCTCGCTTCCCAAAGGAAGGTAATCAAGCGGAATGGGCAATACATCCTGGTTAATCAGCTTTTCAACCATACTCAGGTTCAGGGCAGGGTCGCCAGTATTGTAAACACGACCGATAATCACCAATGCCTCTTTGTCGTCAGGTAAGTTATTCATTACTTCCTGTCCTCTTAAAACTATTTTGTTTTCGAAAGCTATCTGTGCTTTGTCTGCTTTTTCAATGGCTTTGACAACTTTTCGTTTGGAGATACCGAATTTACTACCCATAAAATCGGAAAGTTCTTTGTTCAAAACCTTCCCAAAATACCTGAAATTCAAAGTTGGGATAAGCATCTTATCGACTAGTGATTCTTCATTAATTGCGGCTTTCACCATAAAGGGGAAGGCTTGCACCCAGGGGCAATTTGTATTGCTTGAAGAATTACCTTCTTCTGCCTTCGCGTTGATAATGAAAGGGGTAAATACATAATCCGCATCTTTTTCCATCAAATCCAGAATATGGCCGTGCATGAGTTCAACGGGGAAACAAGTTTCTGCTATTATCATCCCCAGCGATTTTTTAATCAATGGCGTATCAGATTCCGGAGAGATTACAACCCTAAATCCTAAGTCGGTAAAGAAAGTCCGCCAAAAAGGGAATTGCTGATAAAACAACATCAGGGCGCGTGGGATACCAATTGTAATTCGGTTATCCTTGGGCTCTTCTTCAAAACCATCCAATAAAAGTGCGTTCCTTTCTTCAAATAAATTCGGGATACCTTCCCCTTTTCCTTTACGTTCTTCAACCTCCCATAATTCGCAGCGTCCACCAAAATACAATGGCTTCTTCTCGCCTTCAATTCTTATCCTTCTTATTTCGCAAAGATTGGAACATGATTTACAAGTGAACGTATCAACGGAATAGGGAATCTTACTGATATCAAAACCTTTAAAACGGGTTTTCTGCCCTTCTTCCATCGATTCGCGTGCGAGAATGGCAACCCCGATGGCACCGGTTACATCAAAATGAGGGGGGATAATTATTTTCTTACCGGTTACTTTTTCAAAAGCAGCAACCACCGCCTGGTTGTTTGTTACCCCTCCCTGAAAGAAAATCTTATCGCCAATTTTTTTCTTACGGACTACTTTCTGGATATAGTTCTCAACAATTGAATAGGCAAGACCTCCAATAAGATTTTCTTTTGTCACGCCTTTCTGCTGTTGTGAATTAAGGTCCGACTCCATGAATACCGTACAGCGGTTTCCCAATTTGGCAGGCTTTTCTGCATCAATTGCCAGTCTTCCAAATTCTTCAACAATATTAATGTCCAGTTTTTCTGCCTGCTCTTCAAGAAACGATCCCGTTCCGGCAGCACAGACTTTATTCATCTCAAAATCAGTAATTACACCATTGTCAATACTGATGTATTTTGAGTCTTGTCCACCAATTTCAAAAATGGTATCTACTGTCGAATCATAAGCAATAGCGGCCGTACCTTGGGCTGTAATCTCGTTACGGATGATATCAGCACCGATAAAATCACCGGTCAAATAACGGCCCGAGCCGGTAGTTCCAGCACCCACAACATTTACGCGTGCTCCAATTTCTTCATTAATCTCTGTCATTCCACGCCGGATGGCTTCCAGTGGCTTGCTCGCCGTTGGCAAATACCTTCTGGCAATTACATGATTATCCTTATCGATAAGCACGACATTGGTACTCAACGAACCGATATCGACACCGAGATAAACATCTAATTTATCAATATTATCAGGTATGGGATGAACGTCTTTATTATATTTTGCCGCTGACTTGGTCAGGGCTTCATTGAAATTACTTTTGGCATGGTTTCCCGATAAATACGCTGTTAGGTTTTCAATACCCAGGTATGGATTGTCTTCTAAATCTTTTTGATCCAGCACATAATACAACGCACCAATAGCGCCCATAGAGGCATGATATTCGGGTATGATGAGGTCACCTTCTTCTGTTTTCAAGAGTTCGCGAAAAGCCCGGACAACTCCTGCATTTGCAGCAACTCCTCCCTGAAAAATTACAGGGAATTCAAATTTCTTGCCTTTGCCCATACTACTGATGAAGTTACGGGCCACGGCAAAACACAAGCCGGCAACAATATCATGAACAGGCGTTGCAATTTGTTGCAGGTGAATCATGTCGCTTTTTGCAAACACACTACAGCGGCCTGCAATACGGGGAGGTTTTTCCGATTTCAACGCCATCTCCCCAAATTCGTTTTCAATGGAAACGCCAATGCGTTTGGCCTGTTGGTCAAGAAAGGAGCCTGTTCCGGCAGCACATATATTGTTGAGGGTAAAATCAGAAAGACGGCTTGTTTTTTCTTTCTCGTCCTCCAGCATAAAAATCAGTTTGGAGTCTTCGCCACCCATCTCCATAACCGTTTTTACTTCCGGATAAAGTCGCGCAACCGATGTTGACTGTGCAATTATTTCATTAATAAAATGACCACCAATTAATTCTTGCGCCAGTTTTCCACCAGTACCGGTAATGGCAATGTTCTGAATTGAATCTTTTGAATATTTATTTAATAGTTCTGTAAGTAAATCCTTTAATAGGTTAAAAGGCTTTCCATGACAGAAATCATATCTGTTTTCAATAATATTTTTATCAGTATCCATTACTACCGTATTGATAGAAATGGATCCAATATCAAATCCAAGGTGTAAATTATCTTTCATGTTTCAATAATATGAAAAATTATAATTGCATGGGATGAGCAAATTTCAAAGTCCGTTATTTGTCCTTAACCGTGTTTTCCAAGTAAATAATAATGAAGATCCTAGGGATTATCTATAATTAATATTAATAACATAAGTTAAATAAATGGGTACTGCTTATCTTTAATTAAAAGAGTTTTTGAAGGTTTAAATTTATTGTTTTTGTTAAACACTGAATAAAAGGTAGCCTATGTTTTTCCTTCACGGAACAGAAATAGAACAATTAACAAAAATAAAAAAGGCAATATTTAATAATATGCCTTTTGATGATTTGGAAATAATATGCAAGGAGGTTTCGATTTCATTAAATGATAAAGGTTTCGCATACACTTATGCCGCTTGTTTGCTTGCTTCTGAAGATAAGATAAGTGATGCAAAGAAAATGTTCGCCATAAATGGTGAAGATACTTTTTGTAAGATAATGTACGACTATCTGGAAGAGACAAATAGTTTTGATTTAGCAGATCAGGTATTTAAAAGTGCTGACCCATACAACATCTATACTCAAACCGATTTTTTTAAAAAGCATCAAGGGGGAGCACTAAAATATATTCGGAAATTTGCCCAAGAATCTGCTCCCCCAAAATCTGTATCTCCCGTAACTATCCTTGATATTGGTGTTGGTAATGGGATGTTTATTACAAAAATTGTAAATGAAATAATTCCTTTATATGATATAAAAAATATACGGCTTATTATAATCGATCAGTCGGAAGATATGCTTAGAATGGCCAAAGAGTATTGTGAGGAAAACATTAATATTACGGTGGAAGTAATCAGCATATGTTGTAAGATTCAGGAAATTACAAAAGAACAAATTGAGATTATCCAAAATACGAAACCAATTTGGTTTATCAATACCGGACTTTCCATTCACTATATGCCCAAGGAAAAGAAGATACCAATGTTGAAGCAGTTAAAAGCATTTTCGCCCAAACTTGTTTTAACTGAGGTTAACTGGAATCATGATTTGCCTGAAAGCAATTCTCCAGAATTGTTTT
>QMPA01000291.1 GCA_003650365.1 Bacteroidota bacterium | reverse complement strand
TTTTATTCTTGTCAATTATATTCACTGTTGATAGGGTGGGGGCTGGCTAGCTCTTTGACAAGTTTTGGCTTTTGGCGGTGGGTTTTTCGAGCGACTTGGCAATGTGCTTGACAGCGAAGGGTTGGCTTTTTAGTCAAATCTTATTTCAGCTCTGCAATTTTCTTTGAATCAATTGGATTACCTTGCTAATCTGGTGGTTTTTCGAAGAAATCAATTGGACTCTTTTAAGGATGCTTTTAACAGTCTTTGTTTTTTTCTTTCGATATCCTTACCTTACTAACACCACCGTTCCCTCAACTGTTTTACTTTGTCCGGGCTGGCTGATTTCTTCGTAAACAATTCTGTAAATGTAAACACCATTTGGACTGGCTTGGCTGTTGTAGTTTCCATCCCATCCGCAGTCGATGTCGCTGCACTCGAAGATTTGCTGTCCCCAGCGGTTGTAGATAGTTAGTTGGTATTTACTTACATAATCGTATTTGGGAACGGCTTTGAAAATGTCATTCAGTCCGTCTCCATTGGGCGTAAAGGCGTTGGGAAGGTAAAAGGGTGTTTCGCCACCCCAAAGGATTTGCACCGCATCTGTCGATTTACAGCCTTCGTAAGAAATTACCTCCACCACATAATGCCCCATGCTGTCGATTTGGATGGCTTCTGTAATTTCCCCATTATTCCAGAGGTAGTATTCAGCACCGTTTCCAGCTTCTAATAAATAACCGGGTTCTGCCCAAATTGTATCGTAGTCGGCAAATGCAATTTCAGGGAAAGGGTTTACACTGATGTCAATGCTTTTGCTTTCTACACAATCAATAGTGTCGGTAACTGTAAGTTGGTAATTCCCATCCTGGTTTGCATTAATTCCCATAATTACGAGCCGCCTGCCGTTACTTGAAAAATTGCCAGGGCCTTCCCAATGATAATCAATATCCCCAGTACCTTCTAATACAAGCGGTGATACCACAACGGTATCGCCTACACATGCAGATAGTTCACTTCCCATCATCATGATATTTGGTCTGGTGTAGATGCGTATTGCACCCAGTTCATAATTCACGGCAATTTCTTCTCCATTTGCATTGAAAAACTGCCCTTCTCCCGGTTCAGCTTTCCAGTCCACTTGTGAGATGCCTTCATTAATACCACTGAATACCAGTTTTGCCATTTTGGAATTGTCGGTTAAAGTTGTTGGCGTTTCCCCTTTCCATGTGATGTGAACTTCACCCAGTGCAGGAACGATACTCACTTGGAACCCGTTTTCCAAGTCAGGGTGAACTTGTATGTAACCATCGCATTGGATCACATTAGGGTCGTAAGTGAGCTGTACGTGGAAACTGTCAATTTCGGTAAAGTTGTTCAACAGGAGTTCACTGGACGTGGCTTCACCAATACAGGTATAGCCGTCCCCTGCGATGGCATCAATGACCTGCGAGAGGATTCTGTCAATGACAACCGTAAAAGTGGTATCACAGCCAAATTCATCTTTTACCAAACAAGGGTAAGTTCCTGCCGACAGGTTTGTAAAAAGTCCGTTGTTCGTTTGGGGGTTGTTTCCGTTGTCGATGGAATAAAAAACGTCCCCTTCGGAAACTGTTGCTGAAATGTCAATCTGCCCGTTGGCTGAGTAATCGGTTTCGGGGGTGGTGCTTACGCTGTTGATTTCCAGCTCATCGATGTTCTCGATAACGACCGGGTTATTTTCAAATAAGCTTGAGCAATCTCCCTGGCTGACCTTGACAAAATAATTGCCTGCCGGAATATCTGTAAAAACACTGTCAGTTTGCCAGTTGGTCCCGTTGTTTATAGAAAATAGCAAACCGGTCCCTGCTCCCGAAGTGGCTGTAATTTTGATTGTACCATTGTTTTGTGAGCAGTGAGTAGCTGTAAATTCTACTTCTGTAACCACAATATCCCCGGCATCGGTTATTGTGTAAGCATCTGAAATGGTTTCGCAACCATGACCATCAATAACATGCAGGAAGTAATTACCCACAGCGAGGTTGAAAATATCGAGGGATGTACTGATTATATTTCCGCTGCCATCGTACCAGGTATAGCTGAATATATTAAATCCCTCAGGAACCAGGCCCGTGATACTGCCGCTGCTGCCACCGCAAGCGGTAGGGGTGATGAGCAAATTATCTTCATTAAAAATAGCTTTTGGGTAAAACCCAATATGAACCGTATCTGAACTACTACAGCCAAATTCATTGCTGACTTTTACCCAATAAGTTCCGCTGTCCGAAACGGTAATGCTGAAAACATTATTCCCAATACTACCCGTACTCCAGGCGTAAAATCCGGGATCATTTCCAGCGGTGAGAACAGTTTCCTCCCCTTGGCAGATCAGTTGATCCGGTCCCAGGTCAGGATTTGGTGAGTCCACCACTGTGAATACCCGTGAGGTTTTTTCGACCCTTCCACTGGGGTAGTTTACTGTGACATGCACCTCATATTGACCTCCATCTTCATATTCGTGTACCGGCCAGAGTTCAGTTGATATTTCCCCATCCCCAAAGCTCCACAGTATACTTTCCGGTTCAGGCAGAAAATTAGGCTGAAAGGCAATGGGGTGACGGGCACACTCCCCCTTCCATTCAAAACGGTAGAGGTGGTCTAAAAGGATGTTGGGGAGGTAATGCAGAAATTTTCCTCCATCCATATAAATCGCATCGGCCTGGTAGTTACAGGCAGTTCCCCTTTTCCATGGTTCGTGAATGATACTAATATGGTCATATTCCCCATATTCAGGCCCTGTACAATAAATTTTTCCGTCCCTGGCCAATTGCAGACCGTTAACCGGCCCGCGTGCAATAAAGCGTTCAGATTGTTTAAATTGGAGTGAGTCTTCAATGTACTGCATATCATATTGATACAATTCCATTTGATCAAATATTTCATTAAAAAATGTTATATATGCTAGTTTTGAGTCTGGAGAAAACTCAATAGCATAAGGTTCGTAAATTTTATCACCATTCACCAAATTTTTGCTTAAAGTGTAAAGTAAAGAAATCTCACCTGTAGATGCATTGAAGGAACAAATGTCAAAAGACTGCTTCAAAGGTATTGTGCATTCACAACTATAGTAAGCAGCGATGATGTATTTTTTATCAGGGGACACCTTCATGCTTCCAAAACTGTTCCAGTCATTTCGCTCTGGTATCGGACTTAGCACGGCATCTGACAACAAACCTGAAGCAGTCAATTTAAAAGCAATAAATCGATCAATAACAAAATTTCTTGTAATGATCCAGATATCCTCACCATTTGTGTGACGTACGGCAGTTAATTTATCTAAAGCTGACCAGGCCAAATCCAAAGGGATATTTTTTTCAGCTGTAACAGCTCCTAGACCTCCATCAAGGTTCATGTCTACTACCGAGTAATGCATGCCAATTAATGGACCAGTTGAACTGGAATAGTCTACTGTAAATAAGTAGTACAGATGTTCTGATCCGGGTTTTTGCACTATCAGGGCTCCTTGAGAAGAAGTTAGGTGCCCAATAATATTATCTCCATTTTGCATTATCTCACCGTTCCTATTCCAAATTTTATTACTATTTGAACTAAACAAAAAATCACCTTCTTGATTGCACATAACTGCATTTGCATTGAAAGAATAATGTGGAATGTCATGTGTTATTACAGGTTCTCCAGAGTTGAAATCAAGTCCGCAATAATTGCCAAAGTACCAGATGTTGGCTTCGTTTTGGGCGTTTACTATATACCCGATTAAAACAAGAAGAAGCAAAAGGAGGGCGGGGTGTTTCATGGTTTGGTAAAATTAAGGTTTTTACATTAAAAGTACTAATCCTTATGTCATTAATTATGTTTTCTGTTTTAAATCGGAGCTGGCAAGATTTAAGCTTTTTTGGTTTTTTCCATGTTGGCCTTTTGTGCTGGCAAAAACCAAATAGGCTTAAATGTGTGGATGGGCTGTTTTCTGGCCTTGTTGCCAACGGTTGGGCTATGAGCAGGCGGGCTTTCGGAGCATCGTAGCTTTCCACCACCACCGCAGTTTATTATGTTTACAATGTTTCATTTACCGATGTCAGCCCGCTTGCTGATAGCCTTTGTTACCAGCAGTGTTTTTCTTGGTTCATATATATTTTTCTTTCATAGCGACCAGTCATTATTTTGAGTTCGTTGTCCTGGTTTGGTTTTGTTTCAAAATGTTCTCAGGATAAATGATGCCATAAAAATACAAAAAATATTTCCGGAAAAATGTCAAGGTACGAAAAGCTAAATTTTTGAAAAGCCAATTTTAGTTTTAGTCTCCGGCATTTTTATTGTTTTTCAAAACAGTTTCCAATTCAAAAAATTTGTTGTTTTCAATTGAGTCTCCAAAGTCAAACTAAAATTCCAAAATCCG
>QMPA01000290.1 GCA_003650365.1 Bacteroidota bacterium | reverse complement strand
GAAGAAAATGTTGAGAAAATTAGCAGCAAAGTAAAGATACTTGCCGAGGGAGCTAACGGCCCAACAACACCGGAAGCCTCAAAAATTATTGATGAAAAAGGCATTTTTACCATACCAGATTTTCTGGCCAATGCCGGTGGCGTAACCTGTAGCTATTTTGAACAGGTACAAAGCAATATGAATTATTTTTGGGAAAAGGAAGAGGTCCTGAGCAAACTCGACACTAAGATGACAGCGGCCTATATCGCTGTAAGTAATTTCGCCTTGGAAAACAACTTGCCCATGCGTGATGCTGCCTATGCCATTTCGGTTGACAGGGTGGCGAGTGCTTGTCATGATAGGGGTTGGGTGTAAATGGTGTTTGTCCAGAATGTCCGATTTCTTCGTTATACTCGTTTTCAAACTCAGTCATTTACAAAAGTAAACTCCTGATTTTAAAAACTTCGCAAGCCTCGAACTCGAACATTCTGAACTAAACACTTGCAAGTATTAAATAAAAGTAAGTCGCTTAGCGACTAAATATTTATAGCCCCGAATGAAATTCGGGGTCGAAATGAGAAAATATTAAAAGTCCCATAGGGACGGAATATGAATAGCAATGATGGTTTTTGTGAGAATAAAGAAATAGGGGCATAAAGGAATAGAGCAATGGTAAAAATATCAAAATATATGGGTTCAATAATTAAAAGTCTTTTTCTTCTTCCATTTTCCCAAACCCATATTCCCATACACCCTATACCCCATATTCCCCTATCTCCCCTATGTCCCTTATTTCCCCAAGTTCACGAAACCTGTTAATTTAAAATATTAATGTCATGAATAATTACAAAGATTCACTCCTTCCTTTTAAAAGAAGTTCTTTCTACAACAAAGAAAATAGCCTGACCTACATTGGAGAAGGGGAAATTGGCGGCAAAGCAAACGGACTTTTATTGATAAATGAAATCCTAAAGAAAGGCCTTGAACACGATATGTTTGCCGAGTTTGATGTTGGCGTGCCGAATCTTTGTGTCATTAGAACTAAGGTTTTTGAGGCATTTATGCAGAGAAACAATTTGTATAAAATCGCCCTGTCCAAATTACCTGATGAAAGAATTGCACATGCCTTTCAAAATGCCGATTTACCATTTGAGATACTCGGCGATTTAAGGTCGCTTATCTCGCAGGTAAACACACCGCTGGCCATTCGGTCATCAAGCATGCTGGAAGACGCCAAGGACGAACCTTTTGCAGGTATCTACGAAACCAAGATGACGCCAAACAATCAGGCCGACACCAGCAGCAGATTCAAAAAGTTGGTCGAGGGCATCAAGTTTGTGTATGCGTCCACATTTTTCAAGGCAGCCAAAGATTATATGAAAGCCACCAATTCAAAAACAGAAGACGAAAGAATGGCCATCATCATTCAGGAGGTTGTCGGTACAAAACACGAAACACTTTTCTATCCAGAGGTTTCGGGGGTTATCCGTTCGTACAATTATTATTCTTTCGGAAATAGCAGGCCGGAAGATGGCGTAGTAAACCTGGCATTGGGATTGGGAAAAACTGTCGTCGAGAACGAGCCAACCTGGTCTTTTTCACCTGCTTTCCCAAAGGCCGACCCGCCCTACAACTCCATCAGTGAAATGATGAAGAACACCCAAAATAATTTCTGGGCGGTGAATATGTCAAATGTAAAAACATACGACCCCATTAAAGAAACCGAGTTTCTGGCCCAGCAGAATATTACAGATGCAGAAAATCACGGCACTTTGAAAAAACTGGTTTCAACGCTCGATGCTGGTTCTGGCAGAGTAATTATGGGCACAGGAAAAGCAGGCCCCAGAATATTGACATTTGCCCCACTTTTACGCTTGGGCGATATTCGTTTAACAGAATTAATTACACATCTTATAAAAATTAGCGAAGAGGCCATCGACAATCCTGTCGAAATTGAATTTGCCCTCACCATAAACGAAAACAACGTTCACAAATTTGGCTTTCTACAAGTTCGTCCCATGCATGTTTCTGATGAAAAAGTGAGTGTAGAAGTTGACGAATTGAGTGGCGAAGAAATACTTTGCTCTTCTGCAACTGTTCTGGGGAATGGCGTCAATAATACGTTAACTGACATTATTTACATCAAAAATACTGATTTTGATTCGGGAACAGCCTATAAAATTGCTGCTGAAATTGAAGCCCTGAACAATCAATACATTAAAGAAGACAAGAAGTATTTACTGCTGGGATTTGGCCGTTGGGGCACTTCCGATGCCTGGGCGGGCATTCCGGTCGGCTTTGGTCAAATATCAAAAGCAGGCGTTATTGTTGAGGCTCCTATGCAAGGGATGAATTCCGAATTGAGCCAGGGCTCGCACTTTTTTCACAACCTGAGTGCTTTCAAAATCATGTATTTCTCCATCCCCTACTCAGGGCAATATCCGGTAGATTGGGAATGGCTCAAACAAACTAAACCGGCATTTGAAACGGAAAATATTGTACAACTGAAATTGAGTAATCCTTTGATGATAAAAGTTGATGGTGAAAGTGGAAGAGGATTTGTTAGGAAAAACGATAGTTAATTAGTGATTAATAAAGGTGCAATAATAAAAAGTAGCATTATGAAAACATATGGAATACTTACGTTTATAGTCGTTATTTTGATGTTGACAACACAATGCAATAAAGTTGAATGTGTAAGACATTGCAGGGAGTTATCGGAATTAGAGAAACAATTGACCCCTTTCCAACTTAACGACATCATTTATTTTACAGATAAATTAGACACATTCAGCATTAAATGCACCTTAAATGAATACACGCAAAAAACTGATATTTATGCAGACCACTATTATTACGACCATTGTGACGGAGGACAGAAAACTTATTATTGGGAATTATCAACCAAATTCGATACTGATATAAACTACACAGACAGTTCGCTGCTTGTAATTGAAATAAATACCAGAACCAACTATTCTTTTGAAGAGGGTGTTTTCTCGATGATGTTGTATGACTATGATTGGTGTCAATCTAATGAAGCGTATTCCTTCTTTACACGAAGTGATAATTCGACTCAACTTTTTAAAGAAAGAGTTTCAAACCCCACATTACCTGCTGCTTATAATCAATGTGATTTGGTTTTTTATAATGAAATAATAATTGATGGTTATTTATACAATGATGTTAATATACTTTTCGGGGATATTGAAAATTTTGATTCTGTTTATTATAACAACGAATTTGGGATTATTAGAATGGTAAACGACACGATTAAATTAAATATCCTTCGATAAAGAAACTCACCTGATAAACCGCTGAAACAAAAACCATGAAAGAAGAAAAACCATTAGAGCAGATAATTGTCGAACTCAAAGAAAGGGCAAAAGAGTTAAACTGCCTTTACAGTGTTCAGGAAATATTGAACAAAGCAGACACGCTTACAGGTGAATCAATTCAAAATATCGTTGACATCATCCCGCCCGGATTTCAATATCCAGAAATTACTTCCACAAGAATTAATTGTCCTTTGGGTACCTTCTCCTCAGAAAACTTTAAAGAATCAACTTGGGAGATGAAGGCCAACATTGTTATTCAGGATGAAACAATTGGGGAAGTCAGTGTTTTTTATTCCAAAGAAATGCCCACTTCGCATGAGGGTCCTTTTTTAAAAGAAGAAAGAAGGCTGCTGGAAAGCATTGCAGAACGGATTGGATTACAGATTCTTCACGAACAGCTAAAAACTGTATTCGAGAAAAAAAAGCCCGAAGACCACAAAGCCGAATGGTGGGTAATACTGGAAATGCTTACACAAACAAATCCTAAATTCTTGGTGCGCTTGTCCCGAAAAATGGTGAATTATTTGTGCTGGACAGGAGTTGATGATGCAGAGAAATTATTGGAAAACTTCAGTCCGATTTTTAAAAGTGGTGATAAACTTTCTAGCGAAGTAAACAAACCTTATCAACGTCAAGAAAACAAGGACATGATTAAACTAGCCTACGAAGTGTTTAACGTAGCGAGTAAAAACATGCCCGAAAAAGAAATTCTGGAGTACATTCAAAAGTGGAGCAAAGAAGATAAATCAGGTTTTTTATCTGAGATACTTGAAAATTCCGGCTCTTCACTAACAGATATTACTTCAGCCATTGAGCGCTACCACCATCTTGGTCCCAATATGATGGAGTTATCGCCACCGCGCAAAAAAAGCTTTACCATTGCCCTTATCAGAAGATTGTTAACCGAACAATACGATTTCATCAATATTGCGAAGAACTATTTAAGCATCAATGATTTCAATGATTTGCTACATCGCATTATTTCCCCTCTGGGAAGTTATGGCAGATTAGGTGGAAAAAGCTCCGGACTTTTTCTCGCAAAACACATATTGAATAAGGCTTCGAAGCAGAATG
>QMPA01000289.1 GCA_003650365.1 Bacteroidota bacterium | reverse complement strand
CGCGAAATTTTTGGAGTAAAACAAGGAAAGATAATTCTCCTCATCCGGATAATCGGCAATCCACGATGCCCTGAAAAAGGGCAACTTCGACATCGCTTTCATTTCCCTGACTGCGGCTGGTGGCGATACTTGAATTTCTATTATAAAACCAACATCCTGTAATTGGGCCTGTACAAATTTACACAGATCAAGATAGTCGGATGTTGTTACCAAAGTGATTGAAGGAATAGGATTGATAGCATTATAGCCCGCAGAAACCAGCAGTGCTTTGCTTTTCTGCGGATTGTAATCGTATCCGTAATCAGCCTCGTTATCATAAGCCGGCATACCTTTCGGAATCATTCCTTTATTAGCTGCTGTTCCAATTCCATTGCGCAAATAGCGAATCATTTTTTTACGATCGAAACCATAATTAATGGCCTGGCGAACAGCCCGCAATTGCAACGGGCTTTCTTTAATTTCTGTCATGGAAGTATCCACCAATATTCCAAAATACTCGGTGTTTAAATACGGAATACTTATCATATCAAACTGGTCATGATATTTCTCCCTGAGTTGGCCCTGCCGGTTCAGTAATTCATCTTTGTAAGCAGGATCAATTCCCGAAAGGAAATCAAGATCACCTTTGGAAAACTCCAGAAAAGCGGTCATTTTATCGATAAGGAAAGAAATGGAAACAGCATCAAAATGCGGCAATCTCCTCCCCGCTAAAAATTCAAAATAATGTTCGTTTTTGCGTAATACCATTTGAATGTTCTCTTCCCATTTCTTCAGGTAGAAAGGTCCTGTTCCAACCGGATGCTTCCTAAAATCAGCACCATAAAAATCAACTGTTTCAAAAGGGATAACAGCGCAATATTGCATACTTAAAATTCCTAAAAATGGCGGAAAGGGATTTTTAAGCCTTATTTCCAAAACCGAATCGTTCAGTGCCCTAAAAGCTTGCCCGCTACGCTCAACATTTGAAAATACCCAGGCACCGGGTGAAGCAGTTTCGAGATTGCGCAAGCGATTGAAACTAAATACAAAATCGCTGGCGATCACTCTTCTTCTCTCGTTTTTAAAAACCGGATCGTCATGAAAAAACACATCCTTGCGCAGGACAAAACGGTAGGTCAAACCATCATCAGAAATTGTCCAGCTTTTGGCAATATCGGGTTCAACCAATAAACTATCATTTAACTTCACGAGTCCGTTGTACAACTGATTACAAACCCAAATATGGGGCAGGTCGCGTGCAAAAGCCGGATCGAGGCTTGCAATACCCGCAGCTTCGTTGTAGCGGAAAATCATCTTATCGCTGTTTTGATGGTCACCAACAGAACAGGATTGGCTTAGCCCTTGCAGCAAAAAAATCAGCAAAACAATTGCATTAAATTTCTTTCTGAGTGAGAAAAAGGTCATATTCAATTTTATTGAAATTTTAGTCAAAGTTATAAAATGCAATAAATACGCATCAATAAATTAATTTTAGTTATGGCCTTCCTGATTTTTCTTTAATATTGCTCAAACCAAAAAATCAATTTTGCGATGAGAAAACATAAACTACTCTTCCTATTGGCCATTTTATTGACAGGCATTTATTCATTTGCACAAGAAAACTACAAGTCTGCAACTATCGTCACCAAAGGTGGCGACACATTAAGTGGTTTAATTGATTACCAAAACTGGGAGCGCAACCCCTTGTTCATTTTGTTTAAGCAGGGAGAATCCGGACGAATTCACAGGCATACACCAAAAGATATTCAATCGTTTCGGGTGGAAGGTGATTATTATTTCAGTGCAGTGGTTGGTGTTGACATAACACCGCGCGAAACAGATTATCTTACTTATTCGGCCAAACCCATTATTGAGGTGGACACCGTTTTTTTAAGTGTGTATTTGCTGGGCAAAGCAAGTCTTTACGCACTGGTTGACAGAGATGCCAAACAGCACTACTATATTGAAAAAGACAGCAGTGGAATTGTAGAACTCATTTACATCAAGTATCTAAAGCAAGTACAACGCAAAACCACTATTCAAAAAAACGAACGATACAAAGGGCAACTCAACTATTTTTTTAGTGATTGTCCGGCCATGAAAAAGGAGATTTCAAATACTGATTTTCAGCCAGAGAGTTTGATTGATCTTTTTAAGAATTACAATTTTTGTGTTGAACCAAATGAAGAGACGGTTCAGCTAACAAATAATGAGACAAGAAAAGCAGAGTTTAATTTTGGTTTTGTTGCCGGTGCTACACTTACAAACCTCAAATTCTACAGCAGCGAACAGAAGTTCGACTATTTAACAGAACAAAATTTTTCAAACTCAATCAAACCAACAGTTGGTATTTCTTTAAACATTGTATTTCCCCGCAACAGGGGAAAGTGGGCACTCTACAACGAGTTGGCTTATCGGTCGTATGACTACACTGAAGCCTGGCATGAATTCATAAGGGAAAATTATTTCTATGATCATGCAGTTTCAATAGGGGCTACTTATATTAAAATGAGCAATTTTATCCGCTACCAAATTCCTGACAAAACAGTCCGGATGTATTTTCATCTTGGTATTGCTCATGGCTATGCATTCCAGATAAAAAATAATTATAAAGTCGAGAAAACATTTTATGGTTCTACTACGGTAAAAAATGAACCGGCTATTTCCGCGCTCAGAACATACGAAATGGGGATTGCCGGGGGAGTTGGTGCGGAATTTAAAAAATTTAGTGCCGAATTCCGCTACGAAATCGGAAACGGAATTTCCAGCCTCATCAACCTTTCTTCAACTTCACATACTTTTTTCTTTTTGCTTGGCTACCACTTTTAAGCTTACCGGGCTTTGGAAAGCCTGATTCAATTTGGATTTAATGCTTTAAATGAATAACAATTGTTGTGTCGGCTCTCACATGAAATGAAGCTTCTTTCCATCGCGGAGCAGAAAACCTGTTCCAGGCATCGTTTGAAATACCAAAAGGCTCCAGGGGGAATCCAATAAAATTTTTTTCGATGTCTCCACTAGCATCCAAATCGTGGTATAATGAAATGGCATATTTCCCAGCAGGAAGACTTTGGAAATTGAAGATCATTGTTGTTGTATCGATAGCAATGCTCACTACCCTGAATTCGGAACCCGTTTCTAAAAAATCACCGGCATCGTTAAACAAGCCCATCTGAATTTTTCCCTGAACTTCCTGAACTCCCTCAATAACAACCTTTAATGAATATGTTTGCGCAGGGATTAGCCCATGTAAAATAATCACAAAGAAGAACAGAAATAATATATGAAAGTAGCGTTTTAACATTTGAGTAATAAATAGCAGGAGAGAAACAAAACTTATTATTCCATGATTTCACCAAAAGCATCTTCAATTTCACTATCGTGATCAACAGGATCAATACTAACCATTTTGGGTGATTTATCCGTTTGCTGTTTATTCTTGCGGTAAATCGAAATAATATTCCGCGCAATCTCCTCAATGGGACGTGCAGTAACCCGTGCTACCGACCACTGCGGGTTTTGACTGTATAAAAAGTTCGCATAATTCACATCCCTTTTTACGTAGTCGTAACTTGCGTATTTTTCGGCAGCTCCTTGCAGTTGTCGGTTACGGACATTGCGCAGACGCGAAAGCGCAGTAGCATTTGTCTTGAGACAAATTATACGTTCAGGTGGAATTTCCTTCAGTATTTTCGGTAAGGGCATATCAAGTACTATCGGCACATTGGCTACCATCCATCCCCTGAATGCGAGGTAAATACTCAAAGGTGTTTTAAAAGTTCTTGACACACCAAGCAATATCAATTCGGCATCAATAAGTCCTTCAACATTAGCTCCATCATCGTGCTTAATGGCATATTCAGTAGTTTCGATACGCCGGAAATATCCCCGGTTCAGTTGACTGAACAAACCTGGTTTTTCGGCAGGTGATCTGCCTAAAAAATTAGAAAAACGGTTTAAAATAGGCCCTAAAAGATTAATCACTTCTACATTGTGATTTCTACCCTGATAAAAAATATGTTCGCTAAACTCGTGTTTTACAAACGAATGTATAATCAAGCCTTTGCATTTTTTTGCCTCACCCACTATTTCATCAATCGCTTCAAAGCAGCAAACCTCCGACCTGAGGTGAATTTCCGATTCTACATTTGAAAACTGAGCAAGCGCGACTTTAGCCGCCAGGTCAACAGTGTGTCCGGTACTTTCTGAACAAGCAAAAATATGATGCATCGGAATTGATTTAGATTTCTTCAAAAATAGGGAAAACTAGAAAATGGTATTGAGGTTTTAGGCACGCGAAAATTCGCGCGCTAGTGAGAGTGGAGGAGCAAGACCCGCCGGGTTAATAAAAACCCGTCGGGTCGGGCTTAGTTTGCGTTAGGATAGTCACCCGTGGTCAGACGACTAATATTCCGCGACGAAATCGTCGTCCGACCACTTTTGATATAGTCGTTTAGTGGTCGGACGACTTTTTTGCTTTGGCGTAT
>QMPA01000288.1 GCA_003650365.1 Bacteroidota bacterium | reverse complement strand
TTGATATGCTGTTGCGCCCATCTCAAAGAAGCGTTTTTTGTAACTGATTCTTCCACCGTAGGCTTGTATGTCGATGGCATCTTTACTCAACAATTCATTAATTGTGCGGTGCATTCCGGTTTCTTGAATACTGTTGATGGTTTCTTCGGTAATCAGCCCCGAACTTGCAATGCTGGCGTCAGCTTTGTTTTGTGAATAAAAGCCTGTTACAGAAAAACCCTTAAGCCCAAGTGTTACTGCCGCACCCCTGAAAAATCGATTTTCGTTTGCCGAAGTATTGGGACGGATGCCCCGTGCAAAACGTTTGATGGTAATTGATTCTGACGACTTGCCAAATGCCAGCCCCGTCCAAAGGGTGAGGCCCTGACCGAATTCTAAATGGTAGTCTCCAATTACAGCTTCTTTCAGAATGCCAATATCTGAAACATAAGCATGGGCCGAATAAAAATCAAAAATATTGGTGACCTTATCGCCCACGAGTTTCATGACACTATCACTCAGTGTGTTCTTTAGAAACACCTCTCCTGCATCCTTTTCCATTGTAAATCCAAATCGGATTTTGTTTTTGTAATTGAAGGCATAACGGGCATAGAGTTTTTGGGGCGTGCCGAGATAAATAGAACCGGGTCTTAACCAGGCTGAATCAGCGGGTGTTTTATAACCGAGTGGCGTTTCCAAAACTTGCTGGTAACGGAGCAGGAATTGATTGGAGCCATATTTGAAAACTTGCTTTGCAGAAACGCGCTGTTTTTCTCGAACAGCACCAACCATTATGAATGGAGAAAGCCTTTTAATGCTTTCCGCATCGAAACCAGGGACATATTTCAATTCGTAAATACTGAATAGTTGTTTGTATTTCTCCTTATAAACCATCAGGTTCTGAAGTTGGTTTTCACTTAATAGTTGCAGTTCCAGTAATTTTGAAATATCATCACTGTTCAGGTTGATGGGATTTTTGGAATAAAACAAATAGTCGTCAATCAGGTCTGAATAGTCCAGGTTCAGATCGGTCTTTTGGGCAATGTTTTCTAACTGGTCTGTAATGAATTCAACATTCTGAACTTTAGAGGTGTCACTTTCCTGGGCCTTAAGACCAATGGAAACTAGCAGAAGGGAGACGCTGAAAATCAGGCAATAGCTATTTTTTCTTGGAGAAAACATATCCCTTAGAATTGAAAAATCATAGATGCTTGTGGTGAGAATCCAAGGGATTGGTGCATCACTGCCGAAATATCAAAACGCAGTATTTTTATCTGAAAGCCAAATCCCATCGAAAAGATTTCCTGTCCGGAAGAAAAACCTGTCCGCAAAAAGAAACGCTCATTAAAACCATATTCCAGCCCGCCCCGGACGATGATTGGCCGGAAAGCCGTATTTTTCTCGGCTTCTACTGTCGCGAAAAAATGATCGGAAAAATGCCACGCAATTCCAAAACGGAAAACTGCCGGAATTTTCTCGTCAGCATAATCCGCTAATTTAACCTGAATGGGATTAAATACCCATGCGCCGATGGTGAGGTTTTCGGTCACATCACTTTGAATACCAATCTCAAAAGTGATATTGCCTTTGCTTCCGTAGTCGCTTCCCAAACTTGTTTGAATATAATCAAGCTGCACGCCCATTCTAAAATACGGGGAAAATGAACGGGCATACAGCAAACCGACTTTCATTTCGTTGTACAAACTGTAACCAAAATAATTGAAAGTAGCACCGAGTACTCCAATACCAGTTGGAACAACAACGGCCACACTTTTTGTGCTTAACTGATTCAGCGAAAACCGGCTTTCATAATAAACTCCGGCACTGATTTTGTCCATCAAAGCAATACCGGCCTGGTTGTTTTGGCTGTTCCAGAAGTCAGTAATGGCGACTGAAACCCTGCCCATTCCTGCTTGCCGAGAACCTGTTGGAAGCATTTCGTCGCCTGCACGAAGCGTATGGCTGAGTAAGGAAATCAGGAAGAATAAAATAAAGGCTTTCAGTAAGTTATTTGACATTTATTTGAATGTATTCGTTGTCTCAAATATTGTTCAGTTTTGTTTTTACTTTTAGACCTTGAAAATTACAAAAAAAATTGATACCAAGAACCCATGAAAAACGTACTCCCATTTTTATATCGCCTTAAAGAGAATAACAACCGCGATTGGTTTCATGAAAACAAGAAACTGTTTGAAGTGGCCAAAGAAGAGGTAGAAGATTTTGTTAATCATTTAATCCCGCAGATCAATACTTTCGACCCGGCAATTGGCAATTTGGAAGCAAAAAAAACCATGTTCAGGATTTATCGTGATGTACGGTTCTCGAAAGACAAAACCCCTTACAAAACTTTCTTTGGTGCTTACATGGCTCCGGGCGGACGAAAATCTATTTACGCCGGATATTATCTGCACATAGAGCCGGGGGGCAGTTTTCTTGCCGGTGGTTCACATCGTCCACAGGGTGAAAACCTAAAAAAAATCCGATCAGAAATTTATTACAATGCAGCAGAGTTGAAGGCAATAATAAACAGCAGTGATTTTAAAAGAGATTTTGGTAAGATTGAAGGAGAAAAGTTAAAACGTCCACCTGTTGGTTTTCCAAAGGATTTCCCTGACATCGAATTGCTGAAATTCAAAGATTTCACCCTTTTTCACCGTTTTGAGGATACCCGACTTGCTACTTCTGATTTCAATAATTTTTGTCTGGAAGTATTCCAGAAAATGAAACCCTTCAACGATTTTATGAATCGGGCATTGGGAATGGGGGAGTGAGGATTGGTGAGTTGTGATTATTGAATGTTGATAGGATACAAGACACAGAAAACAAGATGCAACACCTAACACCTAATACCTAACTCCTAACTCCTGTCTCCTGTCTGACGAGCTTAATAAGCAGGACTTTTAATCACCACCAACTTCTCCGTCGTCATTTCATGGATGGTGTAAGGAATACCACCGACTCCAATTCCAGAATCATTTCTGCCACCAAATGGCATCCAGTCGACACGGAAAGCTGTGTGATCGTTTACCATAACTGCGGTGGCATTGAGTTTGTTAACAGTGTCTAAAGCAATATCAATGTTTTTTGTAAATACAGCTGCCTGGAAAATAAATGGCAAAGCATTTGCTCTTTGAATGGCTTCATTTCTATCAGTATAAGAATAGATGCAAACTACAGGGCCAAATATTTCTTCGGTTGAAACCAAGGAGTCATCAGGAGGGTTAAGCAATACGGTTGGTTCGTAGCAGCTTGCTGAAATACGCTTGCCACCGCACAACAATTTCGCACCTTTATTCACAGCTTCATTAACCCACATTTCGATGCGATCAACTTCTTCTGGTAAAATGAGTGGGCCAACTTCTGTTTTTGGATCAAGTGGGTCGCCAACAATGAGTTTAGTTGCCATCTCAGCTAAAAAACTGGCGACTATTTCAACAATATCCTTATAAACAAAAACCCGCTGTGCCGAAACACAAACCTGACCAGCATGGTAAAAACCACTTTTGAGCAAAGCGGGAAGCATGCTTTTAATATCGGCATCAGCTTCCACAATTACAGGTGCTGCACCACCGTGTTCCAGTGCGCAGGCAGTTCCCGGAGCTAATTTCGATTTCAAATACCAACCTACCTTTCCTGAACCAATAAAAGAAAAATAGCTGATTCTTTTGTCGGTAACTAGCAATTCTGAATTGGCATTGTTGCAAACAATGGTTTGGCACCAGCCTTCAGGAAGTCCGGCTTCTTGTAAAATATTGGCAAAAGCCAAACAAGAAAGTGGTGTCGATCGGGCAGGCTTGACAATTACAGGGCAACCGGCTGCAACGGCGGTAACTGTTTGGTGAATAATTAAATTCAGCGGGTGGTTAAATGCACTGATGGCGGCCACAACACCAATGGGTTCTCGAATGGTAAATGCCAGTCTGTTTTCGGATGAAAGCGTATGTCCCATGGGAATTTGTTCTCCCTTTAATTGCCCAATTTGTTCGATGGCAATTTTCACACCATTGATGGCGCGCATGACTTCGACTTTCGAGTCCATATAAGGTTTTCCACCTTCTTCGGCTGCTGTTTTTGTCAATTCCTCGACACGGTTTTTCATGATATCCACAACGTGCTCAAGGATTTCGATTCGTTTATAAGCCGGCAACCATTTGCTTCTATCTGTAAATAAATTATGAGCCACTTTGAGGACTTTTTCCACTTCGGCTTTGCCATCCAACGGGATTTCTTTGATGACTTTAAAATTGTAGGGGGATGTTACTTTTATCATGGGCATGGTTTTTTTCGGAATTATCTAATTACAAATTTACAAAAATCCACATCACTAAAATAGTGTATTTTTGCCGCCCCTAATCAAAAAATGAAATCTGATGATAACTGTTTCGAACCTGAGCATGCAATTTGGAAAGAGTGTCCTTTTTCAGGATGTAAATATGATATTTACTCCCGGTAATTGTTATGGTGTAATTGGTGCCAATGGTGCCGGTAAATCGACC
>QMPA01000287.1 GCA_003650365.1 Bacteroidota bacterium | reverse complement strand
GGAAAAAACCCGGCGGGTCAAATCATTGTATTTCCAAAACAGACAAGTTTCCCCAAACCATCGGGTCTCTGGCACAACGTTTTAAGAGAAAAAGCAATCTGGCAGTTTTTAAAAAAATGTGTTTACAACGAAGAATATTTTATAGGAGGGCTTGGAGCTGGGATAAACCCGATGGGTCAAAATTAAAAAGTAAGGAATTCTTCTCCAGACCCGCCGGGTTTTTTTCAACCCGTCGGGTCAAGATATATTCCAGAAACTGTCAGACCCGCCGGGTTGGAAAAAACCCGGCGGGTCTAAATCATTGTATTTCCAAAACAGACAAGTTTCCCCAAACCATCGGGTCTCTGGCACAACGTTTTAGGAGAAAAAGCAATCTGGCAGTTTTTAAAAAAATGTGTTTACAACGAAGAATATTTTACAGGAGGGCTTGGAGCTGGGATAAACCCGGCGGGTCTAAATCAAAACCATCTCATTTGATTTATGTAAATTTACGCCAAGCAAAATATTTTTGGATGATGAGCAGAAAAACTGTTAACAGAACGGAAACATTGGTTTGTGGGGAAATTTATCATGTTTACAATAAAGCGGTTGGCAGCGAACTGCTTTTTAAAACGGATGAAGATTATGAGCATTTTCTGAAAAAGATAGAACGCTTCATTTTACCAGTTGCCAATATTTATGCCTACTGCCTTATTCCCAATCATTTTCATTTAATGCTGAGAATCAAAGAACCAAATGATATACCCGGACTTCAAAGAATAAGTGAAGACGAATACAGTAATTTCCTTTTACAAGTATTCGGCAACTTTTTTAATAGCTACTCAAAATCATTTAACAAACTGTACAATAGAACCGGGCGATTATTTTTCCAACCGTTTAAAAGGATTATGGTTGAAGATGAAGATTATTTTGTTCTACTTGTAAATTATATCCACCGAAACCCGATTCATCATGGTTTGGTCAAACAACTGTCTGATTGGAAATATTCATCTTATAAAACCATTATTTCTGACAAGCCAACACGACTCGATCGCGTTGAGGTACTTTCCTTTTTTGATTCGATACAAGACTTTTTTTTATTTCATGAAGAGAATAAACAGAAACCGGGTGTTGAAAAATTTTATTGTGAGTAAGTTTCTACAAGGACTTTCCGGGTGGCCCTTTGCACCCGTTGGGTTGAAAGTATTCTAGGTGCTTTCAGACTCTGATGGGTTTAAAAATATTCCAGACCTCGATTAGACCCGACGGGTTAGAAAAAACCCGGCGGGTCTGGATTAAACTGTTTTTGTTCCAAAGTAAATAAAGCTGATTGGTGGATTTTCTTACACCATTCCTTAAGGGCGGTGATAAATACTGATAATATGTTTTGGCTTTAGCCATCAAGAATAAGAAGATGTGCCACCGTGCTACAGTACGTGGCGAAAAAGCAATTTAGTATTATTTATGAATTAATCAGTTTAAAACGAATTCACTAATTCATCTAAAATGTAGATATTTGCAGCCTCGTAAAATTGAGGAATAAGAAATTAGAAAGATGAAGAAATTAATCATACTGTTAGTGTTTATCGTTTTCCTGTTTTCGGCTTGTGAACAGCAGAAGCAACAGGAGAGTTTTCAAGTTGAAAAAGGTATTTCGAAAAGTCTAAATGATTCCAGAAAGCAAAGTATCGGGAATATTTTATACACCTTGATTCTGAATGTTCCTGAAAATAAAAGTGAAATAATCAAAGGAGGTATACAGATCGATTTTCAATTGAAGAAAAACGAGACCACACTCGTCCTTGATTTTAATGCCCCAAAAGAGAATATTTTACAAGTTTTGGTCAATGGAGAAAAGGCTGAATATCAGTTTAATAATGGACATCTTATTCTTCCAAAAGCTGCTTTGAAAGTTGGGAACAACCAGGTAAAGATTGATTTTAATGTGAATGATAAAGCACTGAACAGAAATGATGATTTTCTTTATTCTTCATTTGCGCCGAATAAAGCTTCTACCGTTTTTCCTTGTTTCGACCAACTGAATTTGAAAGCGCTCTTTTCGCTAAACCTTATGTTACCTCCGGGTTGGACTGCTATTGGCAATGCCCCGGTACGTCAGCTTGATGAAGGTGGTGAGCGGAGTCTTTTTCAGTTTGAAAACACCAAACCCATCAGTACATCTATGTTTGGTTTTGCAGCCGGAGAATTTGATAAATTGACGAAAGAAAAGAACAGCCGGATTGTAAATATTTACTTCCCTAAAGGTGAGGCTGATAAGTTAGATGCGAACGAGGAATATCTTTTCGATGTACAGTTTAATGCATTGGACTGGATGGAAGCTTACACCCAAATTGCCTACCCTTTTCAGAAATACGATTTGCTGCTGTTGCCTGCGCTTAAAGAAAACAGTACTGCTCAGCCCGGCCTTGTTTATTTTCAGCTTGATGATTTACTTCTTGAAGGAAAACCCACAGCCGTACAGGATTTAAAACGCGCGAAATTAATTGCTTCTAAAACGGCCCAAATGTGGTATGGAAACCTGGTAAGTGCCGACTGGTATAACAGTTCCTGGGTATCAGAAATGCTGGTTGAATATCTTTCGTCGAAAATGGTAAACCCTTCATTTACTACTATTTATCATAATTTAATATTTCTGACAAATCACTTTCCTAAAGCATTGGCCATTGACCGGACGTTGGGAAATCATCCGATTCAACAGGAATGTAATAATTCGGCTGACGTGAATTTCCTGTCCAATTCCCTTGCTAAACATAAAACACCCATCCTTTTCAGGCAACTTGAAAAAATAATCAGCGAAGAAAAAATGAGATTGGGATTGATTGATTATCTCAAAAAATATTCATTTTCAAACGCAAGTTGGGATGACTTGGTTATTGTTCTTGACAGAAAGACCAAAGAGGATTTACAAAGCTGGTGCGATACCTGGTTTAAAGAAACCGGTATGCCAGAGTATAAAGCATTTCAGGAATTTGATCTTTATGTAATCAACCAATACGACCAAAACCGAAATGATGTTATTTGGTCTCAAGCGCTGTATTTGTATAAAAGATGGCCAGGTGGTTGGCAAAATAAAGAGGTTTGGGACGACACGCAGCGTTATGAATTCCCAATACATGAGGTTGATATGGTTATAATGAACTGGGATGCCTATGCTTACGGTTACTTTTTTCAGAATAACAGGGAGAAAAATTTTCTGCTTTCCGACTTGATGTTTAAACTTGATCCAATGCGCAGGGGCGTGTCTTATATCACCCTTTGGGAAAACTTGCTCAGGGGGAATTTACTTCCGCTCGATATGCGCAAAGCATTGCCCATTTATCTAGAAAAAGAAAACCAGATTGAAAATATAAATTTGCTGGTTTCTTATTACGAAGAAATGTTTTGGCGCTATTCAAATCCTCAACAACGTAAAGAGTGGGCAGGAATAATGGAGGCCTTATTGTGGGATAAAATGAAGAACGCACAGTATATGGATGAGAAATATGCTTACTACAAAGCCTTTATCAATACAGCAATTAGCCGTGACGGGATTGATAAAATGCTGGCACTTTGGCGTGATGAAATCATAATTTCTGATTTAAAATTAACAGAAAAAGATAAAATTAAACTGGCTTTTGAACTGGCCCTCAGGAAGGATTTGCCAGCTGCAAAAAATGTACCCGATGATATTTTAGATCGGCAAAAGCAATTGACCAAAAATATTGAATTGCTTGCTGAATTGGATTTCGTTTCTCCGGCATTAAGTAAGAACGAAGGTGTTCGAAGTAGTTTTTTTGAAACTTTGAAAAGCCCAAAAAACAGGACAAATGAAGACTTTGTTATTGAAGCGGTTCAATTTTTGCACCACTCTTTACGCGCAAAAAGTGCTGAGAAATTTGTTTTGCCATCACTCGAAATGTTGGAAGAAATTTGTGAAAGTGGTGAATTCCATTTTCCAGATCGTTGGCTGGCTGCAACTTTTTATGGACACCGTTCCGCTTCTGTAACTGAAACAGTAAATAACTTTCTGTCAGCGCATCCCGATCTCAATCCCAAACTGAAACAAAAAGTCCTTCAAACTATTGACCCCGTTCAGCGGGCTGTTGATTTGGAATTGGAGTTTGAAACGGAGGAGTAAACGGAAAATGCTTTCTAGGTTCATTTTTTGTATGGCTGAAAACACATGAAGAATGAGCCCACTCGAAAACTATCTTACGCGTAAAAGCCACTAAGACCCCAAGCTACTAAGATACAATAAGTAAAGAAACTAAAAATGGCAGTCTTGGTGTTTGCTTTGTGTCTTTGTGTCTTCGTGGCAAAAATAACGTCAAAGAGTATATTCAACAATTGAATGATTAGCCAGCTAAACCATTCACCAGAAATCACTATTTTTGAGCAATTCCATTTAAACCTTAAAAATAGAAATAATGGCCAAGATTACCCGCACCTTTGATGTACTGACAAATGCAGAAGAAAATTTTAGAAAAGACGTTGCCCTTTCCGTAAAACGAAACGGAAAAT
>QMPA01000286.1 GCA_003650365.1 Bacteroidota bacterium | reverse complement strand
TCTTGGAAAGGCGCCTTACTAATTGTCATTTCCGTATTGTTTCCGCTAATATCCACCCCGTCAGAAAGCAATGGGTATTCTGCTAAAAGTGTTTGTGCATTTAGGTTTGAAAAGGAAAAGAGCACAATGGCAATTGAAATAAAATAAATGTTCTTCATATTAATTTGTTTGGTTAAAAAGTAATGAATTATCATCGACCAAAATACACCTTTTTAAAACGTACACCTCATAATTTTAATTTCCTTCATTTTGTGGAAGTTTGTTTTTCTGAAGAGCTTGTAAACTAGTGGAAGACTGAGAAAAGAAAGAATGCTTATGGATGATTTTTGAATCAATAATAGCCTTCCTATTATAGTTTCTTAAAAGCCTTCCCAATCTGTTCAATCATATCACCCGCAAGCATTGCTTCCATTCCGTGTTTTTTTGTGGAAATATCACCAGCAAGTCCGTGAAGATAAACACCCATAACTGAGGCTTGACCGGGAGTGTATCCTTGTGCCAGTAGTCCTGTTATCAATCCGGTAAGTACATCTCCGCTTCCGGCAGTGGCCATTCCGGGATTGCCGGTTGAATTGAAATAGCAATTTCCATCGGGGAAACAAATACTGGTATGTGCCCCTTTTAAAACTAGATAAATGCTGTATTTGATTGCAAAATCCCTTTGCATTTGTAATCTTTCAAAATCATTATTCCATTTGCCGGCCAAACGTTCAAACTCTTTAGGATGGGGCGTAAGGATGCTTCCTTTTGGCAGGAACGCCAGCCAGGTTTTGTTTTCAGCCAAAATATTCAAAGCATCTGCATCAAAAACAATTGAGTTTGGGTATTCCTGTATCAACAGTTTCAGTGCCATCTGCGATTGTTTTTCCATGCCCAAACCGGGGCCAATGCCAATGGCTGTAAAAAGTCCGAGATTGGGGATCTCTGAAAAATAATTGTCATAACGATCGATACTCAACATGGTTTCGGGTGTGGCTGTTTGCATGATTTCGTAACCCGATTTGGGAATGTGTGCATGCAATAATCCCACTCCCGAACGCAAACAGGCACGGGATGCCAGAACCGCTGCGCCCATTTTTCCGTAACACCCGGCAATTAGTAAAGCGTGCCCAAAAGTTCCTTTGTGTGAATAACGACTTCTTTTTTTTAGCAGTGGGACGACGTCTTGTTTTTCCATATAAAAATCCCGACACCCCACTTTGTTGATGAAATCGTGATGCAGCCCGATGTCCAGTAAATGCCAGTCTCCCACAAAAGCATCATTTTCCGGAAACAGGAATGCCAATTTTGGGAACTGAAAGCTGAGGGTGTAATCAGCTTTCACAATTGCACCCCCGCTATTTATTGAAGTGCTGTCAGAAAAAAGACCGGATGGAACATCAATGGAAATGGTGTTCGCTGGACACTTATTCAAATGCGTGATTACATCAGCAATAAAACCTTTTACGGGCCTTGCCAATCCTGATCCAAAGATGGCATCCACCAGCAAATCATCCGGCATGAGTTTTGGTAAACCTGACTTGTCCTTAATCTCATTGACATTGATTGTTGAACATTCGCTCAAACGCTCGAAGTTTATCTGAAAATCTACGGAAGTTTTATCTGAATATCGGATAACATTGACTTCTACTTCATATCCCTTCTGCGATAAAAGTCTTGCAAGTACCAGTCCATCACCGCCATTATTCCCCAAGCCAACAAAAACCCGGACAGTGTGTTTTTTGCTCACTCTTTTTTTAATCCATTTGTACAATTGGGTGGCGGCCCTTTCCATTAATTTAATGGACTTTATAGGCTCGTTGGCAATAGTGTAGGTATCAGCATTGCGTACTTCTTCGATGGGTAGGATTTTCATGAGATAGGTTTTTCACAAACTTACAAAATAGTAATGGAATAAACCATGAAGCAAGTCAGCTTCTATTGGATTGTCTTTCCTGTTTTAATCAGCGTGGTTTAAGCTCATAAGTTTGTCAAGTACAGCTCTAATTTGCAACAAAATGAGATGTATTACTTTTTGGAATGAGCTAAAACCGCTCTCGAAGACGCATATCCAAATGAGCCATCCCGTCATCTGTATGGGACTATTTCTTATATAGACTTAACTGCGACAATACCTTCAGCTTACCCTATTCGCTTAATACAATAACTTGTAAATCATCAAAATAAGTTACTGCATCTGCTTTTGTCCAAAGACCAATTTTACCCGCATTTTGGAAGGTTTTATCACTTACCTGAAATATTTGTTTTTTATTGAGGTACACAGTAAACAGGTTATCTACAACTTTTAGCCCTAAAGTATTCCAGCCGCTACCAAGAGGTTCCACATCTACACCATAGGTTTTCCCCAGGTTTATCAATGGTAAATCTGTTCTTTTACCATTTTCAACTTTATACAATACCACATTGTCCTCCAGTGGATTGGCCCGAACAACATAATAATTGTCGGCATCAATAAAGCGCCAGACAAAACCACCACCTTGATCCATTTCTCCTTTTACACCCTTCATTTCCACTATCAGCTCAACATTTTTAACGTCAAAACCATCGTAAATAATTTCATTGAAATGATAGTTTGGATTTTCTTCTGATAATTGAGCGATGACTTTATTTCCATTGTCATCTAAAACCTTCCAACTCGTACTTTTACCTTTTCCTGTAAAATATTGTGACCAACCGGATGGGATTTTCCCGATTTCATTATTGCTAAAAGTAAAGGTCGTGTCAGTAAGCAAAACCGGGGCAGTTTCGGTAGTTTCCTTTACCTTTTTATCTTGCTGACCATTGTTTTTGCCATTTGCGTTATTGCAACTTATGAGTAAAAAAGTACTCAAATAGATGATACTTATTACTTTAATAATCTTACCTTTTAATTGTGATGATTTCATGATTATCGTTTTTTTTAATTAATATTCTAAAAAATATTGCACAAATTTATTTTCCGATTTTTTTATTTCTTCCACAGTTCCTGATTCTTCAATTTTTCCTTTGTCCAGTACGACTATTTTGTCTGCTATTGCGAAAGCCTCTTTATGGTCATGTGTAACATAGATAATGGTGAGGTCAAAATTTTGTTTTAGGTTTTTAATGTGTTCCAGTATTTTTCGTTTCAGTTTTACATCAAGGTTAGACAGTGGTTCGTCCATCAATAAAATTTTTGGTTTAAGAACCAATGAGCGGGAAATAGCAAGTAATTGCTTTTGTCCGCCCGATAGTTGATGCGGATATTTTTCAGCGTATGCGTGTAAATCGAAAAAATCGAGCATTTTAAATACGCTATCTTTCACATTCTTTTCCTTCCGTTCGGCTAAGCCAAAAGCAATGTTTTTATAAACTGTAAAATGTGGCCAAAGTGCTAAATCCTGAAAAATAAAACCTGTGTTTCGTTGGTGTGGTGGAATGATGGATTGCCGGTTTTCTGTAACAGTTTTATTATCAATAATAATTTGTCCGTCCTGAGGAATTTCAAGGCCTGCAATAAGGCGTAATATGGTGGTTTTTCCACAGCCCGAACTGCCAAGTAAACAGGTTAATTGCTTGGCTTCAATATCTAAGCTTAGATTGTGAAGCACCGGTTTATGTCCATAAGAATGGGTAATATTTTTCAGTTTAATCATTGGCAAAACTGTATTTTTTAAAGAATGTTTTCACAATAAAATATAATCCTGTAATCAATAACAAAGTAATTGAAAATACAATCAAAGTCATAGAACTGGTAAGCGATTGAGGTGCATTTGCCATTATCGTAAATACCTTTATGGGCATAATTTCTGTACCTGGCGGATAAAGCATAATGGTTGTTCCTAATTCGCCAAGGCTAAAAATAAAGCTGATGATAAAGGCGACAAACAGTGTCGGCAGAATCATTGGAATTAGGATTTTTCGTAATCGTGAAAAAAATGTGACGCCTTCAATTTGTGCAGCTTCATCTAATGAATTTGGTATTTGCTTGATGGCATTTCCAATTAATTTAGATGAGATAAATGAAAATTTCCCCACATAACCAATTAATATGATGGCGTAACTTGAATAAATAAAACCGAAGATGGGTTGATTATAAAACTTGATTAAACTAATACCAAAAATGGTTGACGGGATTGCAAATATGATGAGCAATAACCAGTCGAAAGATTTATTTGACTGCCTGGCAGACAGGTAAGCAGCGGTAAACCCAATAAAAACAATAATCAATGCACCAAAAAATGCCAATCCAATTGAATTGCCAAAAGTTGGTATCAGCAATTCAAATGCCTGAATAAATTTGTCGCCCCCGTTTTTAAACGATTGGATAAAAAGAATAAAAAATGGAAAAACAACGGAGATAAGAAACCATCCAAACAAAAACAACAGGCTCAGGTTTTTACCCTTTTTTAATGTATAAATTTTAGTATCCATTCCCCTATCGCTGACAGATAAGAATGGTGCATCGGCAATGTATTTCCTGTCTAAAAACAATAGTAAAATGCAAATGAAAACCAATAAAACAGACTGCAAAATAGCAAGGGAGTGATTATAAAATGCCG
>QMPA01000285.1 GCA_003650365.1 Bacteroidota bacterium | reverse complement strand
GCTACTAGAAGCCGCCTAATTGGGCGGCTTTTTTCATTTAATCAATTCCGTCATGTATTTCGTCTATGTACTTTACTCCCTGAAAGACCACAAATTATACAAAGGTTACACTTCCAATATTGAGAAGCGATTGCTAAAACATAATTCTGGAGGGAACAAGTCAACTGCTCATCGAAAACCATTTGTTATTGTTCATGTTGGGCAGTAATAAATTCATTTTTAGGAGTACATGACCTGGTCTATAGTAGCCTGCCAGATAAGCTGAAGAACATTATTACCCACCTCAATCGATATCGAGACCAAAATAATTTACTCCGGCCTTTTACCAAATTTACGTTGCCTTTTCTTATAATTCCCTTTGTTACTCTTTGGCTTTGGTTTCCTGAAATGCAACTTTTGGGGCTCTTCAATTTTGGTTTCTGTTCCCTGGCTTGGCTCAAAACCGGCAATTATTTCTGACGGAATACTTTGCTCAATGAGTTTTTCAATTCCTTTTAAGTATGCCAATTCTTCACCGCTAACCAACGAGATGGCTTCCCCGCGTGCTCCTGCCCTGCCTGTGCGGCCAATGCGATGTACATAATCTTCGGACACATTCGGCAACTCGTAATTAATAACATGGGGCAGTAATGGAATGTCAAGTCCCCGGGCTGCAATATCTGTCGCCACCAATACCCTGATGGTCGCCTTCTTAAAACCATCTAGTGTTTTTGTTCGGTGGCTTTGACTTTTATTACCATGAATGGCAGAAGCTGATATTCCCGCTTTAACTAATTTCTGACTAAGTCGGTTGGCGCCATGTTTTGTCCGCGTGAAAACCAATACTTGTTTCCAGTTACCTTCCGAAATTAATTTGATAATAAGTCTTGTTTTTCTCCCTTTATCAACCCGAACTACTTTTTGATCGATCTTTTCAACAGTGGCCTGCTCCGGGGTATCTTCTACAATAACCGGATTATTTAAAAAGCCACTGGCCAGCCTTTTGATTTCTCTCGAAAAGGTTGCCGAAAATAAAAGGTTCTGCCGCCTGTCGGGCATCAGTTCAAGAATTCGACGAATGTCTCTTAAAAATCCCATGTCGAGCATACGATCGGCTTCGTCCAAAACCAAGAACTCTATTTTAGCCAGCGACAACATTTTTTGACCGTGCAGGTCGAGCAATCGTCCTGGAGTAGCAACCAAAATATCGACACCTTGTCGCAAAACTGCAACCTGGGGATTTTGGTTTACACCTCCAAATATTACCGTTGAACGGATATCGACAAAACTGCAATACTCTTTCACTTCGGCATAAACCTGTGCAGCTAATTCCCGGGTAGGCGTTAAAACCAAAGCGCGAACCGGTCTTCTCCGAAGCCTTTGTCCCTGTGCCAATATTTGTATTATTGGTAAAGCAAATCCAGCTGTTTTTCCTGTTCCGGTTTGTGCTGAAGCCAACACATCCTTTCTTTCAAGAATACGTGGAATCGCCTTTTCCTGGATAGCGGTTGGTGTTGTATATCCTTTTTTGTTGATTGCTTTCAACAAGGCATCGGATAAGCCCAATGAATTAAATGACATATAAACTGTTTGTGAGATGACAATTTAATCAATATGCCATTTCTAATAAAAACGGCGAAATTAGTTTATTTTTGATAAGTACCCTTTTTATTCAAATCCTCACAAATATCAAACTTGTTAGAAGATGTCTAACGGTTTATTGTTTTATTTTCTCAGCCTAAAAATTTGACACCCCTCTAGAGTTAATCATCCCCTTTTGTGTTTATAATCAATCATACTTGTTTCATTTAATCAATTCATCTATTTATTATTCTTGGGACAAGATAAGAACGGTGGGATTTGTACTTTTTCAAGCTGCTAAGAGCTAAAGCCCACCTTGCAGGTTTGAGTTTAATGCTTGAATGTTATTCGCGAAAAGAAATTCTATTTAAGAAACTATTTCCTTAAATAGTATAACTTTGCAGTTCCAAATATTCTTTCAACATGCCAAAGGTTATTAATTTTTCAGATGCTGCTTCTATTGGAATCCATTCTGCTATTCTAATCGGAAGAACTGATAAACCCTTAAATGCAATTCAGCTATCAGAAAAATTAGGCCACTCAAAATTTAACATTGGGAAAGTTCTGCAAAGGCTTGTTAAGGATGGTATTTTTAGTTCTTTGCGGGGACCTACCGGCGGATTTTTTTTGAAGAAAAAACCGGAGGATATTTTAATTTATGACATCTACCGCTCTATTGAAGGAGAAATAGAATATGGTGCATGCCCGCACGAACATCACCTCTGCCCCCTTGACATGTGTATCAGGGATAACATTATAAAAAAAATGACTATAGATTTTGTCAACCATTTAAAAGCAAATACGCTTCAGGATTACATTTAATTTGCTTACTATTAGTGATTAATTAACCTTGCTTCACCCCCCCTCAATTTAGAAACCTTCTAAATTTTCTAATAAACATCTTTTAATGTTAAACAATGTTAAATAGTTGTTAATTTTGATTTCTATTTCAGAAAACAAATTCTTTAATACTTAAATTCTTAAATAAAAAAATCAATTCATTATGAGAAGATTACTACTTTCCCTCTTATTTATTGGGATTTTAATTACAGTAGCTGGTGACTTGCTTGCGCAGACGGTTAAAGTTTCTGCTGAAGTCAGGCCTCGTTACGAATTCAGACATGGTTACAAGACCTTATTTCCTGACGATGCAAACCCAGCCAGTTTTGTCTCACAGCGAACCCGTTTAAATGGATTTTTCGCAAACGAAACATTCAAAGCCTATGTTAGTTTGCAAGATGTCAGGGTTTGGGGTGATGTGAATCAGTTGAACAGTGCTGATGTTAACGGTTTTTCAGTACACGAAGCCTGGGCACAGATAAAGTTTGCAAAGTTCCTGCAACTGAAAGTCGGCCGGATGGAGATTATTTACGACGACCATCGGATTTTTGGTAGCGTGGGCTGGGCACAGCAAGCACGTAGTCACGATGCGGCAATTTTAAAATTCTTTTTTGGCGACAACCACAAGCTCGACTTTGGTTTTGCCATAAATGCCATGCAGGCATCTTTAGAACGCGTAAACTATACCAATAAAAATTACAAATCTATCCAATGGTTGCATTATCACGGTGATTTTGGAAAATCCGGAATTAGCGTATTGTTTTTAAACAATGGACTTGCCTATGATGCCGCCGCCGGTGATACAACAAAAGCCTATGATGAGAATATTGCTTACAGCCAGACTATTGGTGGCAGGTATACATTTAAGGGTGAAAAGATCAAGTTCAACGCTGCTGTGTATTATCAGGGTGGAAAAAACAAAGCCAATAATGATCTTTCAGCAATGTATTTTGCAGGCGATGTTTCGCTTCATTTAATCAAGGCATTTACGTTCGGACTGGGATTCGAGTATCTTTCTGGAACTGCTACGAAAGATCAAGGTGTAGCAGGTAAAAAAGACCAATCATTCTTCCCATTTTATGGAACCAACCATAAATTCAATGGATGGATGGATTATTTCTATGTAGGAAACCATGCAGGGAATGTGGGTTTAATTGACGTTTATCTTCCTTTAAAAGTTAAAATTAAGAAAGTTACGCTTGCCTTGATCCCTCACTACCTGATGACTGCAGCAACACTTAGCAATGGGAATACAGACTATAGCAGCGGACTTGGCACTGAGCTTGACTTCGTTGTCACTTACGCAATATCGAAAAGCGTTAAAATACAGGGTGGTTATTCACAAATGTTTGCCACTGAAACCATGCAGGTTCTAAAATATGCCAGTAATCCAACCGGCGAATTTTACAAAAACACCAACAACTGGGCATGGATTATGCTCACATTCAAGCCCACATTTTTTAGTAAAGAATAATACCAAAAACAATAATTATATGGACAGAAGAGATGCATTAAAAAACATGTTGGCATTCATTCCATTAGGTGGTGCATTTGCCGGAATAACCGCTATGGGTATCCGCTTTATTACTCCAAAAAAGCGCGATATTACCCGTCGGATATTCACGATGCACCTGGATGAACTGCCTATTAACGCCTCCCGCAAGATTACCGATTTGCGTGGAAAAGACCTCGTCCTTGTACGTACCGGCGAACGGGAAATCAAGGCCATGTCAACTGTATGCACGCATTTGGGATGCACTGTTTACTGGCAAAAAGACAAGCAGGAATTTTACTGCCCCTGTCATGCCGGAAGGTTCGACAAAAATGGCAACGTAATTGCCGGCCCGCCCCCTGCTCCTTTGCAGACCTACCATACGGAGATTGAAGACGACAACGTTTTTATTTACTTTAAAGATGCGGAGGGTTAATTATGGGACTAGGAGCTTGGCTTAAACAATCATTTCCCGTCGATCAGGATGCCCTGATTGAACTGACCGCAGAACCCATTCCAAATCACCTGAAACGTTGGTGGTGGGCATTGGGTGGTACACCTTTATATATGTTCACCGTTCAGGTGATAACCGGTATTATGCTCGTTTTTTATTATGTGCCCGATACCACCAAAGCCTACGAAAGTATTGC